>JBJMNJ010000228.1:0-12359 GCA_045804325.1 Gemmatimonadaceae bacterium
CGAGCACGTGACGCCCGCCGTGGTCTCCATCGAGACCTCGCGCCTGGCGCAGCGCGGGAGCAACCGCGTGCGCGGCCGCGTGCCCCCCGGCCTCGAGCAGTTCTTCGAGCAGTTCGGCGACCCCGGCCAGCAGCCCCGCCCGCAGGAGGGGAGCGGCTCCGGGTTCCTCGTCTCGAAGGACGGCTACATCCTCACGAACAACCACGTCGTCGCCGACGCCGACCGGGTGACGGTGACGCTCACCGACCAGCGCGTGTTCACGGCGAAGGTCGTGGGCCGCGACCCGACGACCGACGTCGCCGTGATCAAGATCGACGGCAAGGACTTCCCCTTCGTCGAGCTCGGCGACGACCACGGCATCCGCATCGGCGAATGGGTCGTGGCGATCGGCAACCCGCTCGGCCTCGACTTCACCGTCACGGCCGGCATCGTGAGCGCCAAGGGGCGCGGCGGCGCGAACCTCCGCTCGCTGCTCCCGGGCAGCTACGCCATCACCGACTTCATCCAGACCGACGCGGCGATCAACCCCGGCAACTCCGGCGGCCCGCTCGTGAACATCCGCGGCGAGGTGATCGGCATCAACTCGGCGATCGCGAGCCCCACGGGGTACTACTCCGGCTACGGCTTCGCCATCCCCATCACGCTGGCCAAGGACGTGATGGACGACATCATCGCGTACGGCCGCGTGCGCCGCGCGGTGCTGGGCATCCAGATCAACGACGTCACGCCCGAGGACGCGCAGATGGCCGGGCTCAAGACCATCGCCGGCGTGCTCGTGGGCGGCTTCAGCGACGACAACAGCCCGGCGAAGCGCGCGGGGCTCGAGCCGGGCGACGTGATCGTGGCGATCGACGGCAACGCGGTGGACCGCGTGAACACCCTCCAGCGCTACATCCGCAGCCGGGAGCCCGGGCAGACGGTCGGCGTGGACGTGATGCGCCAGGGCACGCGCAAGAGCTACCGCGTGAAGCTCGTGGAGGCGCCCGAGGAGGAGCAGGTCGCCTCGCGCGCCACGCGCGCGCGGCCCGACGAGGACGGCGCGGCGAGCAGCGATCGCCTCGGCGTCACCGTCGAGCCGGTCTCGCCGGAGTTCCTGCGCGAGAACCGCCTCGGCACGGACAAGCGCGGCGTGCGCGTGATGAGCGTGGACAACGCCGGCCCGGCGTACCGGCGGCTGCTCGCCGGGGACATCATCACGGAGGTGCTCCACCCCGGGCCGCGCCACGCGCTGACGTCGGTGGACGAGCTCGAGCAGACGCTCCGGAGTGTGAAGGCCGGCGACGTCGTGAGCCTGTACGTCTACAACCTCGAGCTCCAGCAGTCCCGGGTCGTGAGCGTGCGCGTCGGCGACTGACGAGCCGCCGCGCGTCGTGGGCCGTCGACACCTGGCGACCCACGACCCACGCCCCGCCACCGCGACTCGCGGCAGCGTGCGCCGCACCGAACGCGTATTTTGTGTACACGCTCGGGTGGCGGAATCGGTAGACGCGCGGCGCTTAGGACGCCGTACCGAAAGGTGTGCGGGTTCGAATCCCGCCTCGAGCATCGAGGACAGCGCCGCGGGGGCGACCGCCAGTAGACGGTCGCCCCCGCGGCACGTCCGGGCGCCCTACCTCGGCGCCTCGCCCGTGACGATCTCGAGCACCCCGCCGACGTACTCCGAGCCGTAGCGCACCTGGGCGGAGGAGGCGCTCAGCCGGCGAATCGAGACGACGTGCTCCGGCTGCATCGTGCGCAGGGATTCGAGCGGCCCCCAGCGCGAGCCGTTCACGAACACGTACGGCAGATAGCGCTGCGCCGCGCGCGAGCTCGTCCCCGGGACGGGCCGAAGGTACTGCGGGCGCGTACGCTCGAGGAGCTGGTAGACGTTCATGGCGGGCGTCGCGCGGATCTCCTCGAGCGTGAGGACGTCCCCTTGCCGCCGCGGGGGCCGCGGCGTCGCCTCGGCGCCGGCCGACGGCACCGGCTCGGCCCCAGCCACGGGCACCGGACGCGCGCAGGCGGGCGCGCCGAGCGCCAGCGCGAGGGCCAGCGCGCCGAGCCGGCGCGCGGTCATCGCCGGGGCGCCCCCGACTTCGTCGTCACCTCGATCGCCCCGCCGATGTTGTCGAGCCCGTAGCGCGACTGCGCCTCGGAGGCGCTGAGGCGCCGGATGCTGAGCACGTCGTCCGCCGTCAGGTTGCGCAGCGACTCCAGGTTGCCCCATCGCTGTCCGTTGACGTAGGCGACCGGCGACTGGCTGCCGGACAGGGACTGCTGGCCGCGCGCCCGGAGAAAGGTGGGCCGCAGGATCTCGATGGCGTGGTAGGCCGTCGTCGCCGACGTGCCGGCGATCTCCTCGGCGGTGATGAGGTCGGCCTGGCGGCGCGACGCGGCGGGCGCGGTGGACGCGGAGCCGCCGGAGGACGCCGCGGGCGCACAGGCGGCGAGCGCCAGCAGGCCGGCGAGAGCCGCGAGGGCGGTGAGCCGCGGGGTCGCCGTGCGTGGGGCGAAGGGGGGCATGTGGAGGCTCGGACGCGTCGATGGACGCTCACAATACTGAGCCGTGTCGCGCTCCGGTCAACGCCCCGCCGCGCTCCCCACCGCGGGGACGCCGCTGACGACCGGCGGCGATCAGGCGGGCGCCGCCACGGCCCGCGCCGCCGGCGCCCGGGCGTCCGCGGCGTCCGCGGACGCTGCGGACTCCGCGGACGAGGTCTGCCGCGCGCGGAGCAGCGGCAGCGAGAGGCGGAAGCAGGTGCCCTGCTCGCTGTCGCTCTCCAGCTCCAGCGTTCCGTTCTCGTGTGCGAGCAGTGCGCGGCACAGCTCGAGCCCCAGCCCCGAGCCGTGATGCGTCATGCTCGACCGCGCGAGGCTCAGCCCCGGCCCGTTGTCGCGCACCCGGATGGCGAGGCGGTCCTCCCAGCCGTGCGCCTCCACCGAGATCGTGCCCGGACGCGCGTAGCGCAGTGCGTTGTCGAGCAGGATCGCGAGGGCCTGGCGCAGCACGGCGCCGTTCGCCGCGAGGCTGCCTGGGGGCAGCGCGTCGACCGAGACGGCGATCCGCTTTCCCTGCGTCTCCGCCTCGCCCGAGAAGAGCGCGACCTCGGAGAGGATCAGCTCGCGCGCGAGCGGCTCCTCCCCGTCCGCCGCGCTCGCGGGCGTGTAGTGGATGATGTCCCGCCGCGCCACGTGCAGCACCGTCTCGATGACGCGCAGGTTCCGGCGCAGGCGGAGCCGTGTCGCGGTGAGGAGGCCCGCGTCCATCGCGCGCCCCTCGGCCGCCGCGCGCTCCGCGTACTCGAGCGCCTGCGTCGCCGCCACGAGCGGCGTGCGGAGGTCGTGCGCGAGGAGCGAGAGGAGCAGCCGGTTGGTGTCGCGCGCGGAGACGGCCCTGGTGAGCGCGACCTGCGCGCGTGCCCGATGCCGCTGGAGCACCCGCGACAGGAAGGCGCTCGCGACGATGGCGGCGATGGTGAGCACGCGGTTCGGCAACCAGATCACGCGCGGCAGATCCGGGGTCGACGCCGCGATCTCGATCGCCCGGCCCACGAGCGCGAGCCCCGTCCCGGCGACGATGGGCGCGGCACGGTCCTGGAGTGCGAGCAGCACGACGGGCAGGCACACCAGGAGCCCCATCTGGATGCCCGACGGCGTGATCCAGTCGAGGATGGTGACGGCGGCGATCAGCGTGTACGCCGTCACCGGGCGCGACAGGACGTGCGTCGTCCAGCCCACCGCCGGCGCGGGCGGCGGCGGTCTCACAGCCCGTACCGCCGACGCTTCTCCCACAGCGTCTTGCGCGAGATGCCGAGTCGCCGTGCGAGGTCGCCGAGCTGCGACGTGGCCGCCGACATCATCGCGCCGATGTAGCGGCGCTCGACCTCGTCCAGCGTGAGCCCCGGCTCGAGCGTCACCGCGCCGCGGGCCGCGGACACCTCGAGGCCGGCGTACGCGCGCGCCGCGTCCGCGGGCGGGCGCACGACGAACTCGCCCCCGTCCTGGAAGATCAGCGCGCGCTCCACGGCGTTGCGGAGCTCGCGGGCGTTGCCGGGCCACGGAAAGTCCACGAGGCCCGCGAACGAGCGCGGCGTGGTGATGGGCACCGGGCGCTGCAGCTCGGCGCACAGGTCGCGCAGGAAGCGCTCGGCGAGCTGCGGGATGACGTGCGGCATCGATCGCAGCGCGGGCATCTCCACGGTCGCCACGTCCAGGCGGTAGAGCAGGTCCTGGCGGAAGAGGCGCTGGCTCACGCGCTCGTGCAGCCGCTCGTTCGTCGCGGCGATGACGCGCGTGCGGACCGGGACCGGGTGCACCCCGCCCACGCGGCGGATCTCGCGCGACTCGAGGAAGAGCAGCAGCTTGGCCTGCAGCTCCAGGGGCATCGCCCCGATCTCGTCGAGGAGCAGCGTCCCGCGGTCGGCCGTCTCGATGAGCCCGCGCTTGAGCCCCTTGGCGTCGGTGAAGGCGCCCTTCTCGTGGCCGAAGAGCTCCGTCTCGAGGAGCGGCGCGGGGAGCGCGGCGCAGTTGACCTCCACGAAGCGGCCGACGTCGCCCGAGAGCTCGTGGATGGAGCGCGCGAGCATGCTCTTGCCGGTGCCCGACTCGCCGGTGATGAGGACGCGTGCGCCGGGCACCCGCGCGATGCGCTCGGCGAACCGCCGCACGTCCGCGAGCGCCGCGTCGTCGCCGACGACGCACTGGTCCGCAGAGAGCGAGGCGCGCCGCTCGCCGCGCTGGGCGAGCTCCTCGCGGATGGGCCGCTCGGCCACCGCGCGCTCGATGAGCGCGAGCAGGGCGTCGACGTTGACGGGCTTCTGGAGGAACTCGACCGCGCCCGCGCGCATCGCCTGCACCGCCAGCTCCACGGTCGCGTAGGCCGTGATGATCACGACGGGGAGCGTCCGGTCGCTCTCGCGGACCCGGCGCACGAGCTCGACCCCGTCCATCTCCGGCATGGCGAAGTCGGTGACGAGCGCGTCGATGCCGCCACGCGCCAGGCGCGCGAGCGCGTGCTCCCCGGACGGGGCCACCTCGGCCTCGATGAGGCCGGGGCGCTCGACGTTCGCCTTCAGGAGGCGCGCGAGCAGCACGTCGTCGTCGACGATGAGCAGCGTGAGCGGATGGGCGCGCGCGGATGGCGTGCGCGCCCATCCGCCGGCGGTCTCCCGGCCGGCCGTCGCGGGCATCTCGTACCCTCGGGTGGTGGTGTGGGCGCGCGAGCGGCGCGCCGCGGCATCGTGAACGCGTGCCACGTAGGGCACGGCGCGGGCCGGCGGCCGGGACGCCCGCGCCGACGGGCGCTCCAGGACGGGCCGGCGCCGTATCCGCATGCTCCACAGCGACTAAGAACGCCGGGCGACCGCTCTCAAACGTTTCGATTCGTAACCCTTGTTTCGATTCGGTTGTATAGCGCGCGCGACAACCAGCCTAGCGGAAACGACGCAAGTCGTTCGCGGAGCGCACGATGGCCTGCCGTGCCGCGCGCGGTACGGGCCTTCCATTGGACCGCCACCGTCCGGAGAGGCGTGTTTCGTTTTCGCCACCTCCGCGACGAGCCGACCTCGAAGCCTCCCGCCGCCCTCGTCCTCACGATGCTTTCGACTCACACCGCCATCAGCCGGTCCCCGGCTCACGTGTTCTGCGAGCTCGCGGGCGAGGCGGTCATCCTCAGCCTCGCCGACGGCCGCTACTACGGCCTCGATCCCGTCGGCACGCACGTCTGGCAGCGGCTCGAGGCGCCGGCCACGCTGCCCGAGCTCCGCGACGCGGTGGCGGCGGCGTTCGAGGTCGCGCCCGAGCAGGCCGAGGCGGACCTCCGGCGCTTCGTGGACGACCTGCACACCCGCGGCCTGGTCAACGTGGTCACCCCCGCGGGTGCCTGACGTGCCGTCGCGCCGCCGCCTCGGCGTCCTCGTCCGCGCGCTGCCCACCGTGGCCGTCGTGCGCGCCGCGCTGTGGCTGCTGCCGTACGACCGGTGGACGCGCGTCCTGCGGGCGATCCGCCGTCGCGCCGACGCGTCGGGCGCACGCGGCGCGAGCGTCGAGGACGTGACGTGGGGCGTGCGGCGCGCGAGCCGCTTCGTGCCCGGCGCGACGTGCCTCACGCGCGCGCTGTCGGCGCAGGTGCTCCTGTCGCGCGCCGGCCACGCGAGCGAGCTCCGCATCGGCGTGCGCCGCGAGGCGGACGGGGCGCTGCACGCGCACGCGTGGCTCGAGGGGAAGGACGGGATACTCATCGGCGGCCGCGAGCGGGACGACTTCGCAACCCTGCTCGAGGACGGTCCGGCGGTCACGACTCGAAGTTGAGCGGGGTGCTGGCGCACCCGCTCGAGCAGCTCGTAACGCGCCAGCGATATCTCCATCTGGAGGGACGCGATGCATCAACACGACGCAGTGTCATCCGTCCGTCGGCGGTACGCGGAGCCCCGCGTCACCGACTACGGCACGGTCGCCCAGCTCACCCAGGGGAAGCCCGCGGGTGGCGGCGGCGGCGGCAGCACCGGCGGTGGCGGCAGCACCGGCGGTGGCGGTAACACCGGCGGCGGTAGCAAGCCGAAGCCGCCGCGCAGCTGACCACAGTGCACCTGTACACTGCCTTCGGTCTGGGCATCTCGTCGTCCCTTCCGCTGCCGGAGCTGCTTCCCGGCAGCGGGGGGGCCGACGTGGAGATCCGGCGCGCGCGCGGCGGGCGGAGCCTCGGCGCCGCCTCGCCGGCTGACGACGACGCCGCAACGATGGTGTCGCCCAACGAGTGGCGCCTCTTCTTCGGGGACGTGGGCGAGGTCACGGTGCGGGACGGGCGCGAGATCGTCGTGACGGCACGGCCGCGCGTCGACGCGCGGACGCTCCGCCTCGCCGTGCTCGGCCCCGCCTTCGGCGTGCTCCTCCAGCAGCGCGGCTTCCTCGTGCTGCACGCGAGCGTCGTGGAGATCGGCGGCGCCGCCGTGGCGTTTCTGGGCGACTCCGGACAGGGGAAGTCCACGCTCGCCGCCGCGCTCCACGCGCGCGGCCACCCCCTCGTCGCCGACGACTTCGCGGCGGTCCGCCTCGATGGGGACGGACCGGCCGTGCACGCCGGCTTCCCGCAGTTCAAGCTCTGGCCCGACGCCGCGAAGGTGCTGGGTCGCGACGTGCGCCGGCTGCCGCGGCTCGACCGCGGATGGACCAAGCGCGCGGCGCGCATCGCGCACGGGTTCTCGTCGCTCGAGCGGCTGCCGCTCGCGGGCGTGGTGCTGCTGGACGTCGGCGACGCCGTCGCCCTCGGTCCGGTGGCGCCCCACGACGCCTTCCTGGCCCTCGTGCGCTACACCTACGGCATCACCTGGCTCCACGACGTGTCGGGGCTCGCGCAGTTCCGCGACCGCCGCGAGGTCGCCGCGCGCGTGCCGGTGCGGCGGCTGACGCGGCCCTGGCGGCTCGGCGCCCTGGACGACGTCGTGACGCTCATCGAGCGGGAGTTCGCGCCTCATGCCTGAGACCGTCGTGCGGGCCGACGCCGCCTCGCACGTCGCCCTGCTCCTCGCCTGCGCGGACACCATGCCGGACGTCGCGGAGCCCGCGCGCGTCCGCGCGCTCGCGGCGCACGTGACGGACTGGCCGGCGCTGATCGCGCTGGCGCACCGTCACCGCATGATGCCCCTGCTGCACGCGCACGTCGGGATGCACGCGGCCGATCTCGTGCCGGTTGCCGTGCTCGAGGAGCTCCACGACTACTTCGTGGCGAACGCCGCGCGCAACCTGATGCTCTCCGCGGAGCTGCACGAGGTGCTCGCGCTGCTCGGCGCGAACGGGATCCGCGTCCTCCCGTACAAGGGGCCGGGCCTGGCGCAGTGCGTCTACGGCAACATCACGTACCGCACGATGAAGGACCTCGACCTGCTGGTCGAGCCCGGCGACCTCGTGCGGGTGGCGGCCCTCCTGCGGACGCGCGGCTACAAGGCGCCGCCCGCGGTGCTGTGCGCGCCGCTGTTCCGCGGCTTCGAGTACCAGTACGCCCTCTGGCGGCCCGGGGACGAGGCGATGATCGAGCTGCACTGGACGATCGTCCCCCGCACCATCGCGCGCCCGCTCGGGATCGACGACTTCTGGGACTCGCGCATCGACGTCTCCGTGCTGCAGCGGCCCCTCCCGAACCCGTCGCACGAGGACACGCTCCTCATCCTGGCGATCCACGGCGCGAAGCATCGGTGGGAGCGCCTCGAGTGGATCTGTGGGCTCGCGCAGCTCATCCACTCGAAGCCCCTCGACTGGTATCGCATGCTCGACCGCGCGGCGGGCTGGCGCTGCGCGCGCATGGTGCGCACCGGCCTGCTGCTCGCGCACGGCTGGCTCGGCGCGCCCGTGCCGGCGCTCGTGCTCACGGAGGCCCGCGCCGACCGCCACGCCGCGGCGCTGGCGGACGAGGCCGCGCACCTGCTGTTCGCCCAGCCCAACGCCACGCGCGCGACCGGCCTCCGGCACTTCCAGCTCCGCCTGCAGGAGAGCGTCGCGGACCGCGCGCGGCACGTCGCCTACCGCTGCATGATCGCCGGCGCGCGCCAGGCCGCCCGCCTCGCCGCGCGGCTGGCGCCGGGCGTGCCGGCGTGACGCAGCGCGCGACGCCCGCGGGGCCCGCCGCCGACCGGATGCTCGCGCGGCGGTACCTGCGCCTCCTGTCGGACACCTGCCGCGGCGGCGCCGCGCTGACGCTGTCGCTCACGCTCGCGGGCATCGCCGCGGAGGGGCTCGGCCTCCTGCTGCTCGTTCCGCTGCTCGCCGTCGCGGGCGTCGACGCGGGTTCGGCCGGCGCCGCGTCCAGCGCCGGCGCCGCGATCCTCGGCGCACTGCACGTTCCGCGGACGCTCGGTGCCGTGCTGGCCGCATACATCGCCGTCGTGGGCGCGCGCGTGGTGCTCGCGCGCTGGACGACCATCTCGACCGTGCAGCTGCAGGAGCGGCTCGTCCACCTGCTCCGCCTCCGACTCTACCGCGCGATGCTCGGCGCGCGCTGGGATCAGCTGAGCAGCCGACGCACGCCCGAGCTCACGCGCGTGCTCACCGGCGAGCTCACCGACTTCAGCGACGTGCCCGCGGAGCTGCTCGCCCTGTTCGGGGGCGCAACGCTCACCGCGGTGTACCTCGTCATCGCCGCCCGGCTCTCGCTGCCGACGACGGCGGTGGCGCTCGCGTGCGGCGCGGTCCTGCTGCTGCTGCTCAGGCCTCGCCGCCGACTCGTGCGCGAGACGAGCCGCGCGGTGGACGAGGAGGCCAACCGCCTCTTCGCCACGGCATCGGAGTACGTCGGGGCGGTGAAGACGACGAAGAGCTACGGCGCGGAGCACCGAAGCGAGCGCCTGTTCGAGGCGGGAAGCGCCTCGTTCGCGGCCGCCATGCGCGCCTGCTGGCGGCACTCCGCCGACACGCGTGCGATCTTCGGCCTCGGCTCCACGCTGCTCCTGGGCGCGTCCGTGTACGTGGCGCTCGCGGTGCTCCGCGTGGGCGCCGCCGAGCTGCTCGTGCTCCTCTACCTGCTGACGCGCCTGACGCCGCGCCTGGCGGGGCTGGAGAGCACCTACCAGCGCATCATGCTCGCGATGCCGGCGTTCGAGCGGACCATGCGCGTCCTCGACCACTGCGAGCGGGCCGTGGAGGGCGCCGGCGAGAGCGCGGCGTCCCTCCCCGCCCCGCGCCTGCGTCGATCGGTGGCGCTGCGCGGCGTCTCGTTCCGCTACGCGGCGGCCGAGCCGGGCGCGCTCGGCGAGGCGCCGGGCAGCGAGCCGCGCGTCGAGGCGCTGACGGACGTCACGCTGGCGATCCCCGCCGGTGAGCTCACGGCCATCGTGGGTCCGAGCGGCGGCGGGAAGAGCACCATCGCCGACCTCGTGCTCGGCTTCCAGTTCGCCGACACCGGCCGCCTCGAGATCGACGGCGAGGAGCTCACGCCCGCCCGCGCACGCGCGTGGCGCGCGCGCACGGGGTACGTCGCGCAGGAGACCTTCCTCTTCCACGACACGATCCGCGGCAACCTGCTGTGGGCGCAGCCCGACGCGACCGAGGCCGAGCTGCGCGAGGCGCTCGCGCTCGCCGCGGCCGACGACTTCGTCGCGCGGCTGCCGGAGGGGCTCGAGACGATGATCGGCGACCGGGGCGCCCGGCTCTCGGGCGGGGAGCGCCAGCGCCTCGCCCTCGCCCGCGCGCTGCTCCGCCGGCCCGACCTCCTCGTGCTGGACGAGGCGACGAGCGCCGTGGACGTGGAGACCGAGCGGCGCATCCAGCAGGCCGTGGAGGCGCTGCGCGGCCGCACGACGGTTCTCTGGATCACGCACCGGCTCTCCACGGTGCGCGACGCCGACCGCATCCACGTGATCGAGCGCGGGCGCGTGGTGGAGTCGGGCCGGTGGGACGAGCTCCTCGCGCGCGACGGCCGGCTCGCGGCGCTCTGCCGTACCCCGGCCGAGTCGCCGCGGCTCGCGCTCGCGTCAATCGCCGGGGACTGAGGCCTCGCGGGCCCTCTTGCCCACGGCGTGGGCCGGCCCGAGCTTCATCGGCGCGATGACCCCCGAGCCACCCGCCAGCGCGCTCAGCCCGGAGCAGGAGCAGGACGAGGACCTCGCCGCGGCCCTCAAGCTGTGGGTCGTGCTGTCGCGCGCGCAGAAGGCCATCCAGGCCCGCGCGCGGCGCGACATCGAGCGCCACGGCATCGGCGTCAGCGAGTTCGCGGTGCTGGAGCTCCTCTTTCACCGCGGCTCGCTCACCACGGGTCAGGTGGGAGAGCGGGTGCTGCTCACGAGCGGAAGCACCACCTACGTGGTGGACAAGCTCGCGACGCGCGGCCTGGTCGCGCGGCGCGTGTGCGCGGAGGACCAGCGCATCACGTACCTCGACCTCACCGACGCCGGGCGACGCCTCATCGGCGAGATCTTCCCGGAGCACGCCGAGGCCATCCGCCGCGCCACGGACGCGCTCTCGCTCGACGAGAAGCGCGAGTGCATCGACATGCTCAGGCGCCTGGGCAAGGCCGCCGCGACCGAGGAGTGACGGGCGCGGGCCGCTGGACGCTTTGTCCGCCCCGTCCCCCCCGTTAGCTTGCTTTCATTAGTAATTCCCCTGAAGGCGCGCGGCGGCGAGCGTCCGCGCCCTCACATCGGGTCGCCCACGCAATGGACATCCAGATCACCCCGAAGAAGAACGATGGGGCCGAGCGCCTCCTCGAAGTGTCGGTGCCCGCCGAGGCGGTGGAGGCGGCCGAGGAGAAGGCGGCGCGCCGCTACGCGTCGCAGGTGCGGCTCCCCGGCTTCCGCCCCGGCAAGGCGCCCGCCGCGATGGTGCGCAAGAAGTTCGCGCAGGCCATCCGGCAGGAGGCCATCGAGGCGCTGCTCCAGGAGGCGTACAAGGAGGTGCTCGAGCGCGAGCACCTCAAGCCCATCGCGCAGCCGCACGTCCACGACCTCAAGTTCGACGAGGGCAAGCCCCTCACGTTCGAGCTGCACCTCGAGGTGCGCCCCGAGATCGCGCTCAGCCGCGTGCACGGCTTCCGCGTCGAGCGGCGGCAGCACCAGGTGACCGACGACGAGATCACGGAGCAGATCGACGCGCTCCGCGAGCAGCGCGCCCTCTGGCAGCCCATCGAGGACCGCCCCGCGCCCGGCGACCGGGTGACGGCGGAGCTCGCGACGGCCGACGAGACGGGCGCGATGCCCGAGGGGAAGCCCTACCAGCTCGAGCTGGGCGCCGGCCAGGCCATCCCGGCCATCGAGGAAGTGATCATGGAGGCGCGCCCGGGCGAGACGGTCGAGCGCCCGGTCAAGTGGCCCGACGACTTCCCCGACGAGGCGCAGCGCGGCCAGACGAAGACGGTGCGCATCGCGCTCAAGGACGTGAAGCGCAAGTCGCTCCCGGAGCTCGACGACGCGTTCGCGCGCGAGGTGGGCGACTTCGACTCGCTCGACGCGCTGCGCGCCACGGTGCGCGAGGACCTGCAGCGCCACGCCGACCGCGAGGCCGACTCCGAGGTGCGGCAGAAGCTCCTCGACGAGATCATCGGCGCGAACCCGTTCGACGTGCCGGCGAGCTGGGTGGCGCAGGTGGCCGAGGCCTACGCACAGATGTACCAGGTCCCCGAGGGGCAGCGCGAGCAGTTCATGGGCGAGTTCCGCCCGATGGCCGAGCGCCAGGTGCGGCGCGACCTCGTGATCTCGACGATCGCCGAGCGCGAGGGCCTCGCCGCCACCGAGGCCGAGATCGACGACCGGGTCGCCGAGGTCGCGAAGGGCCGCAACCAGGACCCGGGCCAGCTCTACGCCTCCCTCCAGAAGGCGAACCGCCTGGGCGAGATCGAG
Source organism: Gemmatimonadaceae bacterium (assembly GCA_045804325.1). Taxonomy (GTDB): domain Bacteria; phylum Gemmatimonadota; class Gemmatimonadetes; order Gemmatimonadales; family Gemmatimonadaceae; genus JBJMNJ01. The sequence continues at coordinate 12,300 of JBJMNJ010000228.1, forward strand.
CAGGGGATCACGGAGGAGAAGGTGTTCAAATGGCTGATGGAGCGGAACACCGTCGAAGGA
>JBJMNJ010000229.1:0-5849 GCA_045804325.1 Gemmatimonadaceae bacterium
GCCGCCGAAGCGTCGGTGCCGGAGCGCGCCGCGCGCGCGCCGCCGCAGGCCGCCGCGAGGGCGGCCGAGGCGGCGAGGCAGACGCGCGCGGCGGGGGAGAGGCGGCTCATGGGATCGGGTCTCGGCGAACGAGACGCGTCAACAATCGTGCCCACCGACGCCACGCCGGCCTGCGGCGGCCGTCCGCCCCGAACGGGCCGGGCCGGCAAAGAACTTGCGCCGCGTTAGGGTCTGCCGCGGCGCGGCCGAGCCTAACGCTTTGCCCCGGTGCCGGACGGCCAGGAACGGAACCCGCGAGGACGCCCCGTCATGAAGATCGCCACCGGACTGCTGCCGCTGCTCCTGGTGCTCCCCTCCGTCACGCCGGGCGCCGCGGCGGCGCAGCAGCCCGGGGCGGCGCAGCGCTCGCCGGGCGCGCAGCGCGCGGCGCGCATGGGGTGCGTCCTCGGCGACACCACGCGCTCGTTCCGCCGGGCCCTCGGCGACACCGCCGGCGCGCCCGCGGGCACGCGGCCGATCACGGGCGGCACGCCGCGGTCGCGGCAGTACGCGGAGTACGACGTGGTCCTCGACGTCCCGAACGTCTGCGTCGAGCGGATCTTCCTCAAGGTGGACAGCCTCACCGCGAAGCTGAACCTCGACGCGCGGGTCGCCAACCTGCTCCGCGTCAACGCGGGCGCCGACGTGCTCGTCGGCAACGTGGACCTGACCATCCAGGGCGTGCGCGCCCAGGCGCTGCTGCTCGTGGACCTCGACGACGTGGTGCACATCGTCGACCAGACGCTCACGTTCATCGACAACAACCCGCAGGTGGTCAGCCAGCTCGCGGGCACGGTCGCGAACACGGGCGCCGCCGTGGGCGGGCTGGTGGGCGGCGTGGTGCGCGGGCTGCTGGGCGTCACGCGCAACGCGGCGGGGCAGACGGTGCAGCGCATCCTCAACGAGGCCACGGGCGACATCCTCGAGCGCACGCTCTCGACGGCGGGGCAGCAGGTCGCGCAGCGCGTCGTCGGGCGCGTGACGGACCTCCGCACGATCGCCGAGACGAGGAACCAGGCCGGCCAGCTCGTGCGGCAGGTGCGCGACCAGGCCGGCGCGCTCATCGAGTACACGCTCGAGCGCGCCGGCGGCCGCGTCCTCGGCGCGCGCATCCTCCAGGCGGCCGCGGGCGCGCTGCCCCGCTAGGTAGGACGGCCCGGGCGCCGAGGCGCCCGGGCTCCGGCCCCGTCCCGGTGACGGCGGCCGCTACTCGCTGCGGATGGCGAGCAGCGGGTCCACGCGCGCGGCGCGCCGGGCCGGGAGCCAGGTGGCGAGCAGCGCCACCGTCGCCAGCACCGCGGGCACGAGCGCGAACGTGAGCGGGTCGCGCGCGCTCACGCCGTACAGCATGCTCGCGAGCAGCCGCGTGAGCGCCCACGCGCCCGCGAGCCCCACGGCGACGCCCAGGGCCGCGAGGCGCGCGCCCTGGCCGACGACGAGCCGCACCACGTCCCGCGTCTGCGCGCCGAGCGCCATGCGGATGCCGATCTCGCGCGTGCGCTGCGCCACGAGGTACGCGATCACCCCGTAGAGGCCGGCGGCCGCGAGCACGAGCGCCACGCCCGCGAAGATCCCGAGGAGCCAGAGATTCAGCCGGCGCCCGACGAGCGACTGGGCGATCACCTCGTCCATGGTCTGCACGCGGAACATCGGCTGGTTGGGGTCCACCTGCCGCACGGCGTCGCGCACCGCGTTGGTGATGGAGCCCGGCGGCACTGTCGTCTTCAGGACGATCGTCATCTCGTCCAGCCAGCCGGTGTTGGTCGTGTCGTTGAAGTAGCCGTGCACCTCGACGAGCGGGTCGCGGTCGAGCCCGGCCTGCCGGACGTCGCCGACGACGCCGACGATGGGGCGCGCGGCGCCGTAGATGTTGACGCGACGCCCGATGGGGTTCTCGCCGTTCTTGAAGTGGCGCTTCACGAACGCCTGGTTCACGACGACGCCGCCGGTGGCCGCGTCCGAGGCCTCGAAGTCGCGGCCCGCGACGAGCGGGATGCCGAGCGACCGGTAGAAGCCCGGGCTCGTCATGCGCATCTCCGCGATCGGCTCCTTGCCGGGCTCCGGCGTCGGCTCCCCCTCCACCGTGTAGCCGCCGTTCGTCCAGGCGTCCTGGATCGGCAGCAGCGTGATCAGCCCGGCAGAGACGACGCCCGGGATCGCGCGGACGCGCTCGAGCACCGGGCCGTAGAAGCGCGTCGTGCGCTCGGCGCTGGGGACCTTGTCGGAGATGCCGACCCGCACCGTCAGGACGTTGTGGGGGTCGAGCCCCGACGGCGTCGCGCGCAGCTTCACGAAGCCGCGCATGAGGAGCCCGGCGCCCACGAGCAGCACGAGCGACAGCGCGATCTCCGCGACCACGAGGCCCGCGCGGAGGCGCGTCTGCGCGCCGCCGGACGTGCCCTTGGCGCCCTCGCCCAGGTAGTCGCGCACGTCGGCGCGCGACGACTGGAGCGCCGGCACGAGGCCGAAGAGCACCCCGCTCGCGACCGCCGCGGCGAGCAGGTAGAGCAGCACGGGCGTGTCGATGGTGATCTGGTCCGCGCGCGGCAGGGCGCCCTCGACGAGCGGGCGCATGGCCGAGAGGCTCCAGCGCGCGAAGAGGACGCCGGCGAGCGCGCCGCCGGCGGCGAGCAGCAGGCTCTCGACGAGGAACTGCCTCACGAGGCGCGCCCGGCTGGCGCCGAGGGCGAGTCGCACCGCGACCTCGCGCCGCCGCGCGGTGGCGCGGGCGAGGAGCAGGTTCGCGACGTTCGCGCACGCGATCAGCAGCACGAGCCCCACGGCGCCGAGGAGCACGAGGAGCTGCGGGCGCGCCCGGCCGAGCACGTCCTCGGCGAGCGGCCGGGCGAGCGCGATGCGGTCGGCCTGCTCGTTCGGGTAGAGCTTCTCGAGGCGCGCGGCGACGTGCTTGAGGTCCGCGTCGGCCTGCGCGGCGGTGACGCCCGGCTTCAGCCGCCCGATCACCGCGAGGAGGTGGTTGCCGCGGTTGTTGCGCGCGCCGCCCCACGGCTCCCAGGGAAGCCACACGTCGTACGGGCGCGCGCCCGCCGGGAAGTTGAAGGTGGTGGGCATGACGCCGACGATGGTGCGCGGCGCGCCGTCGATGACGACGGTCCGTCCGAGCACCTCGGGGTCGCCGTCGAACCGGCGCCGCCAGAACGCCTCGCCGATCACCGCGACCCCGTCCCGGCCGCGCTCCTCCTCGCCGGGGAGGAAGGTGCGCCCGAGCAGCGGCTTCACGCCGAGCGTCCGGAAGAGGTTGTCCGTCGAGGCGACGCGGCGGATGCGCTCGGGCTCGCCGCGCCCCTGCATGTCCGCGCTCCCGCCGAGGTAGGCGACGAGCTCCTCGAAGCTCCGGCTGTCCGTGCGCCACTGGAGGTAGTTCATCCACGACACCGAGCCGGTGGAGTTCGGCCCCCAGCTGCGCATGGACTCGTAGGCGCGGACGAGGCGCTCGGGCTCCGCATAGGGGAGGGGGCGGAGCAGCACGGCGTCCACGACGCTGAAGATCGCCGCGTTGGCGCCGATGCCGAGCCCGAGGCAGAGGACGGCGACCGCGACGAAGGCGGGGGCGCGCCGCAGCGAGCGCACGCCGTAGCGGACGTCGCGCGTCACGTCGTCGAGGAAGGTGGCGCCGCGCACGTCCCGCACCTCGTCCTTGAAGCGCTCGACGCCGCCGAACTCGCGCTCCGCCAGCGCGCGCGCCTCGGCGGGGGAGAGGCCGCGCGCCGCGTGCTTCGCGGCCTGCATCTCGATGTGGAACCGCAGCTCGTCGTCGAGGTCGTGCTCGAAGCCGCGGCGTCGCGTGAGGAGGCGGAGGCGGCGGGCGATCCTGCTCGGCAGCGACATGGGGGGGCTCCCGAAGATGTGCGGTGGTGCGGTCAGGCGGTCTGGAGGATCCACTGGACGGCGCGGGCGTACTGCAGCCAGGTCTCGGTCTCGCGCTGGAGCTGGCGTTTGCCGGCGGCGGTGAGGCGGTAGAACTTGGCGCGCCGGTTGTTCTCGGAGACGCCCCATTCCGAGTCGATGAGGCCCTGCTCCTCGAGGCGGTGGAGGGCGGGGTAGAGCGAGCCCTGGTTCACCTGGAGCACGCTCCGCGACGTCTGCTGGATGCGCTGCGCCACCCCCCAGCCGTGCTGCGGCCCCGCCGAGAGGGTCTTGAGCACGAGCAGGTCGAGGGTCCCCTGCAGGAGGTCGGTCGACGATTCGCTCACGGGTCACGTTCTCCTAGACATTCGACAGGAAGAAAGGGTCGGGTCTTGTCGGATGTCAACAGGAGGGAACAGGAATCTTACAAGCGGCGCGCGGCGAGCCCTGGGGCCTTGGCACCCCCGCTACATTTCCCGGCCCATGTCCGCCGTCTCCCGTCCCGAGCGCCCGTCGCGGCCGCGCCTCGCCGCGCACGAGCTCACGCGCGAGCAGCGCGCGCTGACGCTCGCCGGCGTGCTCGTGTCGCTCATGCTCGCGGCGCTGGACCAGACCATCGTCGCGACGGCCGGCCCGGCCATCCAGCGCGACCTCCGCATCCCGCCGTCGCTCTACCCGTGGATCACCACGTCGTACCTCGTGGCGTCCACCGTCATGGTGCCGATCTACGGGAAGCTCTCGGACAGCTTCGGGCGGAAGCCCGTGCTGCTCGTGGGCGTGGCGCTCTTCCTCGTCGGCTCGTTCCTCTGCGGCGTGGCGCCGAGCACGCTCCCGCTCGTCGGGTTCCGCTCGCTGCAGGGGCTCGGCGCGGCGGCGCTCATCACCACGGCGTTCGCCGTCATCGCCGACCTCTTCCCGCCGGCGGTGCGCGGGAAGTACATGGGGCTCATCAGCGCGGTGATGGGCATCGCCAACGTCGTCGGCCCACTCGCGGGCGGCTTCATCACGGACGCCTTCGGCTGGCACTGGATCTTCTTCGTCAACCTGCCGCTCGGCGGCGTGGCGCTCTGGCTCATCGCCGCCAAGATGCCCCGCGTCGGCGGGCTCGCGCGGCGCGACCGGCCGCGCGTGGACGTGGCGGGCGCCGTGTGGCTCCTGCTCGGCCTCGTGCCGCTGCTGCTCGCGCTGAGCCTGGGCCACCCGCGCCCCGCGCCGGGACAGTGGGCGTGGCGCTCGGCGCCGATCCTCGCGATGCTCGTCGTCTCGGTCGCCGCGCTCTGGCGCTTCGTCGCGACCGAGCGGCGCGCCGCCGACCCGATCCTCCGCCTCGAGGCGTTCCGCGGCCGCGTGATGTCGCTCGGCACCGCGGCGATCTTCCTCGTGGGCGCGGGGTTCCTGTTCGCGGTGATCTTCCTGCCGCTCTTCCTGGTGAACGTCGTCGGCGTCTCCGCCACGCGCGCCGGCGTGACCATGATGCCGCTCACGCTCGGGGTCGTCGCGGGGAGCCTGACGGCGGGGCAGACGGTCGCGCGGCTGGGGCGCTACAAGGTGGTGCTCGTCGTCAGCCTCGCGCTCCTGACGGCGGGGTTCCTCCTCATGAGCCTCCTCCTCGGCCCGGACCGGACGCAGGGGGAGGTGACGCTGCTGATGCTCGCGATCGGCGTCGGCGTCGGCCCGTCGCTGCCGCTGTTCCCGCTCGTCATGCAGAACGCCTCGCCGCCCGGCAGCGTGGGCGTGACGACCGCGGCGGCGACGTTCGCGCGCTCGCTCGGGGGCGTCATCGGCGTCGCGGTGTTCGGGAGCATCTTCGCCGCCACGCTGGGTGGCGCGGTCCAGCGGCGCTCGGCGGCCGCGCTGGCGCCGCTCTCGCCAGCGGCCCGAGCCGTCGTGGCGCGCGCGGCCGCAGGCCCCGGCGAGGCGGCGGCCGTCTCGACCGAGGGCGG
>JBJMNJ010000230.1:0-3286 GCA_045804325.1 Gemmatimonadaceae bacterium
GCGGGTCCACTCGCGCCGCGCGGCGCGCGGGGAGATACGCCGCGAGGAGCGCCCCCGCCGAGAGCAGCGCGGCCGTTCCGCCGAACACCCACGGGTCGGTCGGGCTCACCTCGAAGAGCATCGACTGCAGCACGCGCGTGAGCGACGCCGCGGCGACGAGGCCGATGACGAGGCCGATCGCCGCCGGCGCCATGCCCTGCCCCACCACGAGCCCCACGACGCTGCGGCGCGCGGCGCCGAGCGCCATGCGCACGCCGATCTCCTGCGTGCGCTGCGCCACGGTGTACGAGAGCACGCCGTAGATCCCGAGCGCGGCGAGCAGCAGCGCGGCCGCCGCGAACGCGGCCATGAGGCGGCTCGTGAAGCGCGGCGCGGCCACCGTGTCGCCGAGTCGGTCCTCCATCGTGCGCACGTCGTCGAGGGGAATGTCGCGGTCGAGGCGCCACACCGCCGCGCGGAGGGCCGGCGCGAACTTCGCCGGGTCGCCCGTCGTCTTCACGACGACCCACATCTGCCCGAACGAGAACTGGTCGTAGGAGAAGTACGTGGCCGGCTCGGGCTCGCGGTCGAGGCCGAGGAAGCGCTCGCCCTTCACGACGCCGACAATCTCCCACGTCTCCGGCATTCCGGGCCACCACGCGTGCCGCACGAGGCGCTTGCCGATGGCGCTCTCCCCCGGGAAGTGCCTCCGGGCGAACGCCTCGTTCACGACGACGGCGCCCGGCGCGCCCTCGCGGTCGCGCTCCGAGATGTCGCGCCCCGCGAGCAGCTGCACGCCCGCCGTGGCGAAGTAGCCCGGCGACACCGGACGGATGTACGCCTCGGGCTCCTGCCCGCGCGGCGGGGGCGGCCGGTCGGCCACCTCGTAGCTCGTCGTCCAGCCGCGGCCCATCGGCTGCTCGTACGTGAGGGCCACCGACGCGACGCCGGGCGTGGCGGCGAGGTCCGAGCGCAGGCGGTCGAAGAACCGTCGCGCGGCCTGGGCGTCCTTGTACCTCGCGGGCGTGAGCGACACCGGCACGGCGACGAGGCGCGACGGGTCGAAGCCCGGCTCGACGCGCACGAGCCGCGCGTAGCTCTTGGCGAGCAGCACGCCGCCGGAGACGAGCAGCACCGCGAGCGCCACCTCCGCCGCGACGAGCGTCTGCCGGAGCACGCGCCGCTGCGAGGCGGGCCCGCGCGCGCCCTCGCGGAGCCACGCGGACGAACGGCCGCGCAGGAGTCCGAGCGATGGCACGACGCCGAAGAGGATCCCGACGGCGGCGCTCACGGCGAGCAGGTAGCCGATCACCGCCAGGTCCACGCGGACCTCGCCCGCTCGGGGGAGGGCCGTGCCCCCGACGGCGCCCGGCGCGGCGGCGAGGAGCAGCCGCACGCCCACCACGGCGACGACCAGTCCCGCGAGGCCGCCGAGGAGCGAGAGCAGCATGCTCTCGGTGACGAACTGCCGCACGAGCCGCCCGCGCGCGGCGCCGAGCGCGGCGCGCACGGCCACCTCGCGCTCGCGCTGCGCGGCGCGCGCGAGGAACAGGCTGGCGACGTTCGTGCAGCCGACGAGCAGCACGAGCCCCACGGCGCCGAACAGCACGAGCAGCTGCCGCCGGACGCCGCTCACCATCGCGCTCTGCACGGGCTCGACGCGGACGGACCGGCCGAGGTTCGTGTCGCCGTACTTCTGCTCGAGGGCACGCGCGATCGTGCGCATCTCGGCGGCCGCGGCGGCCGGCGTGACGCCCGGCTTGAGGCGGGCGAACACCTGGTAGCGGTGCGCCCCGCGCTCCTCGTCGAGCCCGTCGGCGCCGCGGGCGATCCAGAGATCGGCCTGCTCCGGCACCTGGAAGCGGCGCGGCATGACGCCGACGATGGTGTGCGGCACGCCACCCACGACGAGCGTGGCGCCGAGCACGTCGCGGCGTCCGGCGAAGCGGGACTGCCAGAGGTCGTGCGAGATCACGACGGCGCGCGCCGCGCCCGGCCCCTCGTCCGCCGGCCCGAGCGTGCGCCCGAGCTCGGGCGGCGTGCGGAGCGTGCGGAAGAAGTCGTCCGTGACGATCGCCGCCGAGGCGCGGCGCGGCGGCAGGTCCGGCGCGGTGAGCGTCAGGCTCGGGGACATCAGCCCGGCCATGCTCTCGAAGCTCTTCTGCGTGCGCCGCGTATCCTCGAGGTCGGGCAGCGACCACCAGCTCGCCACCTTCTCGGCGAACTGCGGCTCGCGCGGCTCGCCCCAGAGCATGAGCAGTCGCTCGGGCTCGGGATACGGGAGCCCGCGCAGCAGCACCGCGTTCACGACGCTGAAGATCGCGGCGTTCGCGCCGATGGCGAGAGCGAGCGTCAGCACCACGGTGGCGCTGAAGCCGGGGCGGCGCGCGACCATGCGCGCGGCGTACCGCACGTCCTGTCCGAGCATGGGGACGACTCCGTGGTTGCGGCGGATCCAGAGCGCGTCGCGGGCGGCGCCCGCGCAGCGGAGCAGGAGCGAGGCACGAGCGAGCGCGGGCGGCACGCCGCGTCGGTCCGCGGTGGCCCAGTAGTACTCGACCTCCCCGCGCCACTCCGCCTCCCACTCGGCGCGGCGGTCGCGCGGGACGAGCCAGCGCACGGCGCGCACGAGCCCGAGGCCGGGCGCCGGCGTGCGGCGGGCGGCGGTCATGCGCCGAACCGGCTGGTCACGCCCGCGGGGACGAGCGCGGCGACGGCGCCGGGGAAGCGCTCGAGCGCCTCGCGCGCGGCGGCCTGCCCGCTGCCGGTCACCTGGTAGTACTTCCGCGGCGGCCGCCCCTCGTCGTGCGCCGCGGCCTCGCGCTCCCAGCGCGACCGCAGCATGCCGGAGTCCTCGAGGCGCCGCAGGATGGGATACACCGTGCCGCTCGGCAGCCCGGTGGCGTCGATGACGTCGAACCCGTAGCGGTGGCCGCGCACGACGGCGGCGATGACGAGCGCGGTGGGGTACGTGATGCGCAAGGCGGGGGGCTGTGTAGAAGTCTACATAGGGTCGCGCGCGCTGCGCGGGAGGTCAAGTACAGGAGTTGTAAGTGTCATGGGGCGTGGGTCGTTGGCCACCCGACCAAAGACCAAAGACCAAAGACCAAAGACCAAAGACCAAAGACCACGAGCCACAGGACGAACCGGGACCGGTCGTGTGGCCTATGGTCGGTGGTCCGTAGTCGTTGGTCTCCAGCTCACACTCCGCGCCCCTACGCCGCGACCTCGTCCACCACCACCCTCGCCACGCGCCCCGACAGCCGCATCCGCACCCGCAGCAGCAGGAACACGGCGACCGCCGCGA
>JBJMNJ010000231.1:0-6410 GCA_045804325.1 Gemmatimonadaceae bacterium
CGCCTCGTTAGGCGTGCGCGGCGCGGGCGCCGCCTCGCCGGGCGCGAAGAGCTGCGTGAACGACCCGCCGGAGGCCGGCGGCGCCGATGCCGGTGCTGGCGCCGGTGCCGCTGCCGGCGGGGGCGTCGCGCTCGGCGGGCGCTGCGGGACGGGCGGCGCGCGGAGGGCCGGCGGCGGCACGGCCGGCGCCGACGGCGGGACGATCGTGGACGGCACGCGCACCGCCTCCATCTGCACCGTGCCGGCCTCGCTCACGCGCGCCTCCAGCCACGCGCGGAAGGACGTGAAGTCCGCCGTGTACTGCGTCACCACCAGGCGCGAGCCGCCGACCTCGCCCACCTCGATCACCTTCGCGCGCTCCTCCGGGCCCAGACGATCCAGCAGGGCCTGGAGGCGCCCGGCGTCCCCCTTGTCCGGCTCGAAGAGGTGCACGAGCACCATGCGCCCCAGGTCGCGCTGCTGCGCGATGAAGCTGCGCACGCCTTGCGTGGTCAGGGGCCTGAGCAGATTGTATCTGGCGGTGAACTCGGCGCTCGTCATCGGCTCGGCGGGTGGCGGGCGGGTCGGGCTCCCACAACTTAACCCGCCGCGTCGCACGGTCCACCACCGGCGCCCGGCCCCACGGACCCGGATGACGTATGCCCCCCGGGTGGTGTGGCGCGAGGGCATGCACCTCTCGCAGCACCACTTCCAGGCCCAGAGCCGGCACCACGAGGACGCGATCCACTTCGCGCTCTCGCAGCTCTACTTCAAGCCCTACGGGCTGGCCGGCCTCGAGCTCGACGCGGAGTCGCTGCGCAACGGCGTCGCCCGCGTCGTGCACGCGCGCGGCGTCATGCCCGACGGCCTGCCGTTCAACGTCCCGGAGAGCGACGCCGCGCCGGCGCCGCACGACATCCGCGACGCCTTCTCGCCGACGCAGCCGAGCCACCTGGTGCTGCTGACGGTGCCGGCGTTCCGGCGCGGCGGCGCGAACCTCGCCGACGGCAACGGGGCCGCCGGCGCGCGCTACGCCGCGGTCGCCACGCCGGTGCTGGACGAGCTCACCGGACGCGACGCGCGCCCCGTGGACGTCGGCCGCAAGGACCTCCGCCTCCTCCTCGACACCGAGCTCGCCGAGGGGGACGTGGCGATCCCGGTCGCGCGCGTGCGGCGCGACGGCGCCGGGCACTTCATCTACGACGCGGACTACGTCCCGCCCTGCCTCCAGCTCGGCGCGAGCCCGCGCCTGGTCACCCTGCTCGCCCGCCTCGTCGAGATGCTCGACGCCAAGGGCGAGACGCTGCGCGGCGCCGCCGCGGGCGGCGGCGAGGTGGCGGGGATGTGGCTGCTCCACGCCGTGCACTCGTCGGTGGGGCCGCTCCGCCACCTGCTCCAGACGCGGCACGCGCATCCCGAGCGGCTGTACGTGGAGCTCGCCCGTCTCGCGGGCGCGCTCTGCACGTTCGCCGCGGACGCGACGCCGCAGGGGCTCCCGGCCTACGACCACGACGCGCCCGAGGCCTGCTTCGCCGCGCTGGAGCGGCACGTCGTCACGCACCTCGGCGTCGCGATCCAGGCGGCGGCCATCGCCGTGCCGCTCGGGCTCCGTCAGCCGACGCTCCACGCCGGCGCCGTTCCCGACGCGCGCGTCTACGGGGCCTCGCGCTGGGTGCTCGGCGTGCGCGCCCGCACGCCGGCCGCGCTCGACACGCTCGTCGTGCAGGTGCCGACGCTGCTGAAGGTGTGTGCGGCGAAGTACGTGCTCGAGCTGGTGCGCCGCGGCTACCCCGGGCTGGCCATCGAGCACCTGCACAACCCGCCCGCCGCCGTCGGTCCGCGGCCGGACACCGCGTACTTCCTCCTGAGCCGCGCCGGCCCGTGCTGGGACACGATCCAGCAGACGGGCGAGGTGGGCGTGTACGTGCCGGACACGCTGCCGGTGGCGGGGGTGGAATTGACCGTGATCCCGGACGCGTAGACAGTTCTCGGCCCTCGGCCCTCGGCCGAGGGCCGTGTGGACGGCTGCGGCGCCCAGCCGTAGATTCGCGCCCATGACGTCTCCTGGCCCCATCCAACCGCCGCGCGCCGAGCAGGACGCGCCGGCCGCGCCGGGGCGCCGCGGGCAGCTCGCGATGGCGATGCAGGAGATCCTCACCGCCACCGCCCGCCTGCGCTCCGGCAAGCAGGTCGCCGCGGACGCCGAGTCGTTTCGCGCGCAGCTCCGGCAGCTCGTGGCGGCCGCGCAGCAGGAGGCGCGGCGCGGCGGATACCCCGACGACGACGTCAACCTCGCGCTCTTCGCGGTCGTCGCGTTCGTGGACGAGTCCGTGCTCAACTCGCCGCACCCGATGTTCGCGGAGTGGTCGCGCCGGCCGCTGCAGGAGGAGCTCTTCTCCACGAACCGCGCGGGCGACCTCTTCTTCGACTACGCGCGGCAGGCGCTCGAGCGCCGCGACGGCGCGAACCCCGCGGCGGTCGCGGACCTCCTCGAGGTGTTCGCGCTCTGCCTGCTCCTCGGCTTCCGCGGCCGGTTCTCGCACGCGCCGGCGGAGGCGCAGCCGGTCGCCGACCGCCTCCTCGCGCGCATCGCGCGGTCGCGCGGCGCGGCGTGGCCGCTGGCGCCGCACTGGCCGCCGTCGGCGGAGGTCGTGCGTCCCAACGTGCGCGACCCGTGGCTGCGCCGCCTCGCCATCCTCGCCGCCGCCGCGTTCGTCTTCTCCGCCGGGCTCTGGGTCGCGTTCCGCGTCTCGCTCTCGCACGGCGCGCGCGACCTGCGCGCCCTGCCGACCGCGCAGCGCGCGGACGCCGCGCCGTCGCGTTAGGCCCCGCCCGCCCTCCGCCGCAGGGACCTCATGTCGCGCCTCACGAAGCTCCTCGCCCTCGCCGCGGCGGCGCTCGCCGTCTGGATCCTCCTCGCCCGGCTGCTCGCCGGCGCGCTCGGGCTGGCCGGGCGGGACCGCTGGGTGCTCGTGCTGGGGCTCGCCGTCATCGGACTCGCTGCGGCGGGCGCGGTGGTCTGGTCCCTCGTGCGCCAGGACCGCCCCGCGCCGGGCGCGCCGAAGGGGCTCGGCGCCGCCGTGGACGCCGGCATGCGCGCCGCGCGCGAGGCGCTCGTGCGCGCGAAGGGGCGCAAGGCCGCCGTCCCCGCGATGCCCGCCGTGCTCGTGCTCGGGCCCGCGGGGAGCGCGAAGACGACGACCGTGGTGCGCTCGGGCCTCGACCCCGCGCTCCTCGCCGGGGACCTCTTCCGCGGCGAGACCGTCGCGCCGACCGCCGCCGCGAACCTCTGGCTGGCCGGCGACGTCGTCATCGCCGAGGCGGGCGGGCCGCTCGCGCAGGACCGCGGCGCGTACAAGCGGCTGCTCTCGCACATCCGCCCGCGGCGCCTCGCGAGCGCCGTGCAGGGCAAGCAGCCGCCGCGCGCGGCCGTCGTCTGCTATCCGTGCGACACGCTGCTCGCGCCGGGCGGGGGCGAGGCCGCGCGCGCCGCCGCGGTGGGCCTCCGCGCGCAGCTCGTGGACGCCGCGCGCGCGTTCGGCGTGCGGCTCCCCGTCTACCTCGTGCTCACCAAGGCCGACGCGGTCGCGCACTTCGCCGACTTCGCGCACCCGCTCACCGCGTCCGAGGCGGACGAGGTGGTGGGGGCGACGTTCGCGTCCGACGACGGCGAGGCGGGGACCTACGCGGACCGCACCGCGCGACGGCTCGGCGGCGCGCTGCAGGAGCTGGTCGAGTCGCTCGGGCTCCACCGCCTGCGCATGCTCCCGCGCGACCTCGACCCCACGCGGCGCCTCGGCGCCTACGAGCTGCCGCGCGAGCTGCGCAAGCTCGCGCCGCGCGTCGTGGAGCTCGCCATGGAGCTGTGCCGCCCCACGCAGGAGCCGACGGGCCCGTTCCTCCGCGGCGTGTACTTCACCGGCGTGCAGGCCGTGCTCGTGCAGGAGGCGCCGCGCGCCGAGGAGGCGGTGGCGGCCGCGGCGCGCGCGCCGGCGGCGGTGAAGGCCACCGGCGGGTTCAGTCCCGCCGGCTTCCAGACGCCCGCCGCCGCGCCCGCCGCGCCGCAGGCGTACACGCGCAAGGTGCCGCGCTGGGTGTGGCTCACGGGACTGTGGAAGGACGTGATCCTGGCCGACCGCCCCGCGCAGCTCGCGAGCCAGGGCGGCGTGGGGCTCGACCTCACGCGGCGCGCGCTGCTCGGCGGCGCCGCCTCGCTGGCGATGCTGCTGGCGCTGCTCTTCACCGTCTCCTACGCCGGCAACCGCCGCCTCCAGCGCGACGTCGCCGACGCCACGCGCGCCATCAACGCGCTCCCGCCGTCGTCGGTGGACCTGCCGAGCGTGGACGCGCTGCGCCGCCTCGACTCGCTGCGGGCGCAGGTGCAGCGCCTCCGCGCGTACGACCGCGACGGCGCGCCGCTCGCGCTGCGCTTCGGCCTCTACTCCGGCGACGACCTGCTCCCCGAGGCGCGCCGCCGGTACTTCGCCGCGCTCGACCGCCTCATCGTCGGCGCCTCGCGCGCGTCGCTCCTCGCGACCCTCCGCGGGCTCCCCGACGCGCCGACGGCGGCGGACGACTACGGCCGCACGTACGACGCGCTCAAGGCGCACCTCATCACGACGTCGCAGCCGCGCTACGCGACGCCGCAGTTCCTCACGCCCGCGCTCGCGGCGCACTGGCTCGGCGCGCGCACCGCGGACTCCACGCGGCTCGCGCTGGCGCGGCGGCAGCTCGACTTCTACGCGACCGAGCTCCTGGTCAGCAACCCGTACCCCGGCGAGGCCGACGCCGCGGCGGTGGCGCGCGGGCGCGACTTCCTGTCGCGGTTCGCCGGGCCGGACCGCGTCTACACGTTCATGATCGCCGAGGCGTCGCGCGCGAACCCGCCGGCCTCGCTCGCGCGCCGCGCCCCGGCGGCGACGGCCTTCGTGAACAACGCCTACGAGGTGCCGGGCGCGTTCACGAAGGGCGGCTGGCAGTTCATGCAGAGCGCCTTCAAGAACGTCGACCGCTTCTTCCAGGGGGAGAAGTGGGTGGTGGGCGAGCAGACGGGCGCGCCGGCGGACCGCGCGAAGCTCGTCGCCGACCTGCGCGCGCGGTACGCGTCGGACTTCGTGAAGCACTGGCGCGCCTACCTCGCGGCGGGCGGCGTGCCGCGCTACGCCGGCGTCAAGGACGCCGCCCGCCGCCTCGGCGTGCTGTCGGGGAACCAGTCGCCACTCCTCGTCATGCTGGCGATCGCCTCGCAGAACACGGCGGTGCCCGACACGGCCCTGGCCTCGCGCTTCCAGCCGGTGCAGGCGGTGGTCTCCCCCGCCGCGGCCGACAAGCTCGTGGCGGAGGCCAACGCGCCGTACGTGAACGCGCTCGTGGGGCTCCAGGCGGCCATCGACCAGGCGGCGAACGCGCCGCCGGGCCAGGGCGAGCTGGCGGCGCAGCAGGCCTCGCAGAAGGCGAGCGACGCGAAGGTCGCGGTGCTGCAGCTCGCGCAGGGCTTCCGCCTCGACTCCGAGGCCCACGTGGACGCGACGGTGCAGCGGCTGCTCGAGGCGCCCATCACGTACGTCGAGCCGCTGCTGCGCGGCTTCGGCGCCGCCGAGATCAACGCCGCCGCCGGCGCGTTCTGCGGGCAGGCGCGCGGCGTCATGAGCAAGTTCCCGTTCAACGCGAGCTCGCCGGTGCAGGCGGGCGCCGCGGAGGTGAACGCGCTGCTCCGCCCGGGCACGGGCGCGCTGTGGGCGCTCACGGCCGGGCCGCTCGCGCGCGCGGTGCAGCGCCAGGGCACGCAGTTCGTGGCGGTGCCCGGCTCGGTGACGCTCGCGCCGCAGTTCGTCGCGTTCCTGAACCGCGCGGCCGCCATGTCCGAGGCGCTCTACCGCGACGACACGCCCGACGCGCGGATGGCGCTCACGATCCAGCCGCTCGTGGACGACGTGACGTCGGCGATGTCGATCACGGTGGACGGGCAGACGGTGCGCTCGACGCGCAACTCGCTCGAGAAGGCGCGCGTCGCGTGGGCCGCCTCCAGCGCGCGCGAGGCGCGCCTCGCGGCGGCCATCGGCCGCGTGGAGACGCCGCTCCTCGGCTACACGGGGACGTGGGCGCTCTTCCAGCTCCTCCAGCAGGCGGAGACGTGGCGCCCGGTGGGCGACGGCTACCGCGTGGAGTGGGCGCTCGTCGCGCGCGGCGCGGGCGGCGCGCCGGAGAGCGGCGCGCTCAAGGTGGCCGCCGAGATCGGGCTCGGGGGCGTGAACCCGGCGGTGTTCCGGAAGGGGTTCTTCGGGGGGACGAGCTGCCCGCCGGCGCCGGCGCGTTAGGCGGCGCAGCGCGCCGCGGTTCTCTACTCCGAAGCCGCGTAGGGCTCCACGGCATCCGGTTCTCTACGTCGCGGGGCTTCGCCCCGCTCGTCGGTTTTCTACTTAGCGCCGCAC
>JBJMNJ010000232.1:0-10442 GCA_045804325.1 Gemmatimonadaceae bacterium
GGTGGTGCACGTGCCCGCCCTCGCCGCGCTGCGGCCCGCCGCGGCGGCGATTCGCGCGCCGAGCGCGGCACGGGTGCCGCGCGCCGCGGCGCCGCGCGTGATGGGGTCCGAAGACATCTGGAGCGGTGTCGGGGAGCCGGCGCATCGCGCGCCGTCGCCGGCGGCGGTCACCGCGCTCGTCTGGCTCGCGGGGGTGGCGCTCCTTCTCGCACGCATCGCTCGCTCGCACCTGCTCGCCGCCGGGGTCGCCCGCCGCGCGCGGCCGGTCGCGGACGCGGCCGCGCTCCGCTGCCTCGAGCGCATGCGCGGCCGCCGCGGCCTGCGCCACGTCGTCCCGCTCCGCGAGAGCACCGAGCTCGCCGCACCCGCGACCGTCGGCGTCGTGCGGCCGGTCGTGATCATCCCCGTCGGCGCCGCGAGCGATCTCGAGACGCTGCGCCCCGCGCTCGAGCACGAGCTCGCGCACGTCGCGCGGCGCGACGGCCTCGTCGAGCTGCTCGCCCGACTCGCGTGCGCGCTCCACTGGTACGACCCGCTCGTCTGGCGCGCCGCCCGCGCGCTCGGCGCCGAGCGTGAGCGCGCGTGCGACGATCTCGTGCTGACGTCGGGCGTCGCGCCCGACCGGTACGCGGACGTCCTCCTGGATGCCGCCCGCGCGGTGCGCCGCGGCGTGGCGCCTCCGGCCGGCGCGCTCGCCCTGGCGCGCCCGAGCGAGCTGGAGACGCGCCTCGTCGCCATCCTCGACGACGCGCGCCCGCGAAGCGCGCTGCCGCGCTGGGCGGCGGCGGCGAGCGTCGTCGCCTCCGTCGCCATCGCGACCATGGCGGGGGCGGTGCGGGTGGAGGCGACTGAACACCGGACGGCTGCGCGGCCGGGGACGACACCGCTCGTCGTTGCGCAACCCGTCGCGCCGGCCGCGCGCCTTCCCGCCCTCGAGCCCGACCGCCGCGCCGACTCCGTCGCACTCCCCCGCAGCGAGCGCGTCGCGGCGTCGGACGCCGAGGTGGACGCGCTGCTCCGCCGCGCGGCCGCCGTGCTCCCCGACTATCTCGTGGGGCCCGACTCGGCGCTCGCCGCGCGGCTCGGCCGCGCCCTCGAGCGCGTGCCGACGCACGAGGGCGACCTCGTGCGCGAGCGTGCGGCGTGGGCGCTGCTCGCGGGGCGCGGGGGGCGGCTCATGGAGGCCATCGTGAGCGCGCTCGACGACCGCGACTGGCGCGTGCGCGCGTACGCGGCGTGGGCGCTCTCGCTGGCGGGGCCGGACGCGCGGCGCGACCCGCGCACGGAGCCGCGCCTCGTCGCGCTCCTCGCCGACCCCGTGTGGCGTATGCGCGCCGCCGCGGCGTATGCGCTGCGCGACGTCGGGAGCGCCGCCGCCCTTCCGGCGATGCGGCGCGCACTCGGCGACGCGGCGTGGCAGGTGCGCGCCTCCGCCGTCGAGTTCGTCGCGGCCGCGGGCGGCGCGGCGGAGCGGGAGACGCTCCGCCCGCTGCTCGAGGACCGCCACATCGCCGTGCGCGGCGCGGCGCGCGCCGCGCTCGACGACCTCACCGCCCGCTGACCAGGGAGCCTCCTCATGTCTCACGTCCACCGTCGCGCCGCGAGTGTCAAAAATTTGCCCCTTCAGGCCGCGCGCGCGCTCGTCGTGCTCGCCGTCCTCGCGGTGCCCGCGCGCCTCCGCGCGCAGGCGCAGCAGCCCATGAGCATCGCCGCGCTCGACAGCCTGCTCGAGCGCGCGCGGCAGGAGTGGGACATCCCGGGCATGGCCGTCGCCATCGTGCGCAGCGACACCGTGCTGCTCGCGAAGGGCTACGGCGTGCGCGAGCTCGGGAAGCCGGGGCGCGTGGACGAGAACACGCTCTTCGACGCGGCGTCGCTCACGAAGTCGTTCACCGCCGCCGCCGTCGGCGTGCTCGTGGACGAGGGGAAGATGCGCTGGGACGATCCGGTGCGGCGCTGGCTTCCGGGCTTCGAGCTCGCGACGCCGTACCTCACGAGCGAGGTCACCATGCGCGACCTCCTCTCGCACCGCGCCGGCCTCGAGGCCGCGAACGGCTTCTGGTCGTTCAACCAGCTCCCGCGCGACGAGATCATCCGCCGCATGCGCTTCCTGCGGCAGTCGGCGCCGTTCCGCACGACGCTCGTCTACTCGAACGTCGGCTACACCGCCGCGGGCGAGGCGGCGGCGCGGGCCGCGGGCGTGCCGTGGGAGGAGCTGATCCGCACGCGTCTCCTCGTGCCGGCGGGCATGGCGCACTCCACGGCGAGCTTCGCCGCGGCGGGGCGCATGGAGAACGTCGCCTCGCCGCACGCGATGATCGACGGCGCGCAGCGCGCGATCCCCCGCGAGGGACCCGCGCGCGACCACACGGCGCCGGCGGGCGCCGTCCAGTCGAGCGCTGCGGACATCGCGCGGTGGCTCCGCCTCCAGCTCGCCGGGGGCACGATCGAGGGACGGCGCGTCGTGAGCGAGGCGTCGCTCCGCGAGACGCAGACCTCGCAGGTCGTGATCCCCACCACGCCGGCGTTCCGCCGCGCGCGCAACCTGCGGGGCACCAGCGTGGGCTACGGCATGGGGTGGCAGGTGTGGGACTACCGCGGGCGGCCCCTGCTCTGGCACAGCGGCAGTGGCGACGGCCAGTTCGCGTGGATGGCCCTGTACCCCGACGACGCGCTCGGCGTCGCCGTGCTCGTGAACTCGTGGCTCCTCACGACGACGCCGCGCGCGGAGGCCATCATCGCCGGCTGCATCGCCGACGCGCTGCTGGCGACCGCGCCGCCGGACTGCGCCAGCAGGGCGCGCGCGCTCCGCGCGTCCGACCCCGAGCGGTCGCGCGAGGCGCGCCGCACGCTGGAGGCGGGCCGCATCGCGGGCACGAAGCCCTCCCGCCCGCTCGCGGCGTACGCGGGCACGTACGTGGACAGCCTGTACGGTACGGTCGAGGTGAGACTGGAGAACGGAAGCCTCGTCCTCCAGATCCTCCCGGCCGGGGAGACGGCGGACCTCTCGCACTGGCACCTGGACACCTTCCTCGCGCGCTGGCGCCGGCCGCTCTACCGCGAGTACTTCACGACGCGCGCGGCCTTCCACCTCGACGCCGACGGCAACCCGTCCGCGGTGCGCCTGCGCATCCGGAACGACGACGTGACTCTGCGCCGCGCGCCATCACAGGCGCCGTAGATCGGGAGCGTCGACGGCAGCTGCATCGGGCAGGATGAACCCAGGATTCTGAACGACGATGGCCGAGGCGGAGTTTGGCTCGGCCATCGCCGTTCGAGATCCTGCTCTCATCCTCTCATGCCGTTCGCACGCGCACCTCGGTACCCCACGGATCGCGCGTCGTGAGCGTGCCGCCTTCCATGCGCTCCGCCGGGAAGCTCCCCTTGCGCAGGCTCTCGGCCGCCGCCGACGCGCTCGCCTCGTCAGGCAGCTCGACGGTCCACGAGAGCAGGCGCGCGTCGTCATCGCCCGCGGGCTGCGCGCCCGTGCCCGCCCAGGTGTTGGTGCCGAGGTGGTGGTGGTAGCCGCCCGCGCCGAAGAAGAGCGCGCCGGGGTAGTGCCATACGGTGCGGTCGAAGCCGAGGGCGTCGCCGAAGAAGGCGCCGGCGCGCTGGAGGTCGCCGACGTGCAGGTGCACGTGACCGATCACGGTGCCCGCGGGCAGGCCCGCCCACGCCGCCTCGCCCGCGTCGCGCAGGAGCCCCGGCACGTCCACCGGGTCGGTGGCCATCACGAGCTCGCGCCCGATGCGCTTCCACGTGTCGCGCGGGCGGTCGGCGTAGACCTCGATGCCGAGGTTGTCCGGGTCCTGGAGGTAGAACGCCTCGCTCACGAGGTGATCGCCCGCGCCGACGCGCACGCCGAGGTCCGCGACGTTGCGCACGAAGCGCCCGAGCGAGGCGCGGTCCGGGAGGAGGATCGCGAAGTGGTAGAGCCCGAGCCGCCCTCGCGATGGCGCGGGCCGCGCGCCGGGGCGCTCGTGGAGCTCGACCAGCACGCGATCGTAGGCGTGGGCGGCGAGCTGCGCGCGCCCCGGCTCGCGCGTCAACGCGCGGAGGCCGAGCACGCCCTCGTAGAACGCGAGCGAGCGCTCGAGATCCGACACCTGGAGGCGCACCTCGCCGAGGCGCGTCGCGTCGGGGAGGCGGAAGGGGCCGTGCGGCGGCTCGCCGTAGCTCCCCGGCGTCGCCGGCTGCGCGCCGCCTGCGCTACCGAAGATGTCCTGCGTGGTGACGCCCATGCTGCCTCTCAGGCGGCCTCGACCTCGGTCGTCTCGACGCGGTCGGTGGCCTGGTTCGGGTGCTCGCCGAGGAACTCGACCCACTGCTTCTCGAGCACGTGATAGTGCTTCGCGGCCTCCACGAGGTCGAGGAAGCAGCGGATCGTCTCGTCGAAGCGCTTCTGCAGCATCGCGTTCGCGATCCCGCCCTCGGCGTCGAACGCCTCGTGCGCCTGGGCGAGCGAGAACATGTCGGGGTAGACGCGCGCCCCGAGGTGCTCGAGCGGGATGCGCAGCGACCAGAGGCCGCGGTTGCCGCCGGCCATCGACGGGGAGGCGGAGAGCAGGAGCCCCTGCCGTCCGTTGAACGGCTGCGGGCGGAAGCGGGACGCCCAGTCGATCGCGTTCTTGAGGACGCCGGGCATCGAGGCGTTGTACTCCGGCGACGCAATGACGAACGCGTCGGCGGCCTTGATGCGCCGGCAGAGCTCGCGCGCCGGCTCCGGCAGGTCGCCGCCGCTCTCGGCGTCGCCGTCGTACGACGGGCAGTCGAAGTCGAGCATGCGCGCGCGGTCCACCTCCGCGCCGGCCCGCTCGGCCGTCTGCGCCGCGAGCTCCGCGAGGCGCGCGTTGAGCGAGGCGCGGCGCAGCGACGCCGCGAAGACGAGCACTTTGATCGGCCTGCGATCGCGCACGGACATCATTCCCCCGTCGGCGGCTAGTGCTTCCTGCCCTTCTTCGCCTTCTTCCCGCCGCGGCCCCGGCGGCCGGTGTCGCGGTCGGAGTCGCGCGCGTCGCCACCAGTCGTCGTGCCGCTCGACGCGGCGGGCTCATCGTCCTCCTCGTCGGCGGCCGACGCGGAGCCGCCGGCGCTCGAGTCGGGAGCGCGGGGCCGCGGCGCGGCGTCCGAGAGCAGGAGGCTCGTGTCCACCGGGGCGCGCGCCATGAGCGACGTGTCCACCGGGATCGCGACGTCCTTCTTCGGGCCCTTGGAGCAGCCGATGGCGACGACCATGACGACGGCGATGCGGTGCATGGGGCCGCGAGGTGCAAGGAACGGACTCGGCGCGACGCGCGTGCGCGTTTACGCCTGCCGGCCGCGGCCGTATGTTGGCGGCGCCCTCCACCCGACGAGTCGTATGCTCCGCGCGCACCCCCACGCTCTCGCCCTCGCCACGCTCGTCACGCTCGCGCCGGCCGCCGCGGCGCAGGCGCGGCGCCTCGAGCTCGCCGACGTCGGACGCATCGTCCGCCTCGGCGACCCGCAGATCTCCCCCGACGGGCGTACGGTCATCGTCGCCGTCTCGCGCGCGGACCTCGCCGCGAACGCGTGGCGCACGGAGCTCGTGGCGGTGGACGTCGCGAGCGGCGCACAGCGCGTCGTCGCACCCGGCCTCCGTGCAGTCGGCCACGCGCGCTGGTCCTCGCGTGGCGACCGCGTCGCGTTCCTCGCCGCGGCGCCTGGCGGCGGCCGGCAGATCTATCTGATGCCGGCGGGCGGCGGGCCGCCGGCCGTGCTCACGCGCTCGGCCACCGGCGTCGAGGCGTTCGCCTGGCGGCCGGACGGCGGCGCGCTCGCGTTCGCGGCGGCCGATCCGCGCGCGGAGCGAGCGGCCGACACCGATCCGTTCGAGGTCGGCAATGACCACTACATGACGTCCGCGGCGCCGCGCCCGAGCCACGTGTGGCTCGTCCCTGCGGCGAGGGGCGCGGCGCGCCGTCTCACGAAAGGCGCGTGGAGTCTCACGACCTCCATCAGCGACGCGTCGCTCTCGTGGGCGCCGGACGGCGGGTCGATCGCGCTCGTGCAGATCGCGTCCGCCTCGCCGGGCGACGCCGACCAGGGAATCGTCGTCGTCGTGGACACGGCGGGCCGCGGGCGGCGGCTCACGGGACGCGCGGCGGGCGAGGGCGGCGCGCGGTTCTCGCCGGACGGCTCGCGCATCGCGTACTCGTATGCGCGCGACGGCGTCCCCGCGAACGTCGAGGAGGTCGTCGTCGCGCCGGCCGCCGGCGGCGAGGGCGAGAGCGCGACGCGCGGCATCGACCGTCAGGTCGGGCTCGTGGACTGGTGGCCGGACGGGCAGGGCCTCCTCGTCCTCGGGACGGACGGCACACGTGCCGCCCTCTGGTCGCAGCCGCTGGGCGGCGCCGCGCGCAAGCTGCCGCTCGGTGACATCGCCGAGATCGCGGGCGCGAGCGTGTCGCGCAGCGGCGCCATCGCGCTCGTCGCGAGCGAGCCCGCGCGCCCGCAGGAGCTGTACGTCATCGAGCGGCCGGGCGCGCCGCCGCGCCGCCTGACGCGCTTCAACGAGGGCGTCGCGAAGCTCGCGCTCGGCCGGAGCGAGCGCGTCACCTGGACGACGCACGACGGCATGACCGCCGACGGCGTCGTCACGTACCCGCCCGGCTTCGACCCGGCGCGAAAGTACCCGCTCGTGCTCCACATCCACGGCGGCCCCACCGCGTCGTCGAACGAGGCGTTCCTCGCCCGCGCGCAGCTCCTGGCCGCGCGCGGCTGGGTCGTCCTCCAGCCGAACTACCGCGGCAGCGACAACCTCGGCAACGCCTTCCAGCGCGCCATCGCCGACGACGCGGGCGAGGGCCCGGGGCGCGACGTGGTGGCGGGCGTGGACGCGCTCGTCGCGCGCGGCTTCGTGGACACGGCGCGCGTCGCCGTGTCCGGCTGGTCGTACGGCGGCTTCATGACCGCGTGGCTCATCGGGCGCTACCCGGAGCGCTGGCGCGCCGCGGTGGCCGGCGCCGCGCCGGTGGACCTCACCGACATGTACGCGCTCGCGGACCTCAACGTGATGCGCCGCCACGCGATCACCGCCTCACCCTTCGTCGGGGACAACCTCGCGAAGTACATGGCGATGTCGCCGATCACGCACCTCTCGAAGGCACGCGCGCCGACGCTGGTGATGTCGCAGACGGCCGACGTGCGCGTGACGGTCACCGGCTCGTACAAGATCTTCCACGCGCTCAAGGACAACGGCGTGCCGGTGCAGTTCGTCGCCTTCCCGGGCGGCGGCCACTCGCCGGCGGATCCGGTGCGGCAGCTGGAGAGGGAGAGGAGGTGGGTGGAGTGGCTGGAGAGGTGGATGCAGTAGACGGCGCTGCACGCCGTGGTCTTCTACTCCGCGCGGCATAGCGCTCCTTCTCATCCGGTTCTCTACGTCGCCGCGCTTCGCGCGGCTCGTCGGTTCTCTACGTCGCGCCGCTGCGCGGCGCTCGTCGGTTCTCGGCGGCCCTCTGGGCCGCGGTCGCTCACGAGCAACCGGCGAGCGCAGCGCGCCGAGAACCGACGAGCGGCCCGCAGGGCCGCGAAGTAGAGAACCGACGAGCGGGCCGAAGGCCCGCGAAGTAGAGAACCGCGAGAAGAGGAGCCATGCCGCCGCGAGGGGCCGAGAACCGCGCCGCGGAGCGGCGCCGAGAGCCCGCCTCACAGTGTCTTGAGGTACTCCACCAGGTCCCTCTTCTGCTCCCCCGTCAGCCCCAGCGAGCGCACCCGATCGTAGTGCTCCACCACCTCGAGCAGCGTCGCCGCGCTGCCGTCGTGGAAGTACGGGGCGTGGTCGAGGAGGCCGCGCAGGGGGGTCGTGCGGTACTTCTTCGTCGTGGTGCGCGCCGCGTAGGCCGGGTCCATCCCCGTCTCCGCGGGCGCGTGCAGGCGGCCCTCGTTCACGTCGGTGAAGTGCGAGCCGGCGTGGCAGCTCGCGCATCCGGCCGCGCCGGCGAACACGAGGCGCCCGCGCTCCGCGGCGGCGGCGTCGAAGCTTCCCGCGGGGGCCGCCGGCGCGTTCAGGCTGAGCTGATACGCGCGCAGCGCCGCGAGCTTCGGCGTGACGAGGTCCGGCGTCTGGACGATGGTGATGCCGAGGCGCGGGTCGCTGAAGCTGCCCTGGCCGTGCATCTGCGTCACGGCGACGTACGCGTTCCAGTACGAGACCGGGCCCTCCGCCGTGTACGTCTCCCTGTCCACGCCGCGCAGCCCGTACGCGGGCGGCAGGACGAGCGGCGTGTTCTTGCCGTCGATGTTGATGCGCGGGTCGTAGCGGCCCGGCCCCCACGAGTTGAGCACCTGCTTCAGCTCCGCGGGGACCGCCGGTGAGAGCGCGACGATCGCGCCGGGGTTCAGGTCGCGGTTGGCGTGGCCGTCGAGCCGGCTGCCGATCCCCGGCGCGAACGAGTTGTTCACCGTGGAGTGGCAGAGCGCGCAGGTGATGCCGAGGCGCACGAGCGTGTCGCGGCCCGCGACGGTCTGCACGTCGCCCTTCAGCCCCACCACCGCGTTCAGCTTCAGGAGCGCGAGCGTGGTGGCGGTGCTGTTGAGGTCCACCTGCCCGGCGGCGATGGCGCTCTTCACCTCCGCCGGCAGCGCGTCCGCGTCCACCTTGAGCCCCACCGAGAGCGCGACCGCGGGCGTCACCGCCGCCTGCACGACCTCGTGCATGCGGAGCGTGTCGGTCCAGTACTGCTCGTCGCCGAAGGTGTCGTGGCGGAAGATCTCCTTCCCCTCGGCGACGACCGCCGGGTCGAGCACCTCGTCGCGCGGCTCGCTGCTCCCGCCGTCGCACCCGGTGGCGACGACGAGAGCGGCGAAGAGTCGCGCGAACTTCTGCGCGGGGCGCACGGTCAGTGACCGGCGGCGGAGTGCGCGAGCCCCTTGTCGAGGTTCTGCGCGGCGATCATGTGCGCCTCGAACGCCGGCGCGACCTTCACGACGAGCGCCTTGAGCTCCGCGTTCTGGATGGCGGGGAGGAGCGTCGTCGTCACGGCGTCGATCACCGCCTTGTGGAACGCCGCCTCGTGCTGGAGGAAGGCGTGGTCGAAGTCGGCGTCGCTGGCGGCGCGCAGGCGCGCCATGGCGGCCGCGTGGTCGCGCGCGCCCTGGCCGTCCTTCGGCGGGGTCGGCGTGACGTCGAGCTTCTTCGCGAGGTCGCGCCCCAGGCCGCGCACGTACTCGTGGTCGCGGGCCAGCATCGCGCCGAACTCCCGCACCTCCTTCGACTGCCCCCGCTCGACGGCCAGGCGGCCGGTCTCGATGTCGGCCGTGTTGGCGCCGTCGAAGATGGCGACGATGGTGGGGTCGTCGAGCGCGGCCGCGGGGGCGGCGGGGCGGACGACGGCGGCTGCCCCCATGAGGCAGAGCGAGGTGCCGAAGGCGAACGCGACGGCGGCGAAACGGGTCCTGCGCATACCGATTCTCCTGACGTGAGGTGGGACTGCGAGCTCGGGAAGCGGCCGGGACCGCCCCCGCGTCAGGAGGATTGCCCCTGATACCCTAATTTGTCAAGTATTTTATTGACATAATTGACAGGAGGCCCTAGCCGGCCCTACCATATGAGAGGCTCCTCACGAGGGTTCATGACCGTCATCAGCGCTACCAAACGTTTTCTCGAGACCAGCCGGGGGCAGGTGCTCACCCTCCTCCGGCGTGGCGCCCGCACCGTCGAGGAGCTGGCATCAGCGCTCGGGCTGACGGACAACGCGGTCCGCGGGCACCTCGCGACCCTCGAGCGCGACGGGCTCGTCCGGCAGAGCGGCGTTCGCCGGGGGCCCGGCGCCGGCAAGCCCGCCACCGTCTTCGAGGTGAATCCCGACGCCGAGCCGCTGCTCTCGGAAGCCTACGCGCCGGTGCTCGTGGCTCTGCTGGACGAGCTGGCCGAGCGGCTGCCGGGCGACGAGCGGGACGCGATCCTGCGCGCGGTCGGGCGCCGGCTCGCCGCCGAGGCCGGCGGCCAGGCGCGCGGGGACCTCGAGGCGCGCCTGCGCGCGGCCATCGCGCTCCTCGGCGCGCTCGGCGGAGATGCCTCCGTCGAGGTGGAGGACGGCGTGCTCACGATCCGCGGCTGCGGCTGCCCGCTCTCGGCGGCGACCGGGCGGCGCGCGGAGGCGTGCGCGGCGGTGGAGACGCTGCTCGGCGAGGTGGTCGGCGCGCCGGTGCGCGAGCGCTGCGACCGGGGGGAGCGGCCGCGGTGCAGGTTCGAGGTGGCGGTGGCGTAGGCGGCGCTGCGCGCCGCGGTGCTCTACCCCGAAGCCGTGTACGGCTCCTCGGCATCCGGTTCTCTACGTCGGCGCGCTCCGCGCGCCTCGTCGGTTCTCTACGTCGCGCCGCTGCGCGGCGCTCGTCGGTTCTCGGCGGTCCTGCGGAGCGCGGTCGCGGTGAGCAACCGCCGCGCGCAGCGCGGCCGAGAACCGACGAGGGGCACGAAGTGC
>JBJMNJ010000233.1:0-5213 GCA_045804325.1 Gemmatimonadaceae bacterium
CAGGAGGCGATGCGGGCCATCAGGCGGCTTCGCCGCGGTTCTCGGCTCGCGCCTGCGGCGCTCGCCGGTTCTCGGCGCCTTCGGCGCGGTTCTCGGCGCCTTCGGCGCGGCCGGGGCGCAGTCGGCGGCGCGCGGGCGGCAGGCGACCGCCGCGGAGCTGCCGGTGCAGATCGGGGTCACCGTGGTGCCGGAGACGGTGACGGTCGGCGACCCGTTCCTCGTGCGCGTCCGCGTGCGCGCCCCGCGCGGCGCCGGCGTCCTCTTCCCCGACGGGCCGGCCGACAGCACCGCGCCCGTCGAGGCGCTCGACACGCGCCGCGTCGCGACGCTCGACAGCGTGAGCGCGGTCGACCAGACCGCGACCTACCGCATGGCCGCCTGGGACGTCGGCGATCTGCCCATCGAGCTCGGCGACGTCGTCGTGCGGCTCGGGGAGCTCGAGCGGCGCGCGCCGCCCGGCCGACTCACGGTGCACGTCGCGTCGGTGCTCCCGCAGGACACCGCCCAGCGCGTGCCGAAGCCGGAGCGCCCGCTCGTGCTGCGGCCCGCGCCGTGGTGGCTCTGGCTGCTCGTCGCGCTGGCACTCGCGCTGATCCTCGCCCTCCTGTGGTGGGCGTGGCGGCGACGTCGGCGGCGATCGGCCGACGACGTGGGGATGGAGGATCCGTTCGCGCTCGCCGAGCAGGAGTTCGCGCGCGTGGAGGCGCTCGGCCTCGTGGACGCGGGGGAGCGCGGCCGCTTCGTCGCGCTCATGGTCGAGGTGCTGCGCCACTACGTCGCGCGCCGCCTCCCCGAGGCCGACGTGTCGCTCACGAGCACGGAGCTGCTCGCGGCGCTGCGCGGCTCGACGACGGTCCCCGTCGCGCGCCTCGCGCCGGTGCTGGCCGAGTCGGACCTGATCAAGTTCGCGCGACGCCAGGTAGCGGCCGACCGCGCGCGCGAGCTCGGGCGCGAGGCGCGCGCGATCGTGCGCGAGGTCAACGAGAAGCTGATCGCGGAGGAGCAGGCGCGGCGCGAGGCGGCGGCGCGGGCGGAGCAGGCGGCGCGCACCGCGAGCCTCGACCGGGACGAGAAGGGGAGGGCGGCCTGATGCATCTGGGCGCCCTCGAGTTCGCGACGCCGCTCGCGCTGGCCGCGCTGCTGCTGATCCCGCTCTGGTGGATCGTGCGGCGCCGCCGCCGGCCGCTGGCCATCATCTTCTCGCGCACGGCGGCGCTCGCCGCCGGCCCGCGCTCCGGGCGCGGCGTGACCCGGCTGCTGTTCGCGCTGCGCAACCTCGCGCTCGCGGCCCTCGCGCTGGCGGCCGCCCGGCCGCGCACCGCCGGGCGCGCCGAGAACGTGACGACCGAGGGCATCAACATCATGATCGCCTTCGACATCTCGAGCTCGATGCTCGCGCAGGACTTCCAGCCGCTGAACCGCCTGGAGGTCGCGCGCGACAAGGTGAAGCAGTTCGTGCTCGCCCGGAACACCGACCGCATCGGGATCGTGGCGTTCTCGGGCGAGGCCCTCACGCAGGTGCCGCTGACGACGGACTACCCCGTGGTGCAGGCGGCGATCAGCAACCTGCAGCCCGGGCAGCTCGAGGACGGCACGGCCATCGGCACCGCGATCGCGACGGCGGCGAACCGGCTCAAGGACGCGCCGGGGCGCTCGCGCGTGATGGTCCTGCTCACCGACGGCGTCAACAACCGCGGCTCCATCGACCCGCGCACGGCGGCGCAGGCGGCGACGGCGTTCGGCATCAAGATCTACACGATCGGCGTCGGCACGGAGGGGATGGCGCCGGTGCCCGTGGGGCGCGGCATGTTCGGCCTCCGCTACGAGCTCCGCCCCGTGGAGATCGACGACGCCCTGTTGTCCGAGGTGGCGCGCATGAGCGGCGGGCGCTACTTCCGCGCGCGCGACGCGGCCGCCCTCCAGCGCATCACCGAGCAGATCGACCAGCTCGAGCGCACGCCGGTCCGCACGCGCACCTACGTCCGCTACACGGAGCTCTTCCGCTGGCCGCTCGCCCTGGCGCTGCTCGCGCTCGCGGGGGAGCTGCTGCTGCTCGCCTGGAGGGCCCCGCTGCCATGAACGTCGCCGGGATCTTCTTCGACCGCCCCTGGCTGCTGGTCCTCGTGCCGGTGCTCCCGGCGCTCGCGGTGGCGATGGTGCTGCTCTGGCACCGGCGCCGGCGCGTGCGCCTCGAGCGCCTCGGGCAGCCGTCGCTCGTCGCGCGCCTCGTGCCGCCGGCGGCGTCGCGCCCTCCCTGGCCGCGCGCGCTCCTGCTCTCGCTCGCCGCGCTGTGCGGGGCCATCGCGTTCGCCGGGCCGCGCTGGGGCGCCGAGCGCACGATGGTGCGCGGGAGCGGGATCGACATCGTGCTCGCGCTCGACGCGTCGCTGTCGATGATGGCGACCGACGAGCGGCCGAACCGCCTCGAGCGCATGAAGCAGGAGGTCCGCCGGCTCCGCGACGAGTCGCGCGGCGACCGCTTCGCGCTCCTCGCCTTCGCGGGGCGGAGCTACATCCTCACGCCGCTGACGGTGGACGACGGGGCGCTCGAGCTCTTCCTCGACAACCTCGACCCGTCCGTCGTCGGGCAGGCGGGGAGCTCGCTCGCGCGCGCCATCCGGCAGGGGGTGGACCTTCTGCTATCTACCAAGAGCGAGAGCGACCGTGCCATCGTCGTCATGTCGGACGGCGAGGGGTTCGAGTCCGCCGAGGAGGTGCAGGCGGAGGCGCGGCGCGCGCAGGAGAACGGCATCTCGCTCGTCACGGTGGGCTTCGGCACCGAGCAGGGGGCGACGATCCCCGT
The DNA here is from genome assembly GCA_045804325.1 of Gemmatimonadaceae bacterium. Taxonomy (GTDB): domain Bacteria; phylum Gemmatimonadota; class Gemmatimonadetes; order Gemmatimonadales; family Gemmatimonadaceae; genus JBJMNJ01. The sequence goes on from JBJMNJ010000233.1 coordinate 2,804, forward strand.
GCGCGGGGAGGGGAACCGCATGGAGCAGAAGCGCGACGAGAGCGGGAACGTCGTCGTGAGCCGCTACTCGCCGGGGCTGCTGCAGGCCGCGGCGCAGGCCGCGAACGGCACCTTCGTCCCCGCGGGCGAGACGGACAAGGCGGGGCGCGTCCGCCAGGCGCTCGCCGGGCTCCGCACGCAGACGCGCTCGGTGCAGACGGGGCAGGACCGCTCGCCGCGGTTCCAGCTCTTCGTCATCCCGGCGCTCGTCCTGCTGCTGCTCGACACGCTGCTCGCCGAGCGGCGCGGGCGGCGGCGCGTGCTCGCGGCCGCGGCGACGCCGGCGGCCGCCGCGCTGCTGCTCGCGCTCGCGCTGCCGCGCACCGCCAGCGCGGGCGCCGCCTCGGTGGCCGTGGCGGCGCGCGCGCCCAAGCTGCCCGAGCTCCCCTTCTTCAAGGGGCCGGACGCCGAGGCCGCGGCCGCCATCCAGCGGCGCGACTATGCGCGGGCGATCGCGATCTACCGCCGACGCATCCAGCGCGGCGACACCTCCGCGGAGACGCTCTACAACCTCGGTACCGCGCTCATCGCCGCCGACTCGCTGACGGCGGCGGCGGAGCCGCTGGAGCGCGCGGCGCAGTCGCGCGTTGCCGAGGTGCGCTTCCGCGCGCTGTTCAACCTCGGCCTCACGCACCTCGAGCGCGGCCTCGCCGCGCAGGGGGACAGCGCGCGCCCCGCGCTCGACGCCGCGCTGGCGACGTACAAGAAGGCGCTGCTCATGCGCCCCGCCGACGGCGACGCGAAGTGGAACTACGAGCTCGCGCTCCAGAAGAAGAAGAGCGGCGGCGGTGGCGGCGGTGGCGGCGGCGGCGGCCAGCAGCAGCCGCAGCCGCAGCCCGAGCCGAAGCAGAACCAGCAGCAGCCGGCGCCGAAGCCGGCGGGCGGCATCGGCCGCGAGCAGGCGGAGCAGCTCCTCAACAGCGCCGCGCGCGACGAGAAGGACGTGCAGGGCAAGCGGCAGAAGCAGAGCAAGACGGACGTGCCGCCCGGGGGGAAGGATTGGTAGGCGCCGCCGCGCTGCTCTTCCAGCTCGCGGTGGCCGCGAGCGCGCCGGACTCCGCCACCGTGCGCGCCGAGATGACGGTGCGGGTGGAGGCGACCGTCGCCGGCCGCGCCGCGCCGACGATCGTCCTCCCCGGCCTCGGGCCCTTCCAGCTCCTGCGCACCGCGGAGACGCGGCGCACGGAGTCCGCGCAGTTCCCGTCGAGCGGCTCGTGGACGACGGTGGAGCGCTCGTACACGCTGCTGCCGACGCGCGCGGGGACGTTCACGATCCCGCCGTTCGAGGTCCACGCGGGCGCGGCGCGCACGGCGACGAACCCGCTCACGGTGGTCGTGCGCGACCTCCCGACGCCCTCCGGCTCGCCCATCGTGCTCGCGCGCGCGCGCCTCAGCCCGCGCGACGGCGTCGCGTTCCACGCCGTCGCGGACCCCGAGACCGTCTACGTGGGCCAGCAGGCGACGTATCAGGTCGGCGTGTTCATCGACGACGAGGTGCGGCTGCGGCTGCGGCGGAACCCCGAGTTCATCCCGCCCGAGCCCCGGTCCGTGCTCGCCTACGACCTCCCCGGGCTCGGCGCCCGCGACCTGTTCCGCTCGTACGGGGGGCGTCGGTACGAGGTGCACGTGCTGCAGCGGGCGTTCTTCCCGCTGGCCCCGGGGCGCATCGAGGTGCCGCCGGCGCGGCTCCTCTACTCGCTGCCGCTCAACGCGAGCTTCTTCAGTCGCGAGGAGTCGCACACGGCGCAGTCGGAGGCCGTGACGATCGTCGCGCTGGAGCCGCCCGCCGACGGGCGCCCGGCGGATTTCGCGGGCGCGGTGGGCGCGCTCGCGGTCGACGCGCGCGTGGACTCCTCCGAGGGCCGCGTCGGCGACCCGCTCGTGCTGACGGTGCGCGTGTCCGGTGACGGGAACGTGAAGCTCCTCCCGCGCCCGCGGCTCGAGGTCGCGTGGGCGAGCGCGGTGCCGGCCGGCGAGCGCGTCACGCTGGACTCCGCCGCCCCCGTCGTCCGCGGCGCCAAGGAGTTCGACTGGATCATCACGCCGCGCCTGGCCGGCGCCGTCGAGATGCCGCCGGTGCGCTACCCGTACTTCAACCCGTACACGGAGCGCTACGAGATCGCGCTCACGCGGCCCGAGTCGCTGACGGTGCTCCCCGGGACGCTCGCGGCCATGGACACCGCGCACGGCCCGCCGCCGGCGGTCGTGCCCCTCGCGATCCGCCGGACGTACCGCGGCCCGGTCGGTCCGCCGCTGCCCGAGCGCCCCGCGTTCTGGCTGCTCGCGCTCCTCGCGCCGCTGCCCGCGCTCGGCGCCGCCCTGGTGCGCCGCCCGCGAGCGCGACGCGAGGTCTCGCCCGCCGTGGCGCTCC
>JBJMNJ010000234.1:0-2700 GCA_045804325.1 Gemmatimonadaceae bacterium
CCGACATCCCGCCACGCTCACCGAGCTCGCGCAGCAGCTCGAAATCCCCGACGACACGACCTGGCTCGGTCACGCGGCGATCCACCGACGAGCCGTGATACGCCAGGTGAACCCGAGATCCACGCCAGCGAGCGTAACTCGCGCTGCACCGATCCCGCCAGCCCGCGAACGGAACGCTGACTGCACCCACGCGTGCACGTCTGGGCGCGCGTTGACCCGCCCGTGGGCCGAGCGATCACGGTGTCTGCGCGCTGACTTCGGAGCGTCTACTGGTCGTCGCGCGCGACGTAGATCGGCGAGCCGAGCAGCACGCTGCTCCTACCAAATACTTGGTACTCGCTCCGGCGGATGCGGCGCGCCAGGAACTCCAGGCGTTCGGTCGGCGGCGCCAGCGTCCGGGCCGCCTGGGCGACCACTCGCGGCCACACGTCGTCGTCCCCGCTTCCGGCTCGGCCCCCCGGTGCGTCGGCGCGAGCGTCGCCGGCGCCGCTCAACGCCCCCGCTCCCGCCAAGGTTCGGTAGATCACCGGCGCGGCTGACCACATCAGCCCCGCCCCCGGCGGCGCGGCTCCGACAACGTGCCCGAACGAACCGCCGAGCCCCACGACCGTCTCCTCGCTGGCCCCAGCGAAGAACACCATCGCGTCATCGTCGCCGAACGGGCCCCATCGCATCGACAGCGTGCCCTCGACGTACGGCGCGCCCTCGTCAACGGTGCCGAGCGAAAGGTGCTCACGCACGAACGTCTCCACGACCGCGAGCTTGGCGTACCGCGTCTGGCCCGTCGGAGCTTGCTTGACGGAGACGCTGATGACCTTGAGATCGATCCTCAGGTCCGCCGTGATCCTCTTGGCGAGCGGAACGGGGATCTGATCGAAGAGCATGTCGATCTTCGTATCGGAGACATACACGTAGTCGCGTATCTGCATCGGTTCCGTGGACGGGCGCGCCGAACGCAGCGTACGCTCAGCGCCCACCGGTTGCCGGACGACGAGGCGGGGATCGCGATCACGGCGGCTCCGACGCGAGTTCCGGTTGACGATCAGCTCCGGGCGTAGGCGCGCAGCAGCACCTTCTTGTTCGCGCAGGCGGCGGCGAACTTCACCTTGCCGTGACCGAGCGCGCAGAACCAGGGCCGCTTGAACTCGAACGTGCGCATGTAGTGCACGATCACCGGCTTGACCTTCCGGCAGGCCGCGTGGCCGTCTTGCTCGTAGATCGCGAACCGCTTGCCGTCGATGCGGACCTCGCCGCACGAGCGGCCCCGGGAGCCGGCGGCGGCGTGGACCGGCGCGCTCAGCGCGAGGGCGGCGGCGACGGCCACGACGAGTGAGAGGCGCATGGGCGCACGCTACGGCGCTCCGGCGGTCGCTGACAATCGGGGCCGCCCCCCGAACATTTCACCAGCTGCGCCGCAGCCGCCGCAGGTCGCGCAGCAGGAACGGGCCGAGCGTGCCCGAGAAGGCGGTGGTCAGGTGACCGCGGTCCTTGTGGACCAGCACGCCGCCGACGACCGGGAGGCAGTCGCGCGCCGTGCACATGAACGGCGTGAGGTCGATCGACTGGACGCGCGGCGGGCCGATCTGCGCGGCGGCGGCCAGCGCCGGGTCGGGCGTCAGGGCGAGCGCGCGGGGGACGGCGCAGGCCTGGTCGGGCGAGCGACGGCGGGCGAGCGCGTGCTCCACGCAGGCGAACGTGTACGGGCGGTTGTAGGGCACGTCGGCGAGCGCGATGACGTGGTGCACGCTCGCGGGCAGGCCGTTCCAGGCGTCGGCGAACCCGGCGACGCGGGTGTCGAACTGGCCGAGGCCCGGGCGGGGGACGACGTGGACCTGGCGGCGCTGGGAGACGAACACGATGCTCACGCTCGGGTGGTGCGCGAACCAGCCGCGCACGCGCGCGTTCCAGCGGGCGCAGACCGCGCGGTCATGCGGTGTCGTGGCCTTGCGCAGCGCGGCGAAGGGGCAGCGGGACCGGTCGAGGTCCAGGCCACGCCAGCGCTCCGCCCGCGCGACGACGGCGAGCGCGGCGCGCCAGTGGGCGGCGTGGCTGTCGCCCACCAGCGCGAAGGTCGCGCGCGCCTGCGACTTGGGCACGCCGAACGCGCAGACCTCCGGGAAGCGGCGGCGGACGATCGTGCACGGCTCGGCCGGCGCGATCAGCGCGTCCTCGGGGGCGGGGAAGACGGCCAGCGGCGAGACGTGGCAGCCGGGATGCTCGGGATCACGGGCCGCGGCGCCGACACACCGCGCGGTCTCGAGCGCCGGCGCTGGAACGGCCACCGCCGCCGCGGCCAGGAGCGCGAGTGCCAGAGCGCGCCGCACGGCGCCAATCCTCCCGGATGGCGCGGCGCGGCGCCGCAATGACTACCGGGCGCTCAGGCGAGCGCCTTCGCCTTGAGCGAGTCGAACTCCGCCTGGGTGATCGCGCCGCTGTCCAGGAGGTCCTTCGCCTGCGCGATCTGCGCCGTGGCGCCGCCTCCGCCGTCGGCGGCCACCGTCTTGACGTAGCTGTCGAACTGCGCCTGGGCGTCCTGGGCGCTCTTCATGCGGCGCTCGGCCATGCTCCGGCTGTTGGTGATCAGGTAGCAGAGCACGCCGATGAACGGCACGACGATCATGAAGACGACCCACGCCGCCTTCTTCCAGCCGGACGCGTCGTGGCGGCTGAACAGATCGCCGAAGATGATGATGAGCATCC
>JBJMNJ010000235.1:0-4581 GCA_045804325.1 Gemmatimonadaceae bacterium
CACCCACGACGTCGCCGCGCGGGCGGGCGTCTCGCAGCCCACTGTCTCTCTCGTCCTCGGCCGGAATCCGCGGGCGCGCATCGCGCCGGAGACGCGCGAGCGCGTGCTGCGCGCGGCCGCCGAGCTGGGGTACCGCGGCAATCTACTCGCTCGAGGCCTCTCGACCCGCCGCTCCTACACTCTCGGCTTCGTCGTCCCGGACCTCCGCAACCCCTTCCACATGGACGTGGTGGCGGGCGCCGAGCGGGTGGCGGCGGAGGCGGGCTACGCGCTGCTGATCTGCGAGAGCGGCGCGGGTGGGCCGGGTGCGCGGCTCGAGGCGCTCCACGCACGGCTCATCGACGGCGTGATCATCGATGCCGCGGAGGCGGCCGCGTTGGACGAGCGAGCGCTCGACGAGTTGAACGTCGTGCTGGTCGACGAGCCGTCGGCACGGTGGCCGGCGGTGGCGAGCGACGCGCTCGGCGCGGGACGCACGGCGGCCGAGCACCTGCTCGCGCTCGGGCATCGGCGCGTCGCCTTCATCGGGCCCGCGTCGGACTCCCCCGCGGCGCGCCTGCGCGAGCGCGGGTTCGCGCAGACGTTGCGGGGCGCGGGTGTCTCGATCGAGTCCGTGCTGTTACGGCGCGCACCCGGCACCGCGGCCGGCGGCCACGAGGCGATGCGCGCACTGCTCGCTCTCGGTGCACGGCCGACGGCGGTGCTCTGCGCGAACGACCTCGTCGCCGTCGGCGCGCTCAAGGCGTGCCTCAAGGGGGGCGTTCGCGTTCCCGCCGACTGCTCGATCGTCGGATGCGACGACGTGGAGCTCGCGCGGCTGGTGACGCCCGAGCTCACGACGATCAACGTGCCGGCGCGCGAGCTCGGCGCGCGCGCGGCGCGGCTCCTCCTGCAACGGATCGCGCGCCGCGACGACGAGCCGAGCGACGCGACGGTGGGGCCAGCGGCACGCACGGCGCCGCCGCGTCCGCTGCCGGTGCGACTCGTCGTTCGCGGCACCACCGCCGCGCCACGCGACGCCGCAGCGACGGAGGTGCCGCGGTGAACGCGGTCCGGCACGCCGTCATCACCGGCACGGGGAGCAGCGTCCCCGATCGCATCGTCACGAACGCGGAGCTCTCGGCGCGGCTCGGCGAGGACGTCGACGACTTCGTGCGCAACACGCTCGGCATCGTCGAGCGGCGCTGGTGCGACGAGGGGGAGAGCACGGCGGACCTCGCGACGGCGGCGGCGCGCGCGGCGCTCGACGCCGCCGGTCTCGAGCCCGCGGAAGTGCAGCTCGTGATCGTGGCCACCGACACGCCGGAGTACGTATCGCCCGCCACCTCGAGCGTGGTGCAGGGGCGGCTCGGCGCGCATCGCGCGGGCACCTTCGACGTCAACGCGGGATGTGCGGGCTTCGTGACGGCGCTCGACGTCGCGTGGAAGTTCCTGCGCGCCGACGAGCGCTACGACGCCGTGCTCGTCGTCGGGGCGTACGCGATGTCCAAGTTCCTCGACCCGCGCGACAAGAAGACGTCGACGATCTTCGCCGACGGCGCGGGCGCGGTGGTGCTTCGCGCGAGCGATGCGCCCGGAGTGCTGGCGAGCGAGCTGTACGCCGACGGCACGCTCGCCCCGGGGATGGGCGTCTTCGCCGGCGGCACGGCGGAGCCGATCACGGAGGCGGTGCTGCGCGACGGCGTGCGCAACCGGCTGCGCTTCGTGCAGAAGTATCCCGCATCGGTGAACGAGGAAGGCTGGCCGCGCATCGCGCGCTCGGTGCTGGCGCGCGCGGGCCGCGAGGAGCGCGACGTCGCGCACTGGCTCTGGACGCAGGTGAATCGCTCCACCATCCACACGGTGATGGACCGCATGGGGCTGGACCGCGCGCTCGCGCACACCGTAATGGGCAAGTGGGGCTACACCGGCGCGGCGTGCCTGCCGATGGCGCTCGACGACGCCGTGCGCGCCGGACGGCTGCACGACGGCGACCTGGTGATGCTCACGGGGAGCGGCGCCGGCCTCGCGATGGGGAGCGTGGCGCTCGAGTGGCGCGCCGGAGGCACGGGGTGAGCGTCGGCACGCTCGTCGAGCACTTCCAGTCACGCGCGCGCGAGCACCCGCGGCGCGAGGCCCTTCGCGCGCTCGCCGCGGGGGGCGCGGCGGAGGAGCGTGCGCTCACGTGGGCCGAGTGGTGCGACGACGCGCGCGCCTTCGCGGCGACGCTCGTCGAGGACGGGTTCGAGCCGGGCGCGCGGGTCGCGGTGCTCGCGGGCAACGGGCTTCTCTGGCCGGTGGCGGACCTCGGCGTCCAGCTCGCGGGGCTCGTGAGCGTCGGCGTGTACCCGGGCGCGCCGGCCGCGCAGGTGCGCCAGCTGCTCACCGACTGCGGCGCCGCGGCGATCGTCGTCGACACGGCGGCACAGCGCGCGAAGGTCGATGCCTGCCGCGACGAGCTGCCGACACTGCGTGCGACCGTCGGTCCGGAGGCATGGGACGCGTGTCTGGCCCGCGGCCGGACGCTGCTCGCGCGCGATGGCACGCGCGCCGCGCTCGACGCGCGCATCGCACGCGTGCGGCCGGACGATGACGCGGCGCTCGTCTACACCTCTGGCTCGACCGGCGAGCCGAAGGGCGTGCGGCTCTCGCACCGCTGCCTGATCGCCTCCGCCGAGAGCATCCGCGAGACGCTGTCGCTCGACGAGGAGGACCGCTCGCTCGCCTTTCTCCCGTTCTCACATTCCGCGGAACGGGTGTTCGGGCTCGCGACGCGCATCCGCTGCGGCATGCGCGCGGGCCTGGTGGCGGAGCACGCACGCGTCTGGGATGCGGCGAGGGATTTCCAGCCAACCATCTTCGCTGCCGTCCCGCGCTTCTTCGAGAAGCTGCACGAGGCGTGGATCACCGCGCAGGCGGCGGGGCAGGGCGCGGGCGAATGGCGACGCGCGTGGCTGGGTGGAGCGCTGCGCTTCGCGACCTCCGGCGGCGCACCCCTGGCCGAGTCGACGGCGCGCGCGCTCGAGGCGGCGGGAGTGACGGTGCTCGCGGCGTACGGGCTGACCGAGCACCTCTGCGTCGCCTTCAACCGGCCGCACGATCACGCCTTCGACGACGTCGGCCGCGCGATGCCGGGCACGGAGCTCCGCATCGCGGCGGATGGGGAAGTGCAGGTGCGACGCGGTCCGCTCACCTTCTCGGGCTACTTCGCGCGGCCGGCGGCGACGGCGGAGGCGTTCACCGCCGACGGCGCGTGGCTGCGCACCGGCGACGTCGGCACGATCGACGACGCGGGGCGGCTGCGCATCACCGGCCGCGTGAAGGAGCTGATCGCGCTCGCGGCGGGCAAGAAGGTAGCGCCGGCGCCGCTGGAGTCGCGGCTCGCGACGGACGAGTGGATCGGCCAGGCGGTGTGCCTCGGCGAGGGGCGGCGCTTTCTCGCCGCACTCGTCACGCTGCGGCGCGGCGCGGTGGAGCAGTGGGCGCGCGAGATGGGGATCGACGGTGGGTTCGAGACGCTGCTCTCGCACGACGCGGTGCGCGCGCGGGTGCAGCGCGCCGTCGATCGGGTGAACGAATCGCTCGCACCGGCGGAGCGCATCCGGCGCTTCGACATCCTGGAGCGCGAGCTGACGGTGGAGGCGGGCGAGCTGACGCCGACGATGAAGGTCCGCCGCGCCGTGGTGGCCGAGCGGTACCGCGACCGGGTGGAGGCCCTGTACCAGTGACGACGAAGCGAGTGAGCGTGGGTGCGCTGGCGCTGTCGACGGCGGCGATCGCCGTGTCGTACGCGTCGGCGTTCTGGCCGGGAGGCGCACCGGCGTGGGCGCCCTGGCTGCTGGCGATGGCGATCGCCACGAGCATGGTCGCGCTGATGGCACTCGGCGCCTCGCGGCCCGGACGTGGCGTGGGACGACTCGCTCCCGCGCTCGTGGTGGCGTTCGTGCTGATCGCGGGAGGGTTCGCGCTCGCGCTGGCGCTGCCGCCCGAGCGCGCCGGCGACGCCCTCTGGCTCGGCCTGCCGCGTCGCGCCGCCGTGCTGCTCTTCGGGATCGGGCTGCTGCCGCTGTTCGTGCTGCCGCTCGCGTACGCGTGGAGCTTCGAGACGCACACGCTGAGCGAGGCAGACCTCGAGCGCGTGCGGGCGGCCGTGGCGGCGCTGCGGGAGTCGGGCGTCTCGTGACCGCGCCCGCCCTACTGCTCCTCCAGAGCGCCGCGCTGCCGAAGCTCGCCCAGCCGGTCATCGCCGGCATCGCACTCGTCTACTTCGCCGTCGTCGCGGCGATCGGCGTGTGGGCCTCGCGGCGCACGCGCTCCGCCAGCGACTTCTTCGTCGCCGGGCAGGGGATCGGCCTCTGGGCGCTCGCGATCGCGGCGATGGCGGCGACGCTCTCCGGCTTCGCCTTCATCGGCGGGCCGGGGCTCGTCTACACGCTCGGGCTCGGCGCGGTGTTCCTCGTGCTGCCGGCGACGATCACGAACTCGATGGGCGCGTGGGTGCTCGCGAAGCGCATGCGCCTCCTCGGCGAGGTGCGCGGGCTCATCACCGTGCCGGACGCGATCGCGGCGCGCTACGACTCGCGGCTCGCGCAGGGACTCTCC
>JBJMNJ010000236.1:0-32105 GCA_045804325.1 Gemmatimonadaceae bacterium
CACCCCTCGAGTAACCTTCGCCGATTCCACTCACCGCCTTCCATCCGCCCCATGACACGCCCCGTCACCCTGTTCACCGGCCAGTGGGCCGATCTCCCCCTCGAGACCGTTGCGCAGAAGGCGAAGGAGGTCGGCTTCGACGGGCTCGAGCTCGCCTGCGGGGGCGACCACTTCGACGTCCAGCGCGCGCTGAAGGAGGACGGCTACGCCAAGGGGCGACGCGACCTGCTCGCCAGGTACGGGCTGCAGGTGTTCGCGATCAGCAACCACCTCGTGGGTCAGGCGGTGTGCGACGTGATCGACGAGCGGCACAGGTCGATCATCCCGCCGCACGTGTGGGGCGACGGCAAGGCCGAAGGCGTGCGCCAGCGTGCCGCGCAGGAGATGCAGGACACCGCGCGCGCCGCAGCGAAGCTCGGCGTGAAGACCGTCGCCGGATTCACCGGCTCGTCGATCTGGGGACTGCTCTACAGCTTCCCGCCCGTGCCCGACGCGATGATCGACGCGGGCTTCGCCGACTTCGCGGCGCGGTGGAACCCGATCCTCGACGTGTTCGACGAAGTCGGCGTGCGCTTCGCCCTCGAGGTGCACCCGACGGAGATCGCGTTCGACGTGTCGTCGGCGCAGCGCGCGCTCGACGCCGTGAACGGGCGCAAGGCGTTCGGCTTCAACTACGACCCGAGCCACTTCGGCTACCAGGGCGTGGACTACGTCGCGTTCATCGAGCGCTTCGGCGACCGCATCTACCACGCGCACATGAAGGACGTGTGGTGGTCGGACGTCCCGAAGCCGTCGGGCGTCTTCGGCGGCCACCTGAGCTTCGGCCACCGCGACCGCTACTGGGACTTCCGCTCGATCGGGCGGGGGAAGATCCGGTTCGAGGAGGTGATCCGCGCCCTGAACCGCGTCGGCTACGACGGCCCGCTGTCCATCGAGTGGGAGGACATCGGCATGGACCGCGAGCACGGTGCGCGCGAGGCGTGCGCGTACATCAAGGCGGCGAGCTTCCAGCCGTCGCAGGTGGCGTTCGACGCGGCGTTCGCGCGGGAGTAGGGCCCGTCAAACGCTCTTCCCCAATCGCCGCTCGCGCAGACCGATGACGATCGCGTAGAAGACGACATCGGCCGCGAGCTTGCCCGCCACCACGCCCGCCTCGGGCCCGAGGAGGCGCGCGCCGAGGCCCATCAGGAGCGGGCGCACGACGGCGGAGTCCAGCAGCTCGCCCGGCCCGAACTCCGTCACCATCGCCGCGCCGACGCGCACCACGCGGGCGGGCCGGAAGAGCGCCGGCTCGTGCGACCGCTGCCGGCGGTCGGCGAGCAGGTCGCGCGCGGCGATGAAGCCGTAGTAGCCGACGTTCTCGCCCACGGAGCCGCCGTACGCGGCGAGGATCTCGTTGCCGGTGAGCGCGCGGACGGTCCACGCGCCGACGAGGGCCGCGGCCGTCCCGATCACCTCGGCGGCGCCGTAGCGGTCGAGCCAGGCGCGGAAGCGCGGGAGCTGCGGCATCACGCCAGCTCCTCGCCCCGCACGGCTCCCGTCATCACGGCCACCACGTCGCTCATCGTCACCACCTCGGGGTCCAGCACCGCGACGCGCCGCCCCAGCCGCTGCACGTGAATGCGGTCGGCCAGATCGAAGACCTGCGGCATGTCGTGCGAGATGAGCACCACCGAGAGCCCGCGGTCGCGCACGCGGCGGATGAGCTCGACGACCATCCCGCGCTCGCGCACGCCGAGGGCCGCGGTGGGCTCGTCCATGATGACGACGTGGCGGGCGAACACGGCACCGCGCGCCACCGCCACCGCCTGCCGCTGTCCGCCCGAGAGCGTCTCGACCGCCTGCGCGGTGGAGCCGACGTCGATGCCGAGCGCGGCCAGGTGGGCCGCGCTGTCGCGCCGCATGCGCGGCGCGTCGAGCATCCTGAGCAGCGATCCCAGCGCGCCCGGCCTGCGGAGCTCGCGCCCGAGGAACAGGTTCTCGGCCACGCTCATCGCGGGGGCGACCGCGAGCTCCTGGTAGACCGTCTCGATCCCCGCCCGCCGCGCGTCGAGCGGCCCGCGGAAGTGCACGCGGCGGCCGTCGAGCACGATCTCGCCGGCGTCGGGCACGGTGGCGCCCGAGAGCGCCTTGATCAGCGAGGACTTCCCCGCCCCGTTGTCGCCCACCACCGCGAGGATCTCCCCCTCGCGCAGGTCGAAGTCCGCCTCGTCGAGCGCGACGACGTGCCCGTAGCGCTTCACGAGCCCGCGCGCGTGGAGGACCGGCGCCGGCGAGCGCTCGTCAGGCATCAGCGGGCGCCGCGGCGCGAGAGCTGGTCCATCCCCACCGCGAGGATCACGAGCACGCCGGTGACGAGGATCTGGTAGACCGACGACACGCCCATGAGCGTGAGCCCGTTGCGGAACACGCCGACGATCAGCGCGCCGACGAGGGAGCCGAGCACGGCGCCGCGCCCGCCGAAGAGGCTCGTGCCGCCCAGGACGACGGCGGTGATCGTGTCGAGGTTCTCCGTCTGACCGGCGTTCGGGTCGCCCACGCCCGTGCGCGCGACGAGGAGCAGCGCCGCGACGCCGTAGAGCACGCCGGCCGTGACGTAGACGGCCACGAGCACGCTCCGGGTGTGGATGCCGGCGAGGCGCGCCGCCTCCGGCGCGTCGCCCACGGCGTACACGTGCCGCCCGCCCGCCGTCGCGCGCAGCGCGAACCACGCGACGAGGTACAGCAGCAGCATCACGACGACGCCGTGCACCAGCGAGGTCCCGCCGAGCTGGAACGTGTTCCCGAGCGCGGTCATCGACGCCGGCACCTCGGTGACCGTCTGCGACTCGGAGTAGAGCTGCGTCAGGGCGAACGCGATGTTGAGCGTGCCGAGCGTGACGATGAAGGGCGGGAGCGCGAGGCGGCTCACGAGGAGGCCGTTGACGAGCCCGAAGAGCGCCGCGACGCCGACGCCCGCGGCGATCGCCAGCGGCACCGACACGCCGTGCTCCGCCGCGAGGCGCGTCATGACGACGCCGGCGAGCGCCATCACCATCCCGCAGGAGAGGTCCACGCCCGCGGTGAGGATGACGAGCGTCTGCCCGACGGCGAGCACGCCGACGACCATCACCTGCTGGAGCACGAGCGAGAGGTTCTCGCCCGTGAGGAAGCGCTCGGTGCGCGCGGCGAAGAAGATGCCCGCCGCGAGCAGCGCGAGCGGCGGGCCCACGGCCGCGAGCGGCAGCCGCCGGAGCGCGGCGGCGCCCCGAGCGGGCCGAGGGGTCACTTCCCGAAGCAGGAGGTGAGGCCCGCCGCGACGTCCTTGCTCTCGACGCCGGGGACCTTCCGCGCCGCCACCAGCGCCACCCCGGTGTCCGTGTACCCGCTCGGCTTCTTCCCCGTGCGGAAGTACTGCGCGGCGGCCTGCACGCCCAGCTCGGCCATGCGCACGGGGTACTGCTGCGCCGTGGCGGCGATGTGCCCGGCGCCCACGTCGCGCACGCCCTGGCAGCCGCCGTCCACGCTCACGAGGACGACGTCCTGCGCCTTCCGCGCCGCGCGCAGCGCCGTGTACGCGCCGGCGCCCGAGGGCTCGTTGATCGTGTAGACGACGTTGATCGACGGGTCGCGCTGGAGACAGCTCTCCATCGCCGCCTGCGCCTTGGACTGGTTGCCGAAGGCGTCCACCATGCAGACGACCTCCTTCGGCTTGCCGAGCGTGCTCGCGCTGGCGGCGGGCGCCGGGAGCCCCATGCCGGCGAGGAAGCCGTTGTGCCGCTGCGAGCCGACCGCGGGGCCGGGAAAGAGGTCGATGGTCGCGATGCGCGGCGCGCGGTTGCCGAGGCGCGCGCGGGCGTACCGGCCGATGAGCAGGCCGGCCTTGTAGTTGTCGGTGGCGAAGAGCGCGTCCACGGCGCTCACCGGCTCGGGCGGGCTGTCGAGCGCGACGACGACGACGCCCTTCGCCCGCGCGCGCCGCAGCGTGGGCGCGATGGCCCTGGGGTCGCTCACGGTGATGAGGATGACGCGCGCGCCGGCGGCGATCATGTTCTCCATCGCCGTCACCTGGCCGGCGTTGTCGCCGTCGTGCTTCCCCGCGCCGGTGAGCAGTCGGAGTCCGTTCGCGCGCGCGGCGCGCAGGGCGCCTTCGCGCATCTTCACGAAGAACGGGTTGGACTCGGTCTTCGTGATGAGGCCGACGACGGGCTGCGGGCGCTGCTGGGCGGTGAGCGGCGCGGCCGCGAGGAGCGCGGCGATGACGAAGTGGCGCATGCCGTTGTAGTAATGCCCGCGCCGGGTGGGGCGCCAGGGGCGGCCCGCGGCCGAGGGCCGGTGTCCCCCTTGCCGAAACCCGGGCCGCACCCTATCCGTAACGGACATACATCCGCTACGGATACCCCCATGGCGCGCGCCCCCGCTCCCGACGACCTCCTGCCGCTCACCCCGGCGGTGCTGCACATCCTCCTCGCCGTCGCCGGCGACGCGCGCCACGGCTACGCCATCGCGCAGGAGGTCGAGGTGCTCAGCGGCGGCGCGGTGCGCATGGGCCCGGGCACGCTCTACGGCTCCCTCCAGCGCATGCTCGCCGCGTCGCTCATCGCCGAGGTGCCGGGCGACGACGACGCCGGCGCGCGGCGCTTCTACCGGGCCACCCCGCTCGGCCGGCAGGCGCTCGCCCTCGAGCTCGACCGCTTCGCGCGCGTCGTGAGCTACGCGCGCGCCCGCCGGCTGCTCCCCGCGCGCGCGGAGGCCTCGTGACGCGCGCCGTCCTCCGCCTGCTCCTCCGCGCCTACTCGCCCACGTTCCGCGAGCGCTTCGGCGAGGAGTTCGTCGCCTTCGCCCTGGCGCGCCGCGCCGAGGCGCGCGGGCGCCCGCTCGGGGCGCTCCGCTTCTGGGCCGCGCTCGCGGCCGACGTCGCCCGCACCGCCCCCGCCGAGCGCGTCGAGGCGCGCCGCACGCCCACTCCGCAGGGCCCCGCCGAGGACACCGTGGTCACCTTCGTGAACGACCTCCACTTCGCGGCGCGCGCGATGCGCCGCCGCCCGGGCTTCACCGCCGTCGTCGCCGCGACGCTCGCGCTCGGCATCGGCGCGACGACGGCCGTGTTCAGCGTCGTCAACGCCGTCCTCCTCCAGCGCCTGCCGTGGCCGCACGCCGAGCGGATGGTGGCCATCAGCGGGCAGTCGCCCGAGGGGAGCGACGTGGGCATGTCGTACCCCGACTACCTCCTCGTGCGGGATGGGGCGGCCGCGTTCGAGCTCGTGGGCGCGACGCGCAACCAGTCGGTGACGCTCGCCGGCGTCGAGCGCCCGGACCGCCTGACGGGCGCGTTCGCGACCGCCACCGCGCTGCGCCTCTTCGGCGCGACCGTGGCGGTCGGCCGCGCGTTCACCGACGCCGAGAGCGAGATCGCCACCCGCGCCCCGGTCGCGGTGCTGAGCCACGAGGCGTGGGCGACGCGCTTCGGCTCGGACCCGACGATCGTCGGCCGCGCGGTGCGGTTCAACGGCCTGCCCTTCACCATCGTCGGCGTCACGGGGCCGAACGTGCAGACCCCGTCCGGCTCGCCCGACGTGTGGCTGCCGCTGCCCTACTACCCGAACGCGGGCGGGCTCGAGCGCGGCGACCGCAGCATGTTCGTGGTGGGACGCCTGCGCCCGCGTGCCACGCTCCTGGCGGCGCGCGAGCAGACCGACGCCATCCTGCGGCGCGCGGCGGCCGAGTTCCCCGAGACGAACCGCGGCATCGGCGGCAGCGTGACGGACCTCAAGGAGCTCATCGTCGGCGGCGCGCGGCCCTCGCTCGTCGTCGTGCTGGCGGCGGTGGCGACGCTCCTGCTCATCGCCTGCCTCAACGTCGCGAACCTCCAGCTCGCCCGCGCCGTCGCCCGCGAGCGCGAGATCGCCGTGCGCGCCGCGCTCGGCGCGAGCGCCTCGCGGATCGTCAGGCAGCTCCTCACGGAGAGCCTGGCGATGGCCGTCCTCGGCGGCGCCCTCGGCCTCGCGCTCGGCGCCGTGCTGCTGCGCGTGCTCGTGCGCGGCGCGGCGGCGAGCCTTCCGGCGTTCGGGGAGATCCGGCTCGACGGCCGGGCGCTCGCGGCCTCGGTGATCGCGACGCTCCTCGCCGGCGCCGTGGCCGGGCTGCTGCCGGCGTGGCGCGCGACGCGCGCTCGGCTCGGCGGCCTCGGCGCGCGCGGCAGCGTGGGGCGCGGCGCGATGCGGGCCCGCCGGGCGCTCGTCGTCGGGCAGACCGCGCTCTCCGTGGTGCTGCTCGCGGTGGCCGGCCTCCTCGGCCGCAGCCTCGTCGCGCTCCAGCAGGTGCGCCCCGGCTTCGAGGCGTCGCACCTGCTGACGTTCCAGTTCCGCCTGCCGGCGACGAAGTACGACTCGCCCGAGAAGATCAGCCGGATGTTCGAGCGCACGCTCGGCGAGCTGCGCGCGATCCCGGGCGTCACGGGCGCCGCGCTCGTCCGCGGCGCGCCGTTCGACCAGGGCGCCAGCCGCATCGCCGCCGCGTTCGACGGCCGCCCGCTCGACGACCCGGCGCGCGCGCTCCAGGTGGACGTGAACATCGTCAGCGACGGCTACTTCGCGACGATGGGCATGCCGCTCCGCGCCGGCCGCGACCTCTCGCCGCGCGACGACGCGCGCGCGCCGATGGCGGTGGTGGTGAACGAGGAGCTCGCGCGCCGCGTGTGGCCGGGCGCGTCGCCGATCGGCCGGCGCATGAAGGTCGAGGAGTGGGACGACTGGGCCACGGTCGTGGGCGTCGTGCCGGCCGCCAAGCAGCTCTCGCTCGGCGAGCCGGTGCGCCCGCAGGCCTACATCTCCTTCCGCCAGCGCCCGCTGATCTTCACGAGCGCCCTGCTTCGCACGGCCGGCGAGCCGTTGGCGATGGCCGAGGCGGCGCGGCGTGCCGTGTGGCGGGTGGACCCGGACCAGGCGACGTGGCGCTTCCGCGACGTGGAGCAGTCCGTGGCGAGCTCCGTGGGCGGCGCACGCGCCCTGGCGGCGCTGACGTCCACGTTCGCGCTCGTCGCGCTGGCCCTCGCCGCCATCGGCGTGTTCGGCGTCATGAGCTTCATGGTCGCGCAGCGGCGGCGCGAGATCGGCATCCGTCTCGCGCTCGGCGCGCGGCGCGGCCAGATCGCGGGAATGGTCGTGCGTCAGGGCCTCGGCCTCACCGCGCTGGCGCTCGCGCTCGGGCTCGCGGGCGCCGTCGCGGCGGGGCGCGCCCTCGCGAGCCAGCTCTACGGCGTCGGCCCGCGCGACCCGCTCGCGCTGGGCGGCGTCACGGCGCTGCTCGCGCTCGTGAGCCTCCTGGCGTGCTGGCTGCCGGCGCGGCGCGCGGCGCGCGTGGATCCGAGGGCGTCGCTGCAGGCGGAGTAGACCGGCCCTCGGCCGACGGTCCTCGGCCCTCGGCCTGCTCACGAGCGGCCGAGGGCCGAGGGCTGAAGGCCGAGGGCGATCTTGCGCGCACCCCTCGGCAGCGGGATGATAGCGGGCCCGTCTTCTCTCCCCCATCCAGGCCCCGCCATGCAGCGCACCCTCGCCGCCGCCGCGCTCCTCCTCCCGCTCGCGCTCTCCGCCCAGCGCCGCCCGCGCGAGGAGCTCGCGCGCCCCGCCGCGCTGCGCGTGGACACCGCGGCGTACTCGCGGCTCCGCTGGCGTCACATCGGGCCGGAGGGGAATAGGGTCACGTCGGTCGCCGGCGTGGCGGGCGACCTCAACACGTACTACGCCGGCTCCGCGTCGGGCGGGCTGTTCAAGACCACCGACGGCGGCATCCACTGGACGCCGATGACCGACAGCCTTCCCGTCGCGTCCATCGGCGCGATCGCCGTGGCGCCGTCGGACCCGAACGTCGTCTACATCGGCACGGGCGAGCCGTTCATCCGCAGCCACATCTCCGCGGGCTGGGGGATGTTCAAGTCCACGGACGCGGGGAGGCACTGGACGCGCGCGGGGCTCGAGAGCACGGGACGGATCTCGCGCATCGTCGTCGACCCGCGCGACCCCGACCGCGTCTACGCCGGCGCGCTCGGCTTCGCGTACGGCCCGCAGCCGGACCGCGGCGTCTTCCGCACCACCGACGGCGGCGGGACGTGGCAGAAGGTGCTGTACGTGAACGACTCGACCGGCGTCAGCGACCTCGTGATGGACCCGTCCAACCCGCGCGTGCTCTTCGCGGGGACGTGGCAGATCGAGATCCACACGTGGGGCCGCACGAGCGGCGGCCGCGGGAGCGGGCTGTGGACGAGCCGCGACGGCGGCACGACGTGGACGCGGATCACCGGCCACGGGCTCCCCGAGACGCCCGTCGGCAAGGTCGGCCTCGGGATGAGCAAGGCCAACCCGAATCGCATCTACGCCCTGATCGAGGCGGGCGACTGCACCCCGCTGCCTAACGGCGAGGCGACGGCCTGCGGGCGCCTCTGGCGCTCCGACGACGGCGGCGCGAGCTGGCAGCTCGTCAACAGCGACTATCAGCTCGCGGGGCGCACGCACTACTACAACCGGTTCGGCGTCATGCCGGACAACGCGAACGAGGCGTACTTCCTCAGCGCGCACTGGGCCAAGACGCTCGACGCGGGGCAGACGGTGATCGACCCGCCGCAGTCGGAGACGCCGGGCGGCGACCACCACGACATCTGGATCGACCCGACGAACGGCAACCGGCTGATCGTGAGCCACGACGGCGGCGTGTCGATCTCGCAGAACCGCGGGCGGTCGTGGCTCCAGGTCCAGCTCCCCATCGCGCAGATGTACCACGTGACGGTGGACAACCAGATCCCGTACAACCTCTACGGCAACCGCCAGGACGGCCCCTCGGCGATGTGCCCGAGCAACCCGCGCATCTCCTTCGCCGAGGCGTACTCGAGCAACGTGCCGCGCGGGCTGTGCCGCACCGTGGGCGGCGGCGAGAGCGGCTGGGCGACGCCGGACACCGTGGACGGGAACCTCGTGTGGTCGAGCGCCTCCGGCTGGGGAAGCGTCGGCGGCATCGCGACGCTCTGGGACCGCCGCACGAACATGTCGCACAGCCTCGACATCTGGCCGCTCTCCACCATCGGCTGGTCGGCGGACAGCCTGCGCTACCGCTTCGTCTGGACCTTCCCGCTGACGATCTCGCCGCACGACCACAACATGGTCTACGTCGGCAGCCAGTACGTGCACGTCACGACGGACAGCGGCCGCACGTGGCGCGAGATCAGCCCGGACCTCACGCGCAACGACAAGGCGCGGCAGGGCCGCTCGGGCGGCCTCACGCCCGACAACATCGGCGTCGAGTACGCGGGCGTCGTGCACGCCATCGCCGAGTCGCCGATCGAGCGCGGGCTGATCTGGGCGGGGACGAACGACGGCCTCGTGCACGTCACGCGCGACGGCGGGAGGACGTGGACCAACGTGACGCGGAACCTCCCGGGCCTCTTCCCGTGGGGCACGGTCTCGAGCATCACCCCGTCCCGCTTCGCCGCGGGCACGACGTACCTGACCGTCGACGCGCACCAGGTGGACAACCGCGACCCGTGGGTCTACCGGACGACGGACTACGGCGCCACCTGGCGGCTCATCACCGCGGGCGTCCCGCGGTCGCCGCTCTCCTACGCGCACAGCATCGCCGAGGACCCGGCGGTGCGCGGCCTCCTGTACCTCGGCACCGAGAACGGGATGTACGTCTCGTTCGACGACGGCGAGCGCTGGCAGCCGCTGCAGACCAACCTGCCGCACGCGCCGGTGTACTGGATCACGGTGCAGCCGCGCTACGGCGACCTCGCGGTGGCGACGTACGGCCGCGGCATGTGGATCCTCGACGACGTCGGGCCGCTGCGCGAGCTGGCCCGCGGCGCGCCGTCGGGGCGCGTGCATCTCTTCACGCCGCGCGAGACCTTCCGCCTGCGCGACTCCGAGCAGCCGTTCGCGGTCTACGACGACCCGACGGCGGGACAGATCCCGCCGTCCGGGGCGCCGATCACCTACTGGGTCGGCAAGGCGGACGCGAAGTCGACGGTGGGCGCTCAGCGCTCGGCGGCCGACTCCCAGCCGAAGGCTGCCGTCGACAGCGCGACCGTCACCATCGCCGACGCGTCCGGCGCGGTGATTCGCACGATGAAGGGCCCCATCGAGCCGGGCGTGAACCGCGTGTGGTGGAACCTTCGCGCCGACCGGAGCCGCGAGGCGCGGCTGCGCACCAGCCCGGAGTACGCGTCGTGGCTCGCGGTCGGCCCGCAGGGGCGCACCGCGCCGGGCGTCGGCCGGCTCTCGCTGCTCGTGCCGCCGGGCAGCTACACCGTGAAGCTCGCGTACGGCGGCGTCGAGGAGACGCGGCCGGTCGTCGTGCGGAAGGATCCGAGCAGCGGCGGCAGCGAGGCGGAGGTGGTGGCGCAGTACGCGCTGCTGCGCTCCATCCGCGCGGATCTCGACAGCGCGGTGGCGATGCTCAACGCGCTGGAGCTCGTGCGCGGCCAGCTCGCCGCGCTCCGCACCCTCCCCGCCGCCGACTCCACGCACCCGGACGTGCGCGCCGCCGCGGACACGCTCGACCGCCGCGCGCTGGCGGCCGAGCGGCGGCTCTTCCAGACGCGGATCACGGGCCGCGGCCAGGACGACGTCCGCTGGCCCATGCGCATCGCCGAGCAGCTCGTCTACCTCGGCGAGGAGATCGGCGGCTCGGACTACGGGCCCACGCAGTCGCAGCGCGAGGTCGCGACGCTGCTCCACACGCAGCTCGGCGCCGTGGCCGGCGACGTGGCCCGCGTGCTCGGCGCCGACCTCGCGGCGTTCAACGAGCTGCTCCGCCGGAAGGGGTTGAGCAACGTGGTGGCGGATCAGTAGGCGCCGTTGGCGCGGCTGACGCCGCGCGGTTCTCGGCGGGGCTTCGCCCCGCGGTTCTCGGCGCTTCGCGCCGGTTCTCTACTTCGCGGGGCTTCGCCCCGCTCGTCGGTTTTCTACTTCGCGCCGCTCCGCGGCGCTCGACGGTTCTCTGCTCGCGCCGGGGGCGCTCGCCGGTTGCGAGTGGCGGGTCTGCAACCGCGGGGCGAAGCCCCGCCGAGAACCGACGAGGGGCACGCAGTTCCCCCGACGTAGAGCACCGACGAGGCGCGCGCAGCGCGCCGACGTAGAGAACCGAGCGCGTACGAACGCTGACGCCGCGCGGAGCCGAGAACCGCGCGCCTACGGCGCGCTACCTGCTCGCCACCCGCTCGAACAGCTCCCTCGTCGTCCGCGCGTTCTCGAGGAGCGCGACGGCGCGGGCGAGCGGGACGTCCTCGCGGTAGTAGCGGCGCATCGCGCCGGAGTCGCCGTAGGCGAAGCGCGCCACGCGCATGCCGAGGAGCTGGTCGACGTAGGCCCCGGCGGAGTCGAGGCGCTCGCGCGGCACCTTGACCCCCTGCGCCGCCAGCCGGCGGTGCAGCTCGGCGCGCCACTCGGCGCGCACGCCGCCGCTCGGTGGGGCGGCGCTCTTCAGCTCGAGGGCAAACGCGTACAGCGTCCGGTACACCACGCTCGTCTGCGGCGCGATCGCGTCGACGAATGCGCGCTCGGCGGACGTGAGCGTGTCCGGGGCGACGCGCACGTCCGGCGCGATGCCGCCGCCGCCCTGGAGCGGGCGCCCGGCGTCGGTGCGGTAGACGGGGCGGTCGGCGGAGTCGAGGCGCATCGGCGCCGGCTCGCCGCTCGGCAGGCGGTCGCGGTGGATGGTGCGCCCGCTCGGCGTGTACCAGCGGCCGGTGGTGAGCTTGAGCGCCCAGCCGTCCTCGAGCGGGTAGAGCGACTGCACGAGCCCCTTGCCGAAGCTCGGCGTGCCGAGGACGAGCGCGCGGTCGTGGTCCTGCAGCGCGCCGGCGACGATCTCGGACGCGCTCGCGGTGCTGCCGTCCACGAGCACCACCACGGGCACGCCCGCGGCCAGCGGCTCGCGCACGGCCGCGACGCGCTCCTGCACCCCCTCGCGGCCGCGCACCTCGAACACGGGGCTGCCCTTCGGGAGGAACAGGTTCGCGATGTCCACCGCCTGGTCCACGTAGCCGCCGCCGTCGCCGCGCAGGTCGAGCACGAGGCCGGTCGCGCCGCGCGCGACGAGGCTCGCGACGGCTCGGCGCGCCTCGGCGGCGGCGGTCTCGTTGATCTGCTGGATCGGGACGTAGCCCACGCCGCCGGCGAGCACGATGGCGTAGGGCACGGCGGGAACGCGCACGACGGAGCGCACGAACGAGACGGCGATGGGCGCGGGGACGCCGACGCGCCGGAGCTCGACGCGCACCGACGTGCCGGGCGTGCCCTTGAGCGAGTCGGTGAGCTGCGCGAGCGCCCACCCCGTCGTCGCGTGGCCGTTCACGCCCGCGACGAGATCTCCCTCGAGCACGCCGCCGCGCTCGGCCGGCGTGTTCGGGTAGACCTTCGCGACGCGCATCTCGGTGCCCTGCTGCTCGACGAGCATGCCGAGCCCCGCGTAGCGGCCGCCGGTGTTCTGCTCGAAGGCCTTGAGCTGCTCGGGCGAGTAGAGCTCGGAGTACGGGTCGCCGAGCTCCTCGACGAGGCCGCGCGCGGCGCGCTCGAGGAGCTGGCCGTCGCCGAGGCTGTCCACGAAGCGGTGCGAGGTGAGCGAGAGCACCTCTTCGAGGAGTCGGCCGGACCCGGCGGCGCGCGGCCGCTGTGCGGCGATGAGGGCGCCGCCGGCGGCGGCGAGGAGCAGCAGGAGGACGACGCGGTGGCGGCGCATGCAGCAAGCTGCGGCGGCCGGGGGTGGACGGCGAGCTGGGGGACGTTTGCGATGTGTTCGGGAAGTGTCAAACGAGCGCGGCGAGTCGGTACGCTCGCTCCCCGACCCGCCGCGTTCATCGCCGTGCGGCAGCGCTCCTACGGCTGCACCGTCACTCTCTTGATCCCGGTGCCCGTTCCGCTCGACGCGCTGACCGCCGTGACGAACCCCCCCGCGCTCACCTTCACGTTGGCGGTGCCGGCGGCGATCGGATCGAACGCCACGCCGCCCGACGCCACGCCGAGCGGCGACGTGCTCTGCCCGGATGGGATGCTGACGGTGACCTGCGCGCCGCTTACCTGCGTGGTCTTGAGGACGCCCACCGCGACACTGTCGATCGTCACCGTCGCGGTGATCGGCCCGCCGCCGGCGCGCACCGCCTGGGGAGTCTGAACGAGCGTGTGGAAGGCGTCCGGAAGGCCCACGCGGACTCGGAAGTCGATGTCTGGCCCGCCCGCGGTGGGGATCGTGTTGAAGCCGAAGACCTCGATGGCCGCCTGCTGTACGACGATCCCGGCACTGGTGCTGTTGTAGCCCAGGGCGGACGCCGAGATGTTCGTGACGCCGGAGGTGCCGAGCGCGCCCTGTACGAAGAACGTGAAGTCGGAGGAGCCGTTCGGAACAAAAACGGTGATGGACGCGGCGCCGACGACGATGCCGTCGGGGGATAGGAGCACCGCCTGCGAGTTGGCGCTCCGCAGCGTCACGGTCAGCCCGCCGTGCTGCGTGGCGGTGCCGAGCCTTGCCGAACCCTGCGCCTGAAGACCAGCGCCGACCGTAGGAAGTGTGACGAACTGGATGGACGGCGTCCCCACCTGAAGCGACTGCGTGGCGGTGTAGCCCGGGATGCCGGCAGTGATGGTGGCCGTCCCGAACGAGAGCGGGCGCAGCGCCACGCCCCCAGAATTGACACTCGGCGGGCTCGCCGACTGGCCCGGGGCAAGTTGCATCGTCACCGAACCGGCGCCGGAGGACGTCGTCGTCACCAGGCTCGCGACCTGTGTGTTGACGCTCGTGATCGTGACGACGAGCGGGCCCGGTGCGCCCGCGCGCACGGCCTGCACGTCGCTCAGCCCTCCCGTCGTGCCCGCCGACTGCGGGCCGACCTGCACCATGAACGGGTCATCCGGCGTCAACGCGGTCGTGATGCTCGGAAGGCCCGACAGGGCCACGCCCGTCGCGACGACGGTGATCGTGTAGGATGTGCCGGTGTATCCGGGCGCACTCAGGTCGAAGCTCGCGACGCCACTCTTGTCTTCGAGCGCCTGTATGTACCACGTCGCGGTCGTCGCGCCCGCCGGCACGGCGAGATCGATGGACCCTGCGCCGACGTCGGCGGCGCTAGCGGAAGCGATCGCCACCGTCGGACTCCTGCCCGTTATGCGCACGACGAGCCCGCCCGCCGGCGCGGCGGCCCCGAGGCCGAGCGTGACCGCGTCCTGGAGCCCGGCGCCCACCACGCCTCCGCCGGTGAACATCGTCAACGCGGGGGAGGTCACGGTCGTGGTCACGGACGCGGCCGCGGTCGCGGTGAATCCGGGGATCGTCACGCTCACCAGCGACGTGCCGGCCGCGAGTGCCTCGTAGGCCACGCCGCCCTCCGTCAGAGTCGCCGGCGTGACGGACTGCCCTGGCTTGATCTCCGCGGTGGCGGACGCGCCCGACGTGCCACTCGTGACGAGGCGCGCCACCTTCACGTCGCCACTCGTGAACGTGGCCGTGAGCGGCTCGGACGCGCCGGCGCGCACCTCCTGAACGTCGCCGACGCGCGGCGGACCACTCCCGGCGAGCGGCGTTCCGACGCGGGCCGAGATCGCAACGGGCGGCTCGCTCGTCGACTGCGACGCGGCGAGGTTCACGAGCTCGACGGCCGGTGCGACGACGGACGCTGTCATCGAGGCGCTCACGTAGCCGGACGCGGTCGCGGTCACCTGTGCCGTGCCAGTCTGTCTCTCGATGCCGTGCAGGTAGAACGTGCCGGTCGTCGTGTTGCCCGGGATGGTCACCTGGATCGAGCTCGCCCCCGGCGTCGTCGCATCGGGCGAGAGTAGCAGGATCTGCGGGCTGCCGCTCGTCAGCGTGACCACCTTGCTGGTCGAGCCGAAGACGGTGAGCTGGACGGAGGCGGCATTCTGGAGGCCGGAGCCCACCGGCGACCCCACGAACCGGAAGGTCGGGGTGCTCACGGACACCGTGACGCTCGCCGCGCTGGTCGCTCTGAACCCCGGCGCGGTCGCCTGCACGACGGTGTTCCCCTGAGCCACCGGACGCAGCGCGACGCCTCCCGCCAGGACGGTGGCCGGCGACGCCGACTGGCCGGACGCCACCTGCACGGACGCCTGCCCGCCGACCGTCGCCATCGTGATCAGCGTCGCGACGGAGGGCAGCGAGCTGCTCAGCGTGACGCTCAGCGGCGTGCCTCCGACGCGGATCGCCTGCACTTCGCTCAGCGACGTCGCGACCCCCTGCGGCGAGATGAACGGGGTTCCGGTGCGCACCTGGAACGCGTCGTCGCTCGTGGTCGTCGTCGTGCTCGTCGCGAGGCCGACGAGGTCGATGGCGGGCTGCACCACGTTCACCGTCTGCGAGAAGCCGACGAAGCCGGCCGCGCTCGCGACGACGGTCGTGCTGCCCGTGGGCGTCTCGAGCGCGTGCACGAAGTACGCGACGTTGGCGGTCCCGTTCGCGACCGGCACGTCGATGGAGGCCGACCCGGCGGTCGTCGCGCTCGGTGAGACCAACACGCGTGCGGGGTCGCTGCTCACGACGCGAACCGTCACGCCGCCGTGGCTCGCCGTGCCGAGCGTGACGCTCCTCGCGACCATGAGCCCAGCGCCTAACGTGACCGGCGTGGCCCCCGCGATCGGTAGCGGCGGGTTCACCGTCACCGACACGCTGTCGGGCTGGATGTCCGCCGCGGTCGCGCGCACCCACGTCGTGCACGGCAGCGGGGCGCTCCCGCCGTACGTCAGGCGCGAGCTGACGCTCGTCTGGCCCGTCGGGATCGCGCCGCCTGCGACCACGGCCACGCAGGCCGGCGCGACCGCTGCGAAGCTCACGGTCACCCCCGGCGCCGGCGCCGCCGCCGGCGTAGCGTTGCTCTCGAGGCTCACCTGGATGTCCGCGCCGGACCCCGCGAGGAACGAGGACGTCGTCTGCAGGACGTTGAGCGACGCCGTCGTCGTCACGTCCGACGCGCCGCCGGTGTAGTTCGGCGCCGTCGCCGTGATCCGCGTGACGCCCGGACTCCTGCCGAGCACCGTCGCGCTGCCGGTGGTCGCGCCGGCAGCCACGAACACCGCGCCCGTCTGGAGCTCCACTTTCGTCGGGTCCGCGCTCGCGAGCGTCACCGTGAGACCGCCCGCCGGCGCCGGCTCGGAGAGCGTCACGGGCAGCGTCGCCGTCCTCGTGAGGGGCACGCTCAGCGTGGCCGGCAACGTGACCGAGCGCAGTACGACGCGCACGGTCACCGTTCCCTCGGCGTAGCCCGTCGCCCCGGCGCGGAACGTGGCCGTTCCCGGCGAGATGCCGCGAATCCCCATCGAGCCCGTCGTCTCCCCCGCCAGGATCGTCGTGCCCTCGGTGTCGACGTCGGACACGTCCGGGTTGTCGCTCGTCACCACGATGAAGACACCCGCGGGCGCCGGGCGCGAGAGCGTGATCTCGAGCTCTCCGCCGAAGCCCACACCCACCGCGGCCGCGTCCCGCAGCCTGAGCGTGATCGCGACCGGCGGAACTGTCACGCTCACCGGGAACGTGACGCTCGTCAGCCCCGCCGCGCTCGCGGTGACGGTCTGCGCCGTCGACCCGAAGCCCGGCGTGAACGACGTCTGCACCCGGCCGAGGGCGTCCGTCGTGCCGGTCGTGGGCGAGAGCGTGCCGTCGTGGGACGTGGTCCACGCCACGACCACGCCGGGCGCCGGGTTGCCGAACGCGTCCTGCACGCGCGCCACGAGCGGCTGCTCGAGCGCGACCAGCGAGCTGCCCGACTGACCATCGCCGGAGACCACCACGAGCACGATCGCGGTGGACCGGGTGGCCGTGGCGGTGAAGACGACGTTGTTCACGTCCTCCCCGACGATGCTGGCGTCGACGAGGTGCGTGCCGACGAGCGTGCCGAGGGTCCACGCGCCGGCGGTCGCCACGCCGTCCGCGCCCGTCACGACGTCGCGGTTGCCGGCCAGGCTGCCGCTGCCCGGTTGCACGGCGAACCTGACCGTCGCGCCGGCGACCGGGTTCGCGTGCGCGTCGCGCACGATCACCGACGGCGCGATCGGGAGCGTCGATCCCACCGCGGCCGTCTGGCCGTCACCCGCCCGCTTGGCGAGGGACGCCGGCGCTCCGGGCGTGCCCGTGGCGCGGAACGTCACGGCCGGTACGCCCGCGGCGCTCGCGGTGAGCGAGTTGGCGCCGGCCGTCGCGCCAAGGGTCCAGCTCCCCGCGGTGGCGACGCCGCTGGCGTTGGTGATTGCAGCGGCACCCGTGACGCTGCCACCGCCCGAGGCGACGGCGAACGTCACCGGAACGTCGGGCACCGGGTTGCCGAACGCGTCGGCGACTCGCACCGCGGGCGGGATCGCCACCGCGCTGCCGGCCGTCGCCGACTGCGCGTCGCCCGCCACCGCGGTCATGACGCTCGCCGCGGCCCTCGTCCCCGTCGCGTTGAACGACACCACGGTGCCGGGGAGCGCACTCGACGAGGCCGCGAGGGCGTTCGGGCCCGCGGTCGGTCCGAGCGTCCACGAGCCCACCGTCGCGACGCCACTTGCGTTGGTGACCGAGGCCGCGCCCGTGACGCTGCCGCCTCCACTGGCCACCGCGAAGGTGACCGGAACACCGGCTACGGCGTTGCCGAAGGCGTCCCTGACCCGGACCGCGGGCGCCGTGGCGACGGCGGATCCGACCTGCGCGGACTGGGCGTCGCCGGCCGCGATGGCGATGGCCGCCGGCGGCCCCGGAGTGCCGGTGGCGCCGAAGGTGACGTTAGGCAGCGACGCCGCCGACGCGGTGAGCGCGTTCGCGCCGGCGGTGGTGCCGAGAGTCCAGCTCGCGACCGTCGCGACGCCGCTCGCGTTCGTCGTCGCAGGCGAGCCGGCGAGGCTCCCGCCGCCGCCCGTGACGGCGAAGGTCACCGTGACGCCCGACACCGGGTTGGCGTGCGCGTCGGTCACGCGCACCGCCGGCGCGACCGCCACCATGGTGCCGACGGTCGTCGTCTGCCCGCCGCCCGCCCAGACGACCATGGAGCCGGGCACGTCGGGCGTGCCCGTGGCGGAGAAGGTGACCGGACTCCCCGTGAGCGTGCCAGACCTCGCCGTGAGCGTGTTGGCCCCAGCCGCGGTGCCGAGCGTCCAGCCGCCGACCGACGCGATGCCAGCAGCCCCGCTCACCGCGGAGCCGCCGGCGACGCTGCCGCCGCCGGTGGCCACGGCGAACGTGACCGTCACTCCCGCGACGGGATTGCCGAACGCGTCGGCCACGCGCACGGACGGCGGCGTGGCCACGGGGGTGCCCACCCGCGCGACCTGGCCGTCGCCGCCAGCCATCGCGAGGCTCGCGGCGGGGCCTGCCGCGGCGGTCGCCGTGAACGTCACGGTCAGGCTGGGCGCAGCGATGCTCGCGGCGAGCGCGTTCGCGCCCACTGCCGTGCCCAGGTTCCACGCGTCGATGGTGGCCACGCCGTCGGTGCCCGTCAGGCGCGTCGCGCTGCCCGTGACGCTGCCGCCTCCCGCCGTCACGGCGAACGTCACTGCCACTCCGGCGACGGGATTGCCACGAGCGTCGGTGACGCGCACCGCCGGCGCGACTGCGACCGCGCTGCCCACCGGGGCGGACTGCCCGTCACCGGCGGTCTTCGCGATCGCGGCTGCCGGACCCGCGACCGCGGTCGCGGTGAAGCCGGCGGCCAGGCTCGTGCCCGTCGCGGCGGCCGAGAGCGTGTTGGCGCCGGCCGTGCCGCTCAGCACCCAGCTCGCCACGCGCGCGACGCCATTGGCGTCGGTCGTCGCGGGCGACCCGCTGATGCTGCCGCCCGCAGACGGCGTGAAGGTCACTGGGACCCCCGTGACCGGGTTGCCGTTCGCATCCGTCACGCGCACGGCCGGCGCGGTGGCCACCGCGGCGCCCACCGTGGCCGTCTGGCCGTCACCGGCGAAGACCACCATCCTGCTCGGCGCCGCGGCGGTGCCGGTCGCGGTGAACGTCACGGGGCTGCCCGCGAGGGTGCCCGCGCTGGCGGTCATCGTGTTCGTGCCGGCCGACGTGCCGAGCGTCCAGACGCCGACGGTCGCGACGCCGTTCGCGCCGGTCGTGGCCGCGGTGCCGGTGACGCTGCCGCCGCCCGAGGCGACGGCGAACGTCACCTGCACGCCGGCGACCGGGTTGCCGAACTGGTCGCTCGCCCGCACCGCCGGCGGAGTGGCGACGGCCGTGCCGACCCGCGCGGTCTGTCCGTTACCGGCGGCGCCCGCGAGGGTCGTCGCCGGCCCCGCGACCGCCGTGGCGCTGAACGTCACCGCGAGCCCCGGGCCCGCGACCGTCGCCGTGAGCGACTTCGCACCCGCGGTCGGGCCGACGAACCACCCGCTCGCCCGGGCGATGCCGTCCGAGCCGGTGAGCGACGTGGCACTCCCCATCAGCGTGCTGCCGGCCGCGGGCGCGAACGTCACCGTCACGCCGCCGACCGGGTTGCCGCTCGCATCCTTCACGACGACCGCCGGCGTGACCGGCGTGACGTTCCCGACGACCACGACCTGCGCGTCGCCCGCCTGCTTCGTCAGCGACGTGGGCGATCCGGCGACTCCCGTCGCCGTGAACGTCGCGACCCGGCCGGCCGCGGACGCCGTGAGCGTGTTCGCGCCGGCGGTGGTGCCCAGCGTCCACGAGCCCGCGGTCGCGGCGCCGGCGGCGTCGGTCGTGGGCGTCGCACCCGTCACGTTCCCGCCGCCCGAGGCGATCGCGAACGTCACCGGCGTGCCGGTGACCGGATTGCCGAACGCGTCGCGCACGACCACGGCGGGGGGCGTCGGCACCGCCGCCCCAGCGCGGGCGGTCTGGCCGTCGCCGGCGTGCTTCTCGATGGACGCCGGCGCCGCGGGGACGCCGGTCGCGGAGAACGTGGCGGGGGGGAGCCCGGCGACCGTCGCGGAGAGTGCGTTCGCCCCGGCGCGGGTGCCTAACGTCCACGCGCCCGCCGTCGCGACGCCGTCCTCGCCCGTCGTCGCCGTCGCGCCCGTCAGGGTGCCGCCGCCGCTCTCGACCGCGAAAGTCACGGTCGCTCCGGTCACCGGGATGCCCGTCGCGTCGGTCACGCGGACGGACGGCGCGACCGCCGGCGCGGCGCCGACCGTCGCGGTCTGTCCGTCGCCGGCCTGCCTGGTGACTGTGGCCGGCGCGCCGGCCGTGACCGTCACCGACGCCGAGTCGCGCGCGCCGCCGCTCGAGGCGCGCACGAAGGTGCTCCCCCGCCCGGCCGCAGTGACCGTGCCCGCCGCGCTCACGCGCGCGACCGATTGATCGGCCGACTCCCACTGCACCGTCGCGCCAGCTACTGCGTGGCCGTTCGCGTCGAGCGCCGCGGCTTCGACCGCCGCGCTCGCGCCGACGCCGGCGAGCGTCGCGCTCCGCGGCGAGACGGTCAGCGACGCCACCGCCTGCGTCACCCGCAGGCCCGTCGTGCGCGTCACCGACGGCCGCCCCGCGACGGTCGCCGTGATCGCGGTGACGCCGTTCGCGACGGCGCGATAGACGCCACCGCCGAGGCTCGCGGCGATCGCCGCGTCGGCGACGCTCCACACGAGCGGCGCGCCCGCCACCTCCGCGCCGCGCGCGTCGAGCACCCGGGTGCCCATCGCCGCCTCGGCGCCGAGGCTCGAGAGGCGCAGGCTGTCCTGGGAGAAGGTGATCGAGGCGGGCGCCGCGCCGACCACGAACGTGATGGTGTCCGCCCTGGTGCCGGCGCTCGCGACGATTCGCGCGGTGCCGTCGCGCAGCGTGCGCACGAGGCCCGTGGCGTCCACCGTCGCCACGGCGTCGTCGAGCGCGCCCCAGAAGACCAGCGCGCCGGGCGCGCCGGTCACCGCGACGGCGGGCCGAACCTCGTCGCCCTCGACGAGGTCGAGCCTCGGCGCGGACAGCTCCACGCCGGTGACGAGCAGGTTCTCGAGCGGCCCGCGGCCGAGCGCGACGTCGGCCACCTCGGTGGGCGAGGTTGGGCGAACTTCGATCGGGTCGGTGCGCCCGCTCCACTCGACGGTGGACGCGCCAGCCCCGTCGCGACTGAGCAGCTCGATCGTGAGCGTGACGTTCACGCTCACGCCGCCCGGCACGTCGACCTCCAGCGTCAGGGGCCACTCCGACGCCGCCGGGTCGACGGTGAGCTCCGCGGACCCGAGGACGTCGCCGCCGGGCTCCTCGCGCGCCACGAGGCGGACGACGTTGATGGGAGGCGCGCTGGCCGCCGTCACCGCGTAGTAGGGCCGAAGCCCGAACGCCACCGAGCGGGCGGGGAGCGGACCCGCGCCGTCGCCGTCGCGACAGGATGCAATCGCCCCGAGGATCGCGAGCACGGCGCAGAGGAGGCGCACGTGCGGACGGCGCGCGGCGGAGGTCGCGCGGCGTCGTGCGAGGACCAGGGTTGAGCGAAGGCGCATCGCAGCGACGGTTGAAGGTCAACCGACACAGCTTCGCGCTCCTATCCGACGCGGGGCTCCGCGTGGAGTCAGGCGGGGGGCGGGGGCGCCTTGCAGCGAGGGCGCAACGATAGGTGCAACGGTCGCGGCGCGCCATG
This sequence comes from Gemmatimonadaceae bacterium, assembly GCA_045804325.1. Classification (GTDB taxonomy): domain Bacteria; phylum Gemmatimonadota; class Gemmatimonadetes; order Gemmatimonadales; family Gemmatimonadaceae; genus JBJMNJ01. The sequence continues at coordinate 21,533 of JBJMNJ010000236.1, forward strand.
GGGAGTTTCGGCGCGCGGCGAAAAAGCGGCGGGGCCGGGAGCGCGGCTCCCGGCCCCGCCCTCCAACTCTCCGCCCTCGACCGCTACGGCGAGACCGTGACGTTCACGACGCCGGTGCCCGTCTGCGTCGTCGGGTTGACCATCGGCGTGAAGCCGGTCGCCGACACGGTCACCTTCGTCGAGCCCGCGGCGACGGGGCTGAACGCGACGCCGCCGCCCGCGACCGTGGCGGGCGATCCGTTCGACCGCTCGGGGATCGTGACCGTCGCGCTCGCCGCGCCGTTCGGGAGCTGCGTCGTCTTCAGGACGCCGACGCCGGGGGTGCCGCTCGCGAGCGTCGCCGTCACCGCGCCGCCGCCGACGCGGACTTCCTGCGGAATGTTGAGGAAGTCCTGGTTCGCGCCCGGCGTGCCGACGCGCACCTGGAAGGCGTCGTCGGTCCCCACCTTCGCGGTCGTCGGCAGGCCGATGATCTCGATGGCCGGGGCGACGACGCCGACGCTCTGCGTGCCGTCGGTGAAGCCCTGCGCCGACGCCGTGATGGTCGGCGTGCCGGTGCTGCCGTTCACGCCGGCGACGTAGAATTGGAACGAGGTCTGCCCGTTCGGCACCGTGACGGTGATCGACGGCTGCCCGGCGAACGTGGAGCCCTGCGAGACGAGCAGCACCTGCGAGTTGCTGCTCCGCAGCGTGACCGTCACGCCCCCGTGCTGCGAGGCGTTGCCGAACGAGAACGACATCGGCGTCTGGAGCCCGGCGCCGACGACGACGCCGTTGGTCATGGTGATGGCCGGCGTGCCCACCGTCACCGTCCGCTGGCCCGCGAGCGTCGTCGTGTAGCCCGGGATGCTCGCCGAGACCAGCGTCGTACCCGTGGTCTTCGCGCGGAAGGCCACCCCGCCGGACGCCGTGACGCTCGGCGGGCTGTTCGACGAGCCGGCGGGGATGGTCACGGTGACCGTCCCCAGCTCGCCCGTCCCGTTCCACAGCGTGCCGACCGAGGGCGTCCCGCTCGTCACCGTGGCCGTGAGGGCGGCCGCTCCGGCGCGCACCGACTGCACGTCGCTGAGGCTGGCCGGCGCGGCGCCGGTCGTCGGCGTGCCGACGCGCACGTAGAACGCGTTGTCGGGCGCGAACGACGTGGTGGTCGTGTTGAGGTTGATGAGCTCCAGCGCGGGCGTGACGAGGTTCACCGTGGACGTCGTGCTCGAGTAGCCCGGCGCGCTCACCGTGAAGGTGACCGCCCCCGTGCTGCCCTCCACGCCGTGCACGTAGAACCCGGCGCTCGAGCTGCCCGACGACATGGTGATGTCGACGAAGGCGGTGCCCGCCGTCGTGGCGTTCGGCGAGACGAGGAGCTTCGCGGGGTCGGCGCTCTGGACCCGCACGACGAGCCCCGCCGACGCCGGCGCCCCGAGGCTGAAGCTCGCGGACTGCTGGAGGCCGGCGCCGAGCGTGAAGTTGCTGCTCGCGGTGATCGGCGTCCCGCCCACGGTCGTGCTCACCGTCGCCCCGGTCGTCGCGACGTAGCCGGGGATCGTCGCGCTCACCGCCGTCGTGCCCGCGGCCAGCGCGTCGTACTGCACGCCGCCGGTGGTCACGGAGGTCGGCGTGTTCGACTGGCCCACGGCGATCTGCGCCGACACCGTGGCGCCCGAGGTCCCGGACGTCACGAGCCGGGCGACCGCCGGGTCGCTGCTCGTGAACGTGACCGTGAGCGCCCCCGGCGCGCCCGCGCGCACTGCCTGCACGTCGTTCAGCCCGATGGGGACGCCCTGGGCGTTCGAGAACGGCACGCCCACACGCGCGTAGAAGTTGACGTTGGCCTCGAGCGCCGTGTGGCTCGCCGCGAGGTTGATGATCTCCACCCCCGGCTGCACGACCGTCGCGGTCATCGCGCCGCTCGTGTATCCCGTGGCCGTCGCGGTCACCGTCGCCGCGCCCGTCGCCCCCTCGACGCCCTGCACGTAGTACGTGGCGCTCGTGACGTTCGGCGCCATGGTCACCGTGATGGACGGGCCGCCCGCCGTCGTGGCGTTCGGCGAGACGAGCAGGACCTGCGAGTTGCCGCTCGCGATCGTCACCGTCGTGCCGGCCGCGTTGGCGCTGAGCGAGACGTTCACTGCGGTCTGGAGGCCGCCGCCGACCGTGGTGTTGCCGAGCGTGATGGCCGGCGACGTGACGGTTACGGTGTCGCGCGCGCCGTCCGTCTGGAGGAAGCCGGACGCCGAGGCCTGGACGATCGTCTGTCCGCCGCCCACGGGGCGGAACGCCATGCCGCCCGTCGCGACATTGGTGGGCGAGTTCGAGAGCCCCGGCGGGATCGTCACGGTCACCTGGCTGCTGCCGCCCGGCAGCGCCTGCGTGACGAGCGTCCCGGCCCCCGTGTTCGAGCTCGAGACGGTCACCGGCACCGCCGAGCCGCCGAAGCGGACCGGCTGCACGAAGTTCAGCGCCACCGGCTGCCCCTGCGCGTTCATGAACGGGACGCCGGTGCGCACGTAGAAGGCGTTGTCCGGGTTCGCGGTCGTCGTGCTCTTCGCGAGGTTGATGAACTCGATGCCCGGCGCGGCGATCGTCACGCGCTGCGTGCCGCCCGTGAAGCCCGGCGCGCTCGCGGTGACGCTCGCGCCCGCGTTGGCCGTGTCGAGCACCTGGACGTAGTACGAGAAGCTGCTCGACCCGTTCACCACCGGCACGTCGATGAAGGCGGCGCCGGCCGTGGTCGCGTTCGGCGCCACGAGCACCTGCCCCGGGTCGTTGCTCGCGACGCGCACCGTGACGCCGCCGTGGTTGCTCGCGCCGAGGCCGAGGCCGTACGACTCCATGAGGCCGCGGCCGATCGTCGCCGTCGCCGTCATCGAGATGGGCGGGACGCCGGCCACGCTCGCCGTGATGCTGTCCGGCTGGATGTTCGCCGCCGTGGCGCGCACGCGCGTCGAGCACGTCGTCGCGGTCGAGCCGCCGTACGTGAGGCGCACCGTCACGTTCACGAGCCCCGTCGGGATGGTCGCCGTGGCCGGGACCGCGACGCAGCCCGGGTCCACCGCCGCAAGGCTCACCGTCACGCCGGGCGCCGGGGCCGGCACGGGCTGGCCGTTGCTCTCGAAGCGCACGAGGACGTCGGCGCCGAAGCTCTGGTTGAGCGAGACGCTCGTCGTCGTCGGGCTCGCGGGCGTCCCGACGTTCAGCGACGCCGTCGTCGTGGCATTCGTGGTGTCGTCGTCGAAGTTCGTCGCCGTCGCCACGAGCTGCGCCGGCCCGGGGTTCCTGCCGAACACCGTCGCGTTGCCCGACGTCGCGCCGGCCGCGATGAACACCGTCGCCGCCTGGAGCTCGACCTTCGTCGGGTCGCTGCTCGCGAGCGTCACCGTCAGGCCGCCGGGGGGGGCCGCGTCGGTGAGCGTCACGGGCAGCGACGCCGTCTGCCCGAACGGCACGTTGAGCGCGGCGGGCATGCTGATCGCGCGCAGCGCGACGAGGACGCTCGCCGAGCCCTCGAGGTAGCCGGTCGCGTTCCCCTTCAGGGTCGCGGCGCCGGCGGCGACGCCCGTCACCGGAATCGTCCCGACGGACTGCCCCTCCGCGAGATCCACGACGCCGTCGTTGCCGACGACGAGGACGTTGCCGTTGTCGCTCGTCACCGTGACCCGCACGCCGCCGACCGGCGCGGGGCGCGTGAGCTTCACCTCCACCGTCGCGGTGTGGCCGACGCTCACCTTGTCGACGTCGGCGAGCCGCAGCGCCACGGACGGCGGCGGGATGGTCACGTTGACGCCGAAGAACGCCTGCGTGCTGTCCACGCCCGGCGACGTCGCGTTCACGAACTGAGAGGTCGCGCCGAAGCCCGGCGTGAAGCTCGTCTGCGTCGCGCCCGTCGCGTCCGTCTGCGACGTCGCGGGCGTCATCGTGCCGTCGTGCGACGTGCGCCAGGTGATGGCGACGCCCGGCACGCCGTTGCCGAAGCCGTCGACGGCGCGCACGACGAGCGGCGCCGCCAGCGGCGTGCCCGAGGTGCCGTTCTGGTTCGCGCCGGAGACCCCCTTGAGGGCCACGGCGTTCCCCGGCGTCGCCGTCGCCGTGAAGGTCGCGACGAGGTTCGCGCCGACGATGCTCGCGTTCAGCACCTGCGTCCCCGTCGCCGGGCCGAGCGTCCACCCGCCCACCGTCGCGACGCCGTTCGCGTCCGCGAGGACCACGGCCTCGCCGATGAGGTTGCCGCTGCCCGTCGGCACCGAGAACGTCACCGCCGCGCCGGCCACGGGCGCGCCCGAGGCGTCGAGCACCTTCACGGCGGGCGCCACCGCGACCGTCGTCGCCACGCGCGCGCTCTGGCCGTCGCCCGCGAGCTTCGTCAGCGTCGCGGGGACGCCCGCGCTCACCGTGACCGCCGCCGAGTCGCTCTTGCCCGCGCTCGCGACGCGCACCCACGCCGTGCCGCGGTTCACCGCGGTGACCTTCCCCGCCCCGTCCACCGTCGCCACGGCCTCGTTCGACGAGGACCAGGCGAACGTCGCCGACATGGGATTGCCGCGCACGTCCGCGGCGTCCGCGAGGAGCGTGGTCGTCGCGCCGACGCCGGCGAGGGTCACCTCGTGCGGCGAGACCGAGACCCGCGCGACCTGCTGCGTGACGCGCAGCCCCGTCGTCTTCGCCACCGACGGGCGGCCGACGACGCTCGCCGTGATCGCCGTGACGCCGTTCGCGACCGCGCGGAAGCGGCCGCCGCCGAGGTGCTCGGCCACGCCCGCGTTGGCGACGCTCCAGGCCACCTCGGCGCCGGGCACCACGGCCCCGCGCGGGTCGAGCACCTGCACGATCACGAGGTCCTCGGCGCCGAGCGCGTCGAGGCGCACGCTGTCGGTGGAGAACGCGAGCGACGAGGGGACCGGCGAGACCACGAGCGGAATCGTGTCCGCCTTCACGCCGGCCGCCGCCACGATGCGCAGCGTGCCGTCGCGCAGCGTCTTCACCACGCCCGCCGCGTCCACGGTACCGACCGCCGGGTCCAGCGAGCTCCAGAAGACCTTCGCGTTGGTCGCGCCGATGACGACGGCCTCGGGCTGCACCTCGTCGCCCTCGACGAGCCCGCCGATCGGCAGGATGTCGATGCTCGTGACGAGGAGGTTCTCGAGCGGGCCGCGCCCGAGCACGACGCTCGCCACCTCCACGTCCGTGTTCGCCCGCACGAGGATCGGGCCCGCGCGCCCGCTCCACTCCACGGACGTCGCATCGGCCGGTCCGACGTTGATCAGCTCGACCGTGACGTTCACGTTCACGCTCGTGCCGCCCGGGATGCGCACGTCGAGCGAGAGCGGCCACTCCGCGGCCGCCGGGTCGACCGTCACCTCGGTGCGCCCGAGCTCGCGGCCACCGTCCGCCTGCGTGGCCACGAGCCGGATGAGGTTGACCGGCAGCGCGTCGGTCGCCGCCACCGCGTAGCTCGGCTGCAGCGCCAGCGCCACGGAGCGGTCGGCGAGCGGACCGGTGCCGCCGTCACGGCACGACGCCACCGCCGCGAACAGGAGCATCGCCGTGTACGCGCGACGGGCGACCGAGGACGAGGCGCACGACGAGCGCGCGCGCGCGGCGAGGCGGGCGAGTGAGCGAGACATCGACTGGGGGCTCTCGAGGGCTGGCACGACGGCAGTCCACGGGTGCCCGGAAGGACGGGGCCGCGGAGGGGCCAACTATACAACTTTCGGGACGGGATACATATGACGGGGGTCACTAAGGACGGTTCTCGGCCCTCGGCCCTCGGCCTGCTCGACGGCGGCCGAGGGCCGGGAGTCGAAGGCGCTCGTCCTGAGCGCGGCGACGGCCTAGATTCCCGGCGAGCGCCCGGCGATGGACCGCGCGCCCTACCCGTCGGCCCCATGCCCGTCAAACGCGAGCCCGCCCTCAGACTCTCCACCACCCCGGCCGCCCCGCCGGCGCCGGCCCGCGCCCCCGCGCGGGTGCCTGGAGATCACGTGGAGCGGAACCCCGGCACCCCGCTCGACCTCGACCTCGTCCGCCTCGTGCGGGTGAACCGGAGCGCGGTCGAGCGGCGGGCGGCGACGCTGCCCGGGCGCCGCACCGTGAAGAAGGAGTGGCAGGCCGCGTGGCTGCTGCGCGCCGTCACGCTGATGGACCTCACGACGCTCGCGGGCGACGACACGCCGGGCAACGTTCGCCGGCTCTGCGCCAAGGCGATGCGCCCCCTGCGCCCGGACCTCGCGGAGGCGCTCGGCGTCGGCCACCTCGGGATCAAGGTCGGCGCGGTGTGCGTCTACCACGCGATGGTGTCCGTGGCCGTCGAAGCGCTGCGCGGGAGCGGCATTCCCGTGGCCGCGGTGAGCACCGGCTTCCCCGCGGGCCTGTCGCCGCTGGAGCAGCGCATCGACGAGATCCGCGCCAGCGTCGCCGCTGGCGCCGAGGAGATCGACATCGTCATCACGCGCGGCCACGTGCTGCGCGGCGACTGGCAGGCGCTCTACGACGAGGTGAAGGCGTTCCGCGAGGCCTGCGGCGACGCGCACATGAAGGCCATCCTCGGCACCGGCGAGCTCGCGACGCTCACGAACGTCGCGCGCGCGAGCGTCGTGGCCATGCAGGCGGGCGCCGACTTCATCAAGACGAGCACGGGCAAGGAGGGCGTGAACGCGACGCTCCCCGTCTCGCTCGTGATGGTGCGCATGATCCGCGAGTACCACGAGCGCACGGGCTACGCGGTCGGCTACAAGCCGGCCGGCGGCATCCGCGCGGCGAAGAACGCGCTCGAGTACCTGTACCTGATGAAGGAGGAGCTCGGCGACCGCTGGCTCCGCCCCGACCTCTTCCGCTTCGGCGCCAGCGCCCTCCTCACGGACATCGAGCGCCAGCTCGAGCACTTCGTGACGGGACGGTACTCGGCGGCGCACCGGCATCCGATGCCCTAACCGGCTCTCGGCCGACAGCCCCCGGCCTTCGGCCGCTGGTGAGCAGGCCGAGGGCCGCACGCGAGACGACGATGGCTACCGTTGCAGAGATCTTCGAGAGCATGGAGTATGGGCCCGCGCCGGAGAGCGACAAGCCGGCGCTCGAGTGGCTCGCCCGCCACGAGGGCGGGTTCGGGCACTTCGTGAACGGGCGCTGGACGAAGGCGGGCGAGACGTTCGACGTCTTCAACCCCGCGAGCAAGCAGGTGCTCGCGCGCGTGTCGCAGGGGACGACGGCGGACGTGGACGCGGCCGTCGCCGCCGCGCGCGCCGCGCTCCCCGGCTGGCGCGCCCTCGGCGGGCACGCGCGCGCGCGCTACCTCTACGCGCTCGCGCGCGCGGTGCAGCGCCACTCGCGCCTGCTCGCCGTCGTCGAGAGCATGGACAACGGCAAGAGCATCCGCGAGACGCGCGACATCGACGTCCCGCTCGTCGCCCGGCACTTCTACCACCACGCCGGGTGGGCGCAGCTCATGGAGAGCGAGTTCGCCGGCTACGGCCCCGCCGGCGTCGTCGGGCAGATCATCCCGTGGAACTTCCCGCTGCTCATGCTGGCGTGGAAGATCGCCCCCGCGCTCGCCGCGGGGTGCACGGTGATCCTCAAGCCCGCGGAGTTCACGCCGCTCACCGCGCTCGCGTTCGCCGAGATCGTCGAGAACGTCGGGCTTCCGGCGGGCGTGGTGAACATCGTGACGGGCGACGGCGAGACGGGCCGGGCCATCGTGGAGCACGACGGCGTCGACAAGATCGCCTTCACCGGCAGCACGGAGGTGGGGCGCATCATCCGCAAGGCCACCGCGGGCTCGGGCAAGAAGCTGTCGCTGGAGCTCGGCGGGAAGAGCCCCTTCATCGTCTTCGACGACGCGGACCTCGACTCCGTCGTCGAGGGCGTCGTGGACGCGATCTGGTTCAACCAGGGGCAGGTCTGCTGCGCCGGCTCGCGGCTGCTCGCGCAGGAGGGCGTGGCCGAGCGCCTCACCGAGAAGCTGCGCGCGCGCATGGAGCGGCTGCGCATCGGGCAGCCGCTCGACAAGGCGGTGGACATGGGCGCGATCGTCGCGCCGGTGCAGCTCGAGCGCATCCGCACGCTCGTCGAGCAGGGGAAGACCGAGGGCGCCGACTTCTGGCAGCCGTCGTGGGCCTGCCCGACCGAAGGATGCTTCTATCCGCCGACGCTGTTCACGAACGTGCAGCCGTCGTCGTCGATCGCGCAGGTCGAGATCTTCGGGCCGGTGCTCGTCGCCATGACCTTCCGTACGCCGAGCGAGGCGGTGGCGCTGGCCAACAACACGCAATATGGGCTGGCCGCATCCGTGTGGAGCGAGAGCATCAACCTCGCGCTCGACATCGCGCCGAAGATCAAGGCGGGCGTGGTGTGGATCAACTCCACCAACCTGTTCGACGCCGCGGCGGGGTTCGGCGGCTACCGCGAGAGCGGCTTCGGCCGCGAGGGTGGGCGCGAGGGCATGTACGAGTACCTGAAGCGCGACCGCACCGAGGACGAGACGGACGATCTCGCGCCGGGCCGCGCGGCGAAGGCGTCGGCGCGGGCGAGCGCGCGCGCGTCGGCGAAGGCCGCGCGGCCGATCCGCCGCGCCGCCGAGCTGGACGACCTCGATCGCGGGCCGCTGGTCGATCGCACCGCCAAGCTGTTCATCGGCGGCAAGCAGGCCCGTCCCGATTCCGGCTACTCTCGCCGCGTCGTCGGCGACGACGGACGCGTGGTCGGCGAGGTGGGCGACGGCAACCGCAAGGACCTCCGCAACGCGGTGGAGGCGGCGCATGCCGCGCTCGGCGGCTGGAGCAAGGCGACGGGGCACAACCGCGCGCAGATCCTCTACTACATCGCCGAGAACCTCGCGGCCCGCGCGGCCGAGCTGGCGGGCCGCATCAGCGCGATGACGGGCGGCGATGGCGAGGCGGAGGTGGAAGCGTGCGTGCAGCGGCTGTTCACGTACGGCGCCTGGGCGGACAAGTACGACGGGCAGGTGCACCAGGTCCCGCTGCGTGGCGTGGCGCTCGCGATGAACGAGCCGATTGGCGTGGTGGGATTGGCGGCACCGGAGGAATACCCGTTGCTCGGTCTCGTCTCGCTCATCGGGCCAGCGATCGCGGTCGGCAACACGGTCGTCGCGATCCCGAGCGAGAAGGCGCCGCTGGCGGCGACGGATTTCTATCAGGTGCTGGAGACGTCGGACCTGCCGGCGGGGGTCGTCAACATCGTCACCGGCGCCAAGGACGCGCTGGCGAAAACGCTGGCGGAGCACGACGACGTGGATGCCGTGTGGTACTTCGGCTCGCACGAGGGGGCGACGGCGGTGGAGCTCGCGTCGGCGGGCAACATGAAGCGGACCTTCGCCGAGTGGGAGCCGCGCGACTGGATGTCGACGGTGGAGGGCGAGGGGCGGGATTTCCTGCGGGAGGCGACGCAGGTGAAGAACATCTGGATCCCGTACGGGGAGTGAACTTGCCGTGAACCGTGAACGGTGAACGGTGAACCGTGAGATCAAAGGCACACCGGACCGAGTCTGGTGTGCCTTTGACGTTACGGATCACGGTTCACGGTAAACGGTTCACGCGTTATTTCGGGATGGTGACGTACTGCTCGAGCCGCGCCACTTCGGCCTTGTCCACGTACTTCCCGATCTCGCGGCGGAACTGCTCGATGCTGGTGTAGGGCCGGTACTCCTCGAACTCGTGTGCCATCCGGTCGCCGACGCCGGGGATGAGCTTGATCTCGTCCTTCGACGCCTTGTTCAGGTCGATCGGCTTCCAGAGGCGCGCGTACAGCGCCTTCTTGTCGCTCACCTGCGAGCCGACCGCCTTGTCCACCGCCAGCATGTCGGCGTACGGGCGGCCCGCGATCAGCTTGTCGGCCGCGGCGGCGTTCATCCCGGGCAGCGCCGCGAGCTGCTCCTTCGTGGCGGCGTTGGGGTCGAGCATGCCGCCGTTGGTGGCGATGCTCCCATTGGTGGCGGCGTCGGTGGTCATGACAGCGGCGGCCGAGTCGCGCGGGGCGACTCCGACGGCGGTCGCGGTGGCGGTGGAGTCGCTGGACTTGGCGTCCTTGTCGGTGCTGCATGCGGCGATGCCAACGACCGCAACGGTGAACGTGGCAAGACGGCGCAGTGTCGGGCTCATGAGATCTCCGGTTCGAGGTGAGACCCGCGCTCGAGCGCGGGGTGACGATAAGTGTAGACGAGGCCGAGCAGTCCGAGCTGCGCCATCGCGCCCGGAGCCAGCAGCGGCGTGGCGCCGCGCAAGACCTTCCAGATGAGGGGCCATCCGTGGAGAGTGTCGTCGCGCTCGAGCGCCCATTCCCAGTTGCCCTTCGCGTGCAGCACGATCCCGGCGATGCCGGTGAGGATGCAGAGCCACATCACGACGCGAAATGCGGCGATCGTGCCGGAGGCCGGCCGCCGCCACGCGACCGCCGCGGTGACGAGCGTCGCCAGCAGGACGGCGAAAGGAACGAGCTGCCAGACCGAGTCATAGTGCTTAAGCAGCAGCAGCTCCGGGACGAGCCCGGCCGCCGTGAGGATCACGAGCGCGAGCAGGAGCGAGCGGATTCCCTGGCGTGTGAGAGCAATTCCCAAGACGTCTCTGTTCCTCAG
>JBJMNJ010000237.1:0-12102 GCA_045804325.1 Gemmatimonadaceae bacterium
GGCGGGGCGCGGCGCCGCGCCCCGCCGACTCGTGCGCTTCTCAGGACATGCGGTACTCGCAGACCTGGATCTCCTGCGTGTTCCACGTGTTGCCGCTGTCGAACGAGATCTCCCACGTCTCCGAGTGGCAGACCTTCGTGATGATCGACGGCGCGGCGACGGACGTGCCGCCGACCGTACCGCCGCCCCACGACCCGGTCCAGCAGCCGTACGACGCGTACATCGTGGCGAGGATGTTGAGCTGCGTCGTCGCGACGAGCTGGTCGTGCGCGGCGACTTCGAGCTTGAACGCGACGCCCTGAATGTTGGCCAGCCTGATCCGGATTCCATACGAGACCGCGGTGACGTTGACGGCCGCCGCTCCCTTGAGGACGTTCAGCACGCCGTCGCGCGTCGCCCGGTGGTGGGCCGTGGCGTCGTAGATCGCGCCCGCGATGTCCTGACAGCTCCCTCCCGCGAGGTAGAGCGGTGCGGCGCCGAGGTCGGCGTCCGGCGCCGCCGCCAGCGGCGCGCCCGGCGCGGCGGCATCACTCCGGCGAATGAGAACGCCCGACGGCGCGGGCACCGTCGACGACGCCGCGCCCTCCTCCGGCACGAAGGGGCTCCCGCCGCCGTCGGACGCGTCCCACTGATGATCGCACGTCGAGAGCCCGAGCTCGCAGTCCGTGCTCGTCGTCGGTGGCGGGGCCGCGGCGAGCGTGCCGGCGGCCCGGTCGCCCTCGTACGCTCCGACGAACGCGGTGGTGGCGTTCGCGAGATCGGACGCGGTGAGCTCGAAGATGTACCCGTCGCTCGAACGGATCTCCGCGCGCGCCGGATCGAGCGTGTACGCGACCCCGTAGTCGTCGTACACGGTGACGGTGCCGGCGCCGACCGCCGATGCGAAGCTCGCGAGCGGCGCCGTCGGGGGTGCGCGGCGCGCGCGGGTCGGGGACGTGGGGCCGTCGTCCGCGCATCCGGCGAGCGCGATGAGGAGCAGGGCGGGCGCCGCGAGCGCCCGCCCGGTGACTGTGCTGCGCATGTGAGACCTCCGCGATGTATGAGGCAACCCCGCGGCCGAGGCCGGGGGGTGGAGAGGGGCCGCGCCTGGTGGGCAGCGGCTCATCGGGTACGGCGGCGCGACGATAGGCCGCCGCGTCAGCGGAGGGACACTCGGAGGGAGGGAATCGATGAGGCGCCGTCAGCCACACGTGCCGGCGACGGCGGCCACTGCCGCGCGGGACCGCTCCCTAGCGGAGCGCGTGCCGTAGCACGACGCCGTCGAGCTTCTCGCTCGGCTTGAGCCCGAGCGCGGCGGCGAGCGTCGGCGCGAGGTCCACCGTGCGCACGAACTCGTCGTAGCGCCCGGCCCGGAAGGCGGGCCCGTAGAAGATCAGCGGCACGTGGGTGTCGTAGCCGAACGGGGTCTGGTGCGAGGCGACGTTGTCGCTCCACCAGATGTTGTACGGCGCGAGCGTCAGCACGAGCTCGACCCCGGTGTCGGACGGCAGCTGGTGCGTCCAGCGCCGAGCGACGGAGTCCGACGCCGCGGCGCGCGTCAGGTCGCGCGGCCGGTCCGCGCGGAGGATGCCCGACGTCTTCCGCGCGTCGTGCGCGACGAGCTCGCGAAGCGAGTCCGGCGAGAGCCCCACCTTCTCGATGACCTTGCGGTTCATCAGCACCAGGCCGAGGAAGCCGTCGATGGCGTCCGGGTCGCCCCCGGCCGCGCGGAGCTTCTGGCGCGCGTTGTAGAACACGTCGCTCATCTCGACGCGCATGGGCACCGGCGTCACGCCGCGCCTCGCAGAGAGCTCGGGGAGCGGCGCGACGCCGTGGTCCGACGAGAGCACGACGAGGACTCGCGCGGGGTCGCGCAGGCGGAACAGCGAGTCGAGAAACGTCCCGAGCGCCCGGTCGAGCCGCAGCACCTGGTCGTGGACCTCGCGCGAATCGGGCCCGTAGAGGTGGCCGATCGGGTCCGTCGTCGTGAGGGACACGGCGAGGAGGTCCGTCTGTGGACCGGCGCCGAGGGACCGGGCGCGCACCGCCTCGAGCGCGAGCGCGAGGAGGATCTCGTCCATCCGCGGCGTGCGCGTGACGTAGAGCGCCGCCTGCGTGCTGTCGCGCGGCGTGCGATGCGGGAAGACCACGTCCTGTCCGAGCGCCTCGAGCGGAACCGAGTCCGGCTCCGGGTACGACGAGGGCGGGAGCAGCAGCGTCCACTCGGTGCCGGCGGCGCGCCGCGGGAGGTCGCGGGCGTTGAAGCGGCGCACCCAGTCGGGCAGCGTGTCGGCGTAGTACGCACTCGTCACGAAGCTGCCGCCCACGTACCAGTACGCCTCCCCCCGCAGCCGGCCCAGCGGGAGGATCGCCGAACGCGCCTTCGCGGAGATGCCGACGGCCCTCGACCGGCGGTCGCGGTCGTGCAGCCAGTCGGCGAGGCCGGACCCGCGGAACCGGCGCGGCGACGCGCCGACGCCCGCGCCGCCGACGAGCGGCGACTGGGGGTCGTCGACCCCGAGCTCGTTCGCGATGATCCCGGTGCTCCGCGGGAAGCGGCCGGACAGTAGCGTGGCGTGCCCCGGCGCCGTCTCGGTGATCGCGTGGTCGTGGTACGCCTGCCGGAAGTACGCGCCGCCGGAGACCAGGCGCGCGAGGCCGCCGGTGAGCTGCGGACCGAAGCGCTCGAGGTAGTCGGCGCGGAACTGGTCGATGGTGACCATCACGACGAGCGTCGGCGCGGGCGCGCCAACCGGCTCCGCCGGCCGCTCGCGGGTGCCGGCGCGCGCCGCGCCGAGCGTCACGAGCGACGCAGCGCAGGCCGCGAGCGCCGCCCGCCGCGCGGCGCGCCGCACTGCCGGTAGAGGGATCACGCGCCGAATCTGGCGGTGGGACCGGTCGGCAGCAACCGGCGACCGCCGTCGCTCGTCCTATGGCGCGTGCCGCCGGGCGGGCGAATATTGGCGGCCACACCGGTCGAGGAGCAGGGTGGAGTCATCCAACGGATCGCGGCTCGGCAAGGTCCTCTCGGAGCGCGTGGTGCTGCGTGCGACGCTCTACTACGCGCTGCTCTTCGCGGCGGCGTGGGCACTCTGGCGCGTCGCGCCCGACCTCGTGCCGAAGGCCTCCCCCATTCTGGGCAACTCGCGCGGCGGCTTCCGGTCGGCGGCCGAGTCGGCCCCGGCGACCTTCCCGGGGGCGGCGACCGTCGCGCTCGCGATGGTCGCCTCCGTGCTGTTCGCGCTCCCGGTGGCCTGGGTCTATACGCTCACGCGCGCGAAGCGCGGGTTCCAGCAGTCGGTCGTGCAGACGCTGGTCATCCTGCCCACGGTCGTCGCCGGCGTCGTCGTCCTCGTGAAGGACAGCCTCGCGCTGGCGTTCGGGCTCGCGGGGATCGTCGCCGCGGTGCGCTTCCGGACGGCGCTCGACGACAGCAAGGACGCGGTCTACGTGTTCCTCGTGACGGGCGTGGGGCTCGCGGCGGCGGTGGACCTGCCGGTGGCCGCGGCGATCTCGCTCGTTTTCAACGCGCTCGTGCTCTGCCTCTGGTACACGGACTTCGGCCGCACGCCCGCGCACCTCGACGGGCGCATCGCCGAGCGGAAGATGCAGCGCGCGCTGGAGCAGCTGAGCCGCACGGGGACCTTCGTCGCGCGCCTCGACAGCGAGGTGATGCAGGACATGAGCTCCGAGCAGCTCCAGGCGCTCGCGGACCGCGCGTGGCGCCGCGCGCGCCGGCACAACCCGGAGCTCCCCGACGCGGACGGCCGGCGCGAGGCGCTCCTCCGCGTCCGCACGGACGACGTGGAGAGCGCGCGGCGCATCGTGGAGCCCCTCCTCGACGAGTACCTCAAGCGCTGGCGGTACGGCGGCGTGGTCCACGAGGCCGCGGGGACGCACGTCGTCGAGTACGTGGTCCTCCTCCGCAAGGGCGGCTCGCCCGACGAGGTGCTCGACGGCATCAAGGCAGCGACGGCCGGCCAGGTCGTGACCGCCGAGTTCAGCTGAGTGCTTCACCCCAACGCCAGCACCGCCCCATGTCCCGCCGCGCGCTCACCGCCGCCCTCGCCGCCTTCGTCGCGTCCGCCGCGCTCTCGCCCGTGGTCGCGACGGCCCGCGCGCAGGACGAGCCGAAGGCCGCCGAGAAGGAGAAGGGGAAGAAGGGGGACAAGGCGAAGGGCGCGAACAAGGCGGACATCTCCGACACGGCGCGCCTCGCGAAGCGCGCGAGCAAGGCGAACGAGGTCGCCGCGCGCTTCTGGGACCAGCAGGCGCCGCTCGAGCTCGTGCTCACGACGGACGTGAAGCGCATCAAGGGCGACAAGTCCGACAAGGCGCCCTGGCGGACGGCGACGCTCTCCTACCGCGGCCCGAACGGCGACACGGTGGCCGTGCCGCTCCAGATCCGCACCCGCGGCATCTGGCGGCTGAAGCACTGCAAGTTTCCTCCGCTCCGCCTGAACTTCGGCGAGAAGGAGGCGAAGGGGACGGTGTTCGAGGGGATCGACAAGCCGAAGATGGTGAGCGTCTGCGGGAACGACGACGGGTCCGAGCGCTACGTGCTCCAGGAGTTCCAGCTCTACCGCGTGCAGAACGCGCTGACGCCGGCGAGCCACAGGGTGCGCCTCGCGCGCGTGACGTACATGAACACCGACGGCAAGCCGGAGATGGTGCGCTGGGCCTTCCTCATCGAGGAGCCCGAGGCGATGGCCGCGCGGCTGCGCGGGCAGATCGTGGAGCAGGAGGGGGCGCGCTCCACGGACCTCGAGCCGCGCGCCAGCGCGTTGGCGGGCGTGTTCCAGTACCTCATCGGCAACACCGACTTCTCCGTCAGCAGCCTGCACAACGTGGAGCTCGTGCGCGTCGGCTACGGCGTGCACGTGCCGGTCCCGTACGATTTCGACTACTCGGGCGCGGTGAACGCGTGGTACGCCAAGCCGCCGTCGCAGCTCAACATCAAGAGTGTGACCGACCGCGTGTTCCGCGGCGAGTGCACGCCGGTGGAGGACCTGACCGCCGCGGTGTCCCTGGTGCACTCCAAGAAGGACGAGATCTACGCGCTCTACGGAGACCCCCTCGGCAAGCTGCTCCCCGCCGGCCTGTCGAAGGAGACGCTCTCGTACTTCGACGCGTTCTTCCGCGAGACGGCCGACCCGCGCAGCGTGCGGCGCCTGGCCGACGCGTGTCTCGGGAAGCCGTAGCGCGCTGACGCGCGCCGCCCGTGGCCGACGCCATCGCACCACGCCCCGCGCCGGACCTCGACGCCGCGCACGACCCCGGGTTCGCGGCGGCCGGCGCGCGCGCGGCGGTGCTCGTCCCGAGCGACGCGGAGCTCGCGGTCGCGGCGCCGGTGCGCGTTCCGGGCGCGGGGCGCGTGCTCGTCGGCACCGCGTCGTGGACCGACCCGACGATCACCGCGGGCGAGATCTTCTACCCGCGCGGCGTGAAGACGCCCGAGCAGCGTCTGCGGTACTACGCGTCGCGCTTCCCCGTCGTCGAGGTCGACTCCACGTACTACGCGCTCCCGGCGCGCCGCGTCGCCGAGCTGTGGGCCGAGCGGACGCCGGACGACTTCGTCTTCAACGTGAAGGCGCACGCGCTCATGACGGGGCAGCCGACCGAGACGGACCGGCTGCCGCGCGAGCTCCGCGAGGCGCTCCCGCGGGCGCTCGCGGACCGGAAGCGCGTCTACGCCAAGGACCTTCCCGACGACCTGCGGCGCGCGGTGTGGGAGGCGTTCCTCGACGCGCTCACGCCCTTGCGAGACGCCGGCAAGCTCGGCGCCGTGCTCCTCCAGTACCCGCGCTGGTTCCTCCCGACGCCGGAGAACAAGGACGCGATCCTGCGTGCGCGCGAGCTCCTCGGCGGGGTGCAGAGCGCCGTCGAGCTCCGAAACGAGACGTGGTTCGGCGAGGACCGGAAGCAGACCTTCCGCACGCTCGACTTCCTCGCCGAGCACGAGATCCCGTACGTCATGGTGGACGGCCCGCAGGGGCTCGCGAGCAGCGTCCCGCCGGTGGACGCGGTCACGTCGCCGCGCCTCGCGATGGTGCGCCTGCACGGACGCCGCGCGAAGACGTGGGAGGCCGCCGGCGTCCCCACGGTCGAGCGCTATCGCTACCTCTACGACGCCGGCGAGCTCGCCGAGTGGGTCCCGAAGATCGGCGAGGCCGCGAAGCAGGCGCAGGTCGTGACGGTGCTGTTCAACAACTGCTACGGCAACTACGGCACGACGAACGCGCTCGAGTTCACCGCGATGCTCGAGGACCGGGCGGCCCGCTAGCAGCCTTCGCGCTGAGCGGGCGCGACCAGCACCGCGCACGGCGCCTTGCGCAGCAGCTGCGTGGAGACGCTGCCGAGGAGCGCCCGCGCCATGCCGGTGTACCCGTGGCTGCCGGTCGCGATCGCGTTCGCCTCGACCGAGGCGGCGAACGTGAGGAGCTCCTGCGCGGGATCGCCCACGAGCACGGCACGCTCGACGCGCACCGCCTCGGGAAGCGCGAGCGTCGCCGCGAGGCCCTCCAGGGCCTTGCACGCGTCCTGCCGCTGCGTGGCCTCCCAGCTCGCCGCGAGCACGCGGTTGAGGCGCGGCATCACGTGCACGAGATAGATCACGCCGCGCCGGCCGACGAGGCGCACCGCCGCGCGCAGCGCGCTGTCCGACGAGGCGCTGAAGTCGGTCGCGACCACGATGCGCCGGGGCAGCGCGGTCTCCGCACTGGGCACCGCGAGCACTGGGACGGACGCCGCGCGAATGACGTCGAGCGCCGTCTCGCGCCCGGTGACCAGCTCGAGCGCGCCGTGGCGGCCCGTGCCGAGCACGATGAGCTCCGCGCCGCGCACGACCGCCTCGTGGGCGATGGACTCGGCCACGGGCCCGCCGGCGATCTCGCAGCAGCACGGAGCGAGGTCCAGACGGATGCGCTCGACCTGTTGGGTCACCCTGACGGCGAGCTCGCGCTCCAGCGCGCGGTCCACCTCCGCGAGGCGCGGGGAAAGCTCGGGGTCGAAGGCCGGCAGCGGCTGGTACACGCTCACCACCTGCGGCTCCGCGCCGTCGCGCCGCGCGAGGCCGGTGCCGATCCGCAGGGCCGCGTCCGCGCCGCGGCTGCCGTCCGTCGCGACGAGGATCGTGCACCCGGCGGCCGTCGCGGTGGTCGCCTGCGGGGCGTCGGCCGTGACGTCGGCGGGCGCGTCGAGCATCGGGGTCGGGGGCATCGGGCCTCCTGGGGCGTGGCGGATCGGTCAGGACTCGCACCCAGGGTACGACGCCCGCGGCGGCCCGGCAGTCGGAAGCTTCTCGGTGCGCGCACCGGAATTCTCCCGACGCGGCCCTCGCAGGAGGCCGACGCGCGCGGGGTCGAGCCGGCACTGGACGCGCTCGCCTCGGCCGCTGGCGCTCCCGCCGCCCGCCGGCGTGCGGTTAACGTTCGGCCGATGGCCGACAGCGACGCCGGGCCGTACGGCCCGCAGACCGCGCGGGTGCGCCGCTTCCTCCAGCACGCTGCCGCGCTCCCGCCGGCGGAGTGGGAGGAGGTCGTGCGGAGGTATCGCGCGGCGTGTGCCGGCACGCAGTTCGTCGAGGCCGACTACCACCTCGGCGCCGCCGTCGAGGCGACCCGGCGCGTGGCGGCGCGCGACGCGCTCGTGGCGCCGGTGCTGAGGCTCGCCGAGGCCCGGGGCGGTGACGAGGAAGCCGGCGCGGAAGCGCTGCTCGGCGCCGCGCTCGCGCTCGTCGTCTCCGACCGACTCGACGCGGACCTGTTCGAGGCGCTCTACGCGCCCTTCGCGGCCCACGTCCCGCTCGCGCGGCTCGTGCGCTGACCGCCCCGGCGCGCGGCTTCTCTTTCCTCCCGGCGGCGGGCATATTCCCCGCCCATGGCGAACGAACAGACCACGGTGCTCGACGCGCGCGCGATGGACCGCGCCCTGCGGCGAATGGCCGAAGAGATCGTCGAGCTGAACGACGGCACGAACGGGCTGGTGATCGTCGGCATCCAGCGCCGCGGCGTCCCGCTGGCGGAGCGCATCACGCGGCTGATCAACGACCGCGAGGGCACGGAGCTGCCGCGCGGCGCGCTCGACATCACGCTCTACCGCGACGACCTCCAGACCGTCGGCCCGCGCCCGGTCGTCGGGGCGACGGACCTCCCGGTGGGCATCGACGGGATGAACGTCGTGATCGTCGACGACGTGCTGTACACGGGCCGCACGGTGCGCGCGGCGCTCGACGAGCTCGCGGACTTCGGCCGGCCGGCGCGGATCGCGCTCGCCGTCCTGGTCGACCGCGGGTGGCGCGAGCTGCCGATCCACGCGGACGTCGTCGGCAAGAAGGTCGAGACGAGGCGCGAGGAGCGCGTGGACGTGCTCGTGGAGGAGCTCGACGGGAAGGACTGCGCCATCCTCGTGCGCAGCGCGGAGCGCGAGTGAGCGGGCCGCTCGGCAAGGACCTGCTCGGGCTCGAGCCGCTGACGCGCGAGCAGATCCAGCTCGTGCTCGACACCGCGGTGCCGTTCAAGGAAGTCAGCGAGCGCGTCATCAAGAAGGTGCCGACGCTCCGCGGGGCGACGATCGTCAACGCGTTCTTCGAGGCGTCCACGCGCACGCGCGTCTCGTTCGAGTTCGCCGAGAAGCGCCTGTCCGCCGACACCGTGAGCATCGCCGCGTCGGGGAGCAGCGTGCAGAAGGGCGAGACGCTCGTGGACACCGCGCGCAACCTCGAGGCGATGAAGATCGACATGGTGGTGATCCGCCACGGCGCGTCCGGCGCCGCGCGGTTCCTCGCCGAGCGCATCGAGTCGAACGTCATCAACGCGGGCGACGGCACGCACGAGCACCCGACGCAGGGGCTGCTGGACCTGCTCACCCTGCGCGACCACTTCGGCCGCCTCGAGGGGCTGCGCGTCTGCATCTGCGGCGACGTGCTGCACTCCCGCGTCGCGCGCTCGAACATCTGGGGGCTGACGAAGATGGGCGCGGAGGTCGCGGTGTGCGGCCCGCGCTCGCTGCTCCCCAACGCCGTCGACGAGCTCGGCGTGACGGTGTTCGGCCGCATCGAGGAGGCGATCGAGTGGGCGGAGGCGCTCAACATCCTCCGCCTCCAGCTCGAGCGCATGCAGGGCGGGTTCATCCCGAGCCTGCGCGAGTACAACCGCGTCTTCGGCGTCACGCGCGAGCGCCTCGAGCGCGCGCCGCGCGACGTCCTCATCCTCCACCCGGGCCCGATGAACCGCGGCGTCGAGATCGACTCGGACGTCGCCGACGGGCCGAACAGCGTGATCCTCGACCAGGTGACGAACGGCGTGGCCATCCGCATGGCGGTGCTCTACCTACTGCAGGGCGGGCGCCCCGAGCTCGCCGAGGCCGCCAAGGGCGGCGCGGGGGCGCACTGATGCCGCGCCTCCTCATCACCGGCGGGCGGGTCCTCGATCCTTCCCAGGGTCTCGACGTCGCCAGGGGCGACGTCCTGGTGGTCGACGGGAAGATCGAGCACGCGGGCGAGCCGCTGAACGACCTGCGGCGCGACGAGGGCGGGCTCGAGGTCGTGGACGCCGCGGGGTGCATCGTGTCGCCCGGCTTCGTGGACGTGCACTGCCACCTGCGCGAGCCCGGCCGCGAGGACGTCGAGACGGTCGCCACCGGCGCGCGCGCCGCGGCGGCCGGCGGCTTCACCGCCGTGTGCGCGATGCCGAACACCGACCCCGTCACCGACAACCAGGCGGCGGTCGGCTTCATCCTGCGACAGGGGCAGGCGGCGCGCGCGGCGCGCGTCCATCCGATCGGCGCCGTGTCGGTGGGGCAGAAGGGCGAGTCGCTCGCCGAGTTCGGCGAGATGGTGGGCGCGGGCGCGGTCGCCGTGAGCGACGACGGCAGGCCCGTGGCGAGCGCGCACCTCATGCGCACCGCGCTGGAGTACGCGCAGGCGTTCGGCATCCCCGTCGCGGACCACTGCGAGGAGCCGACGCTCGCACTCGGGTGGGCGATGAACGAGGGCGTCACGAGCGCCCGGCTCGGCCTCAAGGGGCTCCCGAGCGAGGCCGAGGAGATCATGGTGATCCGCGACATCCTCCTCGCGCGGCGGACGAGGGGGCACGTGCACCTCTGCCACATGAGCACGCGCGGCTCCGTGGAGCTCATCCGCTGGGGGAAGGAGCGCGGCATCCGCGTCACCGCGGAGGTCTGCCCGCACCACCTCTCGCTCACCGAGGAGGCGGTGGAGGGCTACGACACCAACGCGAAGATGAGCCCCCCGCTGCGCACCGCCGCGGACGTGGAGGCGCTGCAGCAGGCGGTGAAGGACGGCACGATCGACATCATCGCGACGGACCACGCGCCGCACCACTACGACGAGAAGGAGCGCGAGTTCGCCGACGCGCCGAACGGGATCGTGGGCCTCGAGACCGCGCTCGCCGTGGTCGTCACGCACCTCGTGGAGCCGGGCGTCATCGACTACACGACGCTCGTGCAGCGCATGGCCGTGGCGCCCGCGCGCACGTTCGGGCTGCAGGGGGGCACGCTCCGGCGCGGCGGCGTAGCGGACGTCACCGTCTTCGACCCGCAGGCGGAGTGGACGGTGGACGCGTCGAAGTTCCTCTCGAAGGGGCGCAACACGCCCTACCAGGGGAAGCGACTCCGCGGCCGCGCCGTGTGCACGGTGGTGGACGGGCGCGTCGTCTACGGGGTGGCGCAGAACGCTCGGCGCGCGTGAGCCGGGCGCGGTACCCTGCGCGCGCCGCGGCGGCGCGCGAGATCGCGCTCGTGTGCCGCCGGCTCTACGAGCGGGGTCTCATCGCCGGACCGGACGGCAACGTGTCCGTGCGTCTCGGGCCGGACCGGGTGCTGGTGACGCCGGCCGGGCTCTCGAAGGTGGACCTCACGCCGCGCGACCTCGTGGAAGTCGCGCTGGACGGGGCGCCGCGTGGCCGCGCGCCGGCCGGCCGCCGGGCCTCGACCGAGGTCGGCATGCACCTGCGCATCTACGCGCGGCGGCCCGACGCCATGGCGGTCGTGCACGCCCACCCGCCGACGGCGACGGCGTTCGCGGTCGCGGGCGAGGGACTCCCCGACCAGGTCCTCCCAGAGCTTATCTTCCTGCTCGGCACCGTCCCCCTCGTGCCCTACGCGACGCCCGGCACGCCCGCGCTCGCCGACGGGCTCGAGCCGTTCCTTGGGGAGCACGACGCCTTCCTCCTCGCGAATCATGGCGCTACCACCCTGGGTCCCACCCTGCGCGTTGCGCACCAGCGGATGGAAAGTCTTGAGCACGGGGCACGTATCCTGATGGCCGCCCGGCATTTGGGGCGGGTCAACCAGTTGGCCGACGAGCACGTCCGCTTTCTCGTGGATGCTCGCCGGCGTCTTGCGGGTGGCGACGAGCCGCCCGGCACCGGTCCGAAGGGCCGGCGGAGGACGACGGAATGACGAGCCCGGACAACGAGGGGAGCAGCGCCGGCCAGACGGCCGGCGAGACTCCGCTCGACCGCGTGGGCGAGCTCCTCAGGGAGCGCGAGAAGTACGAGCAGTGGATCGCCGCGCTCGAGGCGAAGAAGGACCGCACGGCGCCCGGCGTCTACGAGCGCGTGAAGGGCGACTACGAGCGCCGGCGCAACGAGGTGATCCTCGAGATCACCGGCCATGCGTCGGAGCTTCGGCAGGCGCTCGACCAGGCGCGCGAGCGCCACGCGCGGCTCTCGCAGCAGGAGACGTCGCGGCGCGAAGAGCGCGCCGAGGCGGAGCTGCGGTACCACGTCGGCGAGTACACGGACGAGCAGTGGCGCGTCCTGAGCTCCAAGACCGACACCGAGCTCGCGCAGCTCTCCGAGGCGCGCGAGGCGGCGAAGCGCGCCCTCGCGCAGCTCGAGGACGTCGTCCGGCTCGCGACGCCGGCGGAGTCGGTTGCCGCCGTTCCGTCGGGCGCCGCGCCCTCGGCGCCCGCGGAGCAGGGCGGGCCGCGGCCGGGGTCAAAAGAGTTCGACGAGCTGGCGTTCCTCAAGTCGGTCGTCGGCCCCCAGAAGGCGCGCGGGACGCTGCCGGCGCCCGCGGCGGACGCCGCCGCGCAGCCCGCGCCGGTCGCCGCGAGCGCCCCGGTGCGGGAGGCCGAGCGCCCGCGGTACGCGACGCCCC
>JBJMNJ010000238.1:0-6599 GCA_045804325.1 Gemmatimonadaceae bacterium
CGCGCCCTTCGGGCTCGCCGACTGGACGAAGATTCCCGGCGGCACCCGGGCGAAGCGGATCGGGCTGCTGCACGGCGGCGGGAATGTCGTCGTCCTGCTGCTGTTCGCGGGGAGCTGGCTCCTGCGGGGCGACGACCCGCGCGCGCCCGAGTCGCTCGCGGTGGTGCTGGCGCTCGCCGGCGCCGCGCTCTCGCTCGCCACGGGATGGCTCGGCGGCGAGCTCGTCGACCGCCTCGGCGTCGGCGTCGACGAGGGCGCGCACGTCGACGCGCCGAGCTCGCTCTCGGGCCGGCCGGCACACGAGCGGGCCGACCTGTCGGGCCGGGGCGCGTCCCGTGGCCCGTGACGGCGCCAAGCAGACGGCCGCGGACGTACTCGTCGAGCGACTGTGCGACTGGGGCGTCGCCGTCGTGTTCGGCCTGCCGGGCGACGGCATCAACGGCATCATGGAAGCGCTGCGCACGCGCCAGGACCGCATCCGCTTCGTGCAGGTGCGCCACGAGGAGGCGGCCGCGTTCATGGCCTGCGGCTACGCCAAGTTCACCGGCCGCCTCGGCGTCTGCCTCGCCACGTCGGGCCCCGGCGCCATCCACCTGCTCAACGGCCTGTACGACGCCAAGCTCGACGGCGCGCCGGTCCTCGCGATCACGGGGCAGACGTATCACGACCTGCTCGGCACGCGCTACCAGCAGGAGGTCGACCTCCTGGCGCTGTTCAAGGACGTCGCGGTCTACAACCAGCAGGTCATGGGCGCCGGGCACGCGCAGTCGCTCGTGGACGCGGCGTGCCGCGCGGCGCTGTCGGCCAGAGGCGTCGCGCACCTGACCTGTCCGGTGGACCTCCAGGAGCAGACGGTCGCGGACGACGAGCGGTCGAAGAAGAAGGTCCCGGGGCACACGTCCCACGTCTGGACGCCGCCGGTCGCGGTGCCCCCCGCCGCGGAGCTGGAGCGCGCCGCGAGGCTCCTCGCCGAGGGGCGCCGGACCGTCATCCTCGCGGGCCAGGGCGCGTTAGGCGCGGGCGAGCTGCTCGAGCGCGCGGCCGACACGCTCGGCGCGCCCATCGTGAAGCCGCTGCTCGGCAAGGGCGTGGTGCCGGACGACTCGCCCTACACCACGGGCGGGATCGGGCTGCTCGGCACGCTGCCGTCGGAGCAGGCGATGGAGGAGTGCGACTCGCTGCTCATCGTCGGGTCGAGCTTTCCGTACCTCGAGTACTACCCGAAGCCGGGGGCGGCGCGGGCCGTGCAGATCGACCGCGACCCCGCGCGCATCGGCATGCGCTACCCCGCGGAGATCGGGCTCGCGGGCGACGCACGGGCGACGCTCGAGGCGCTGCTGCCGCTGCTGCGGCGGCGGGAGGAGCGCGGCTTCCTCGCCGAGTCGCAGCGCCGCATGGGCGAGTGGCGCGAGCTGATGGCGAGCCGCGCCGCCCGCGAGGAGACGCCGATGAAGCCGCAGCGGCTCGCGCACGCCCTCGGCGAGCTGCTCGACGACGACGCGATCGTCACCACCGACAGCGGCACGGTGACGACGTGGGTCGCGCGCCACGTGAGCCTCCGGCGCGGGCAGCTGTTCTCCTGCTCGGGCAACCTCGCCAGCATGGCGTGCGCGCTCCCGTACGCCATCGGCGCGCAGGTGGCGTACCCCGGCCGGCAGGTCGTCGCGTTCGTGGGCGACGGCGCGTTCACGATGCTCATGGGCGAGCTCGCGACGGCCGTGAAGTACGAGCTGCCGATCGTCGTGGTCGTCGTGAAGAACGGCACGCTCGGCATGATCAAGTGGGAGCAGATGGTCTTCCTCGGCAACCCGGAGTACGGCTGCGAGCTGCACCCCATCCAGTTCGCGAAGTTCGCCGAGGCGTGCGGGGCCGCGGGGTTCCGGGTGGAGGACCCGCGCCTCGTGCGTGACGTGCTCGGCGAGGCGATGGGCGTGGCGCGGCGCGAGCGGCACCCCGCGCTCGTCGAGGCGATCGTCGACCCGTACGAGCCGCCGCATCCCGCGCACGTGAAGCTCGAGCAGGCGGTGAACATGGCGAAGGCGCTCGCGCGCGGGGAGCCGAACCGCGCGCGCATCGGGCTCACGCTCTTCCGCGACAAGGTGCACGACCTGACCCGGGGCCAGTAGGCGCGGGCCGTGGTCATCGACCCTTCGAGCCCGCGGCGACGCCCGGCCGACCACCGGAATGCGGGGCGGCGCCGGATCGCGGCGCCCCTGCATCCGATCTTCGCGCACTTCACGATCGCGCTCACGGCGTCGTCGCTCGGCTTCGACGCCGCCGGGAAGCTGTTCGGCGTGCCATCGCTCGCAGCCGCCGGATGGTGGACGCTCGCCCTCGCGCTCGCCGCGACGACGGGCACACTCGCCACAGGGATCGTCTCGCGGATGCGTCTCGCCGTGGAGGAAGGAGCGGCCCGGTCGTACCTCCGCGCGCACATGGCGCTGGGGCCCGCCTTCCTCGGACTGCTGCTCGCCGCGGCGGCGTGGCGCGCCGCCCTCCGGGAGGGGGAGCGCGTCCCGTCGTGGTCCTACCTGCTCGCGCTCGCGCTCGTGGTGTGCGTGATGGCGGTGCAGGGATACCTGGGCGGCGAGCTCGTCTACCGCTTCGGCGCCGAGGTGCGCGGCACCTATCCCCGCATGCCTGGACATCGCGGCGGGCGGCTCGCGCGTCCGGAGCCCGGGACCACCCCGCATCCCGCCACCGGCCGCGGGGCGGGGAGCGCGTGACGGCGCGCGTCCTGGGGCTCGGCGCGCTCCAGTGGATGAGCGTCGTCGTCGTGCTCCTCACCCTGATCGTGGTCGCCGAGAGCGTGCTCGGGCACTACCGCTCGGGGTTCCCGCTGCGCGCGCAGCATGCGCCGATCCTGGCGGGCGGCGCGCTCGTCGCGGGCGCCGTCGCGGCCATCGTCGCGCCGGACTCCGCGCGGGCGGTGGGTTGGCTGCGCGTCGCCGGGTGGGTCGCCGTCGCCGCCGGCGTGGTCGGTGCCGGGTACCACCACCACTACGGAATCAGGGAGAAGGCGGGCGGCTACCGGTTGCTCCTGCACTACCTGATGTACGGCGCGCCGCCGCTCGCGCCTCTCGCCCTCTCGGCCGTCGGCGCCGTCGCGGTGCTCGTGGCGCGCGAGCTGGCGCGTGAGCTGGCGCAGGGCGGCGCAGTGGACGCGGGCAGCCACCGCGCCATCCTCGGCGTGGCCGCGGCGGCGTTGACGGGCGCTGTGCTCCAGACGGGGATACTTCACTACCGCGGCGCGTTCAACACGCCGCTGATGTACGTGCCGCTCCTCGTGCCGCCGCTCGCCGCCGGAGCCGCGGGGTGGGCGGCCCTTCTCACGGCGCCGGGCGCGGGCCCTGTGGCGCTCGCGCGGCTGCTGCTGTGGGCGACGTTCGTGCTCGGCTTCGTCGGGCTCGGGATGCACCTGCGGGGAATCGACCGCCAGATGGGCGGGCTCCGCGTCCTCCCGTTCAACCTCGTGCAGGGGCCGCCCCCGCTCGCGCCGGCGTCCTTCGCCGGCTTCGCGGCGGTGGGGCTGCTCGCGCTGGGGCGCGCGTGAGCGAGGGCGACGCGCGAGGCGCCCCGGCGCCGCGCTACCCCGGGTACGACGCGCTCGCCGGCTGGGACGGGCCGGGGTGGGACGAGCAGACCCGCGAGGCGGTGCGGCGCCGGCTGGAGGACGTGCCGCCGATACGCTTCCTCACCGCCGAGGAGGCGCGCCTGCTCGGCGCCGTCGTCGACCGCATCGTGCCGCAGCCGGAGCGCGCGCCCGCCGACCGCGTCCCCGTCGTCCCGTGGATCGACGAGAAGCTCCACGAGGACCGGCGCGACGGCTACCGCTACGAGGAGCTGCCGCCGGTGCGCGAGGCGTGGCGCGCCGGCCTCGCCGGCATCGAGGAGACGGCACGCGCGCTCCACGGTCGGCCGTTCGTCGATCTCGCCGAGGCGGCGCGGGACGAGGTGCTGTCCCGCGTCCAGCGCGGCGACCCGCCCGGCGCGACGTGGGCGCGCCTGCCCGCGCGCCGCTTCTTCCGCGACGTCCTCTGCATGACGGTCGTGAAGGTCTACTACGCGCACCCCGCCGCCTGGAGCGAGATCGGGTACGGCGGGCCCGCGGCGGTGCGCGGTCACTTCCGGAACTGGATGGGCGGCGTGGACCCGTGGGACGCCCCGGAGCCGCGGCGATGAGCGAGCCGGCCCGGCGCGACGACTGGCCCCTGCGCGCGCCGGGCATCCACGGCGAGCCGGTACCCATGCGGGACCTCTCGCGCCAGGAGGTGGACGTGTGCGTGGTGGGCGCCGGGGCGGCGGGCTCCGTCATCGGCGCCAAGCTCGCCGAGGCGGGGATGTCGGTCGTGATCCTCGACGCGGGGCCGCACTGGGACCCCACGCGCGACTTCGTCTCGGACGAGATGGCGTCGCGCGACCTCTTCTGGATGGACGAGCGCATCACCGGCGGCCCGGACGCGGTGGAGCTGGGCTCGAACAACTCCGGCCGGGGCGTGGGCGGCGGGACGGTGCACTACTCGATGATCGCCATGCGCGCGCACCCGGAGGACTTCCGCCGCCGCACCCTCGAGGGCGAGGTGGCGGGCGCGGAGCTGCGCGACTGGCCGATCACCTTCGACGACCTCGAGCCCTACTACGAGGAGGTCGAGCGCGCCCTCCGCATCGCCGGGCCGACGTTCTACCCGTGGGGCCGGCGCCGGCGGCGCTACTGGCAGCGCGAGCACGAGCTCAACGCCTCGGCGCGCGTGCTCGTGTACGGCTGCGCCCGGCTCGGCATCCCCGCCGCGCCGGCGCCCGTCGCGACACTGAGCGCGCCGCACCGCGACCGCCCGCCGTGCGTGTTCCGGGGCCTCTGCAACTACGGGTGCACGACGAACGCGAAGAGCTCCGCGCTCGTGACGTACATCCCGCGCGCCGTCGCGGCGGGCGCCGAGGTGCGGCCGCACGCCATGGCCGTCCGCATCGAGCACGATGCGCGGGGGCGCGCGACGGGCGTGCTGCACGCCCGCCAGGGCGGCGGGGAGCTCTTCCGCCAGCGGGCGCGCGTCGTCGTCGTCTCGTGCTACGCGGTCGAGACGCCCCGGCTGCTTTTGGACTCCGCGAGCGCGCTGTTCCCCGACGGACTCGCCAACTCCTCGGGGCTCGTGGGGAAGTGCTTCATGGTGCACTCCGGCCACCAGGTGTTCGCCCGCTTCGGCGAGCGGATCTCGCAGAACAAGGCGCCGCCGGGGCTCGCGCTCACGGAGCATTTCAATCGCACCATGCCCGACGCCGACTTCGTGTGCGGCTACACGATCGAGGCGGTCGGCCCGCACCCGGCCGACTTCGCGTCCCGCGTGACGACGGCGCGCGGGCTGTGGGGCCCCGAGCTGCGGCGGCTGATGATGGACTACAACCACTACGCAGGGATGGGCATCGTCGGCGAGGTGCTCCCGCAGCGCGCGAACGAGGTGCGGCTGCACGGGAGCGAGCGCGACGCGCTGGGACTCCCCGTACCGCACGTCCGCTTCTCGTACCACGAGAACGACCGGCGGGTCGTGCGGCACGCGCTGGCCCAGATGCGGCGCATCGCGGAGGCGGCCGGCGGCGAGGACGCGTGGGAGGCGGATCGCACGGCGCACCTCCTCGGCACCTGCCGCATGGGCACCGACCCACGCGATTCCGTGGTGGACGGGGACTGCCGGACCCACGACGTCCCGAACCTCTACGTCTGCGACGGCTCGGTCTTCCCCACCTCCACCGCCGTGAACCCGTCGCTCACGATCCAGGCGATCGCGGCGCGGACCGCGGCGCGCGTCGTGGAGCGCCTGCGCAGGCAAGACCCCTGATCTCGCCACTGGCTCCTGTCGGTCGCTTCCCCGCTCGCGGCGCGGGTGCTCGCGTGCTAGAGTGTGTGACCCAGATCACACACACTCGAACCCACATCGGAGTCCCACGGTGCGCGCATCCGCACGCTCCCGCTCGAAGCACGTCGCCTTCGCGCTCGTCACGCTCGCGGCGTCCGCCGGCGCTCAGAACCCTTCGGCGAGCTCGGGGCAGGCGGCCGACCCGCTCTCGACCGCCGACACCGCCGCCATCCGCACGCTCGTCGGGCGACTCGACCTCGAGCGGTACAAGGCGACGATCAAGGGGCTCACGCAGTTCGGCGATAGAAGACAGGGCACCGATCGGAATCGTCAGGCGATCGACTGGATCGAGGCGCAGCTGAAGAGCTACGGCTGCACCAACACCGAGCGCCTCACGTACGATTACCAGCCGCCCGCGCCACGCACCCCGACCTCGCCGTCGCAGACCCCCGGGCGGCGCATCCCGACGAGCGCGCAGGGTGGCGGGCGCCTCCGCGGCACCCTCGCGCCCATCGGCGTGAACACCGACTCGCTGGCGCAGCCCGACGCGCGCCTCCGCCGCCTCAACGCGCAGCCGAGCGCGCCGGGCGAGCGGCAGGAGGTGTGGTGCACGAAGGTGGGCGCGACGCACCCCGACGAGATGTACATCGTCGGCGCGCACATGGACGGCATCGGCTGGGGCGAGGCCGCGAACGACGACGGCTCGGGCACGGCGCTCGTCATGGAGCTCGCGCGCATCTTCAGCGCGCC
>JBJMNJ010000239.1:0-8738 GCA_045804325.1 Gemmatimonadaceae bacterium
GACGCGGCCCCCGAGCGAGCCGGCCGCGAGCGCGGCCGTGGCGGCCGCGGCCTCCCCCGCCGCGCTGGCGCCGGGCGCCGCGGGCGGGCTGCTGGCGGACGCATCGGGACGACTCCTCCCGTCGCTCGCCGACGCGCGCGCGCGCCTCGAGCTGCGCGGCTACCTGGACGCGCTGGCCGAGTCGCTCGACGCCGGACACGACGCGGTGGCGCGCCGGCAGCTCGGCCTCGCGCGGAAGCTGATCGCCGGCCGACTCGAGTCGGCGGAGGGCGCGGACCTCGCCGCCCTCGCGCTCACGCTGGACCAGGTAGAGGCGGAGCTCGACCAGGCTGCCGCAGCCGCCGCGGCCAGGCCGTAGCCAGCGGGCCGCACCGCACCTCCCCCACACCGCAGTCCCCACGCAGTCACCTGCCGGAGCAACATCCCCATGAGGTTCCCGCCTAACGAGCCGCGCGCGCGCGCGCCGCTCGCGCTCTTCCTCTCCTCGCTGGCCGTCGGCGCCGTCGCCATGGCGGTGCCGGCGGTGTCGGCCGCGCAGACCGCCACCGACAAGATCATCTACGCGTGCTACGTCCTCACGAGCGGCACGGTGTACCGCATCAAGGAGCCGAACACGCCGGCGAACTGCACGAGCACCTCGCACGTGCCGTTCAGCTGGAACGAGAAGGGCATCCAGGGCCCGGTCGGCCCGCAGGGGCCGCAGGGCGTGAAGGGCGAAACCGGCGCGACGGGCGCCACGGGCGCCACGGGCCCGACCGGCGCCACCGGTCCTCAGGGTCCTCAGGGTGAGCAGGGAGAGACGGGCGCCACGGGCGCCACCGGTGCGACCGGTGCGACCGGTGCGACCGGTGCGACCGGTGCGACCGGTGCGACCGGCCCCACGGGACCGCAGGGACCCCAGGGTCCCAAGGGCGAGACGGGCTCGCAGGGCGCCCAGGGACCGCAGGGCGACGTCGGGCCCATCGGGCCCGTCGGGCCGCAGGGCGACAAGGGCGAGACCGGCGCCACCGGCGCTACGGGCGCAACCGGCGCCCAGGGACCGCAGGGTGAGGTCGGTCCCGTCGGTCCCGTCGGCCCACAGGGGCCGCAGGGAGAGAAGGGGGAGACCGGAGCCGTCGGCCCACAGGGGCCTCAGGGCATCCAGGGCGAGACGGGCCCGATCGGACCGCAGGGCCCGCAGGGCGACAAGGGCGACAAGGGCGACGTCGGGCCGACCGGCGCCACGGGACCGGCGGGCGCCGTCGGTCCGCAGGGTCCCCAGGGTGACAACGGCCCCAAGGGCGAACAGGGCATCCAGGGCCTGAAGGGCGACAA
The DNA here is from genome assembly GCA_045804325.1 of Gemmatimonadaceae bacterium. GTDB lineage: Bacteria > Gemmatimonadota > Gemmatimonadetes > Gemmatimonadales > Gemmatimonadaceae > JBJMNJ01. The sequence continues at coordinate 1,315 of JBJMNJ010000239.1, forward strand.
GGGCGACAAGGGCGATCAGGGACCGCAGGGCCTGACGGGCGCGACGGGCGTGCAGGGCGAGATCGGTCCCCAGGGGACGCAAGGCCTCGCTGGCCCTGCCGGTCCGCAGGGTGAGACCGGCGCCACCGGGCCCCAGGGTCCCCAGGGCGAGGCCGGTGCACAGGGGCCGGTCGGTGCGAAGGGCGAGACCGGTGATGCCGGCCCGCAGGGCGCACAGGGTCCTCAGGGTGTGAAGGGCGACAAGGGTGAGACCGGCGCGGCCGGTCCCGCCGGACCGCAAGGTCAGACGGGCGCCACCGGCCCCCAGGGCCCGGCCGGCCTGCAGGGCCCGCAGGGCCCGCAGGGGCCGTCGGGTGCCGCCACGTTGGAGGAGGGGCCACCGCAGTCCGTCACGGTGGGGCCCAATTCCAGGAGCGACGTGAGCGCGGCCTGCCCGATCGGAAAGAAGGCGATCGGTGCCGTGTACGACTTCACCGTGAATCCCCTCCCGGTCGGCGACATCAGTCTCACCGTGCTGAAATCGCGGTCGAGTGGCACGGGCTGGTCGATCACGTTCAGGAACAACGACAATATCGACACCGTGTCGGGCCAGGTGATGGCGACGTGCATCGCGTCGCCGTGATGCGGGCCGTGCACTGAAGCACGGCGAGGCCCCGCGCGATGTGGCGCGGGGCCTCGTCGCTTCGCGAGCGTCGCGTCGCGGCTCGCCGTGCGGAGCCTACCGACACTCCTCCGTCGGCCCCTTCTCCACGGTCGCCGTCGGCGTGCCCGTGCCGCTGATCGTCAGGTGGAAGAGGAACTTCATGCGCAGGTCGGGCACGGTGCGATCGGGGCTCTGCAGCGTGACGTTGTGCACGAACGTCTGCGACATCGGGAGGAGCGAGACGTTGAGGTCCTCGATGTACTGCGAGGAGCCGTGGTAGACGTGGTCGGTGCCGATGCTCTCGCCGTCGACGACCCAGTGGAACTGTACGCGCTGGTGCGTGACGTCGCCGTCCGAGACGAAGAAGGCGTAGCTCACCGTGCCGCGCACCGGCACGACGTCGCCGTTGCACGTGTTCTGCTCGGTCCCCTCGAACGGGATGGCGTTCTCCGTCCCGTCGTTCCCCGCCCCGACGGGTTCCGTCACCTCGAGCAGCGTGGGCGCCGGCTCCCTGTCGCCGATCGGCGGCGCCGCGCCGGCCACGTCCAGCCCGGCAGGACCCGTTAGGCGGTCGGGGTCGCAGGCCGTCAGCACACCCGCCAGAAGAAGGAAGGCCCCGGCCGCGCGGGCGACCCGCGCCCGCCGTCGCGGCCGCGCGTCGCGCGGGCCACCCGTGCCGTTGATCTCGCTGGCTCCGCTGCGGCTCGACATCTCGGACCCTCCGGCAGGTGAGTAGACGGTCCGGTGCGGAGGCAGGGCACGTGCCACGTCGCGGCGCCACGGCGCGTTAGGCAGCGCGCGATCGGGCGCGGGTCGACGGGCACGCGGCGCGCGCGCGACGCGCCGCGCCGGTCCGCCGCGCACGCGCACGCCGGCGCCGAACCCGTGCGACATCGGGGGGTCGGGTGCCGCACCGATGCGACACCGCGCACCGCCGCGCCTCGACGCGGCGCTCGTCGGTTCTCGGCGGCCCGGGTGCCCGCCGAAGGCGGGCGGGTGGCCGCGGTCGCTCACGAGCAACCGGCGAGCGCAGCGAGCCGAGAACCGACGAGCGGCACGGAGTGCCCGACGTAGAGGACCGACGAGCCGCGCGCAGCGCGGCGACGTAGAGAACCGGAGGAAGCGGAGCGATGCGCCGCGCGGAGTAGAGAACCGCGGCGCGAAGCGCCGCCCGGAGTAGAGAACCGCGGCGCGAAGCGCCGCCCGGAGTAGAGAACCGCGGCGCGAAGCGCCGCCCCTCTACCGCGCCGCCAGCTCCCTTCCCGCCTCGCGCTCCCCCACCTGCTGCCGCCACATGGCGTAGTAGAGCCCCGTTCCCGCGAGCAGCTCCTCGTGGCGCCCGCTCTCCACGATGCGGCCGCGCTCGAGCACGTGGATGCGGTCGGCGTGCATCACCGTGGAGAGGCGGTGCGCGATGAGGATCGTCACCGCCTCGCGCCGGGACGCCACCTCGCGGATCGTGCGGCTCACCTCCTCCTCGGTGAGGGAGTCGAGCGCGCTCGTCGCCTCGTCGAACACCAGGAGGTGCGGGTGGCGCAGCAGCGCGCGGGCGATCGCGAGGCGCTGGCGCTCGCCGCCGGACACCTTCACCCCGCCCTCGCCGATCACCGTGTCGAGACCCTTGTCCGCCCGGGCGAGCAGCGTCTGCGCCGCCGACTGGTGCAGCACGCGCAGGCACTCCTCGTCGGTCGCGTCGGGGCGCACGAACGTGAGGTTCTCGCGGATCGTCCCGCTGAAGAGCTGCGTGTCCTGCGTGACGAGGCCGATGCGCTCGCGGAAGGCGTCGAGGTCCACCTCCGTGCTCGCGTGCCCGTCGTAGAGCACGCGCCCACGCTGCGGGCGGTAGAGCCCCACGAGCAGCTTCACCAGCGTCGTCTTCCCGCTCCCGCTCGGGCCCACGAACGCGATGGTCTCCCCGCGGCGCACCTCGAACGAGACCTCGGCCAGCGCAGGGGCCGAGCCCGACTGGTGCGTGAACGTCACGCCGTCGAAGGCGAGCGTCCGGAGCCCGCCGACGCGGACGGGGTTCGCCGGGCGCGGCTCGGACGGCAGGGCGAGCAGCTTCCGGTAGTTCTCGAGGCTCGCCTCCGTCTCGCGCCAGGTGTTGATGACGGTGCCGAGCTCCTGGAGCGGCCCGAAGATGAAGAACGAGTAGATGAGGAGCGAGAAGAACTGCCCGACCGTGATCTCGCGCTGGAAGATGAGATAGAGCATCAGCAGCAGGATGCACGTGCGGAGGAAGTTCACCGTCGTGCCCTGGATGAAGCTGAGGCTGCGCAGGTAGCGCACCTTCCGCAGCTCGAGCTGGAGGATCTTCCCCGTCGTGTCGTTGAGGCGCCGGATCTCCTGCGGGGCGAGGCCGAGGCTCTTCACGAGCTCGATGTTGCGCAGCGACTCCGTCGTCGCGCCGGCGAGCGCCGTCGTCTCCGCGACGATGGTCTTCTGCACCGCCTTGATCTTCCGGCCGAGCGTCATGCTCATGACCGCGAGGAGCGGCACGGTGAGGAGGAACGCGGGCGCGATGCTCCAGTGCACCTTCCACGCGTAGATCATCACGAACACCACGCCGACGAGCGTGACGAACAGCAGGTTGACGAGGATCGTGACGAACTTCTCGACGTCGGCGCGCACCTTCTGGAGGCGGCCGAGCGTCTCGCCGCTCCGCTGGTCCTCGAAGAGCTGGTAGGGGAGCGAGAGCGTGTGGCGGATGCCGTCGCCGTACAGCTGGGCGCCGAGGCGCTGCGTGATGACGTTGACGACGTAGTCCTGGAAGTTCTTCGCGACGCGCGAGACGAACGCCACGCCCACGGCCGCGCCGAGCAGCACGATGACGCCGCGGAAGAACTCGCGGTCCGTGTACCGGTCGTGCTTCGTCGCGTAGTCGTCGATGACGTGCCGGAAGATCAGCGGGTCGAGCAGCGAGAAGACCTGGTTGGTCGCCGCGAGCAGCAGCGCGACGAGCACCAGCTTCCAGTAGCCGCGGAGGTAGCGCCAGAGGAGGTCCATGGCGAGACAATCTACGTCCCGGCGCGGGAGTTCCTCACCCTAGGGGGCTCTGGGTAGTGCCCACGAGCCCGTCACCCCCGGCATCCCCTGGTCCGGCACCTCCAGCACCTTCTCGATCTCCGCGGCGACCAGCTTGATGAAGTCCGCGTCGCGGTCGTAGAAGCCGTGCGAGAGCGGCGTCTCGGAGAGGGGGAAGGGGCCCGCGTTGATCGCGATGTCCTCGATGACGGTGCCCTTGAGGTCGTCCCACACGGCCGAGATCGGGTAGCCGAGCAGGTCGTCCGGGTCGTAGACGTTGAGCCAGCGCGCCACGGAGCGGAGCTGCGGCGGCAGCGTCGCGCGCGGGAGCTGCACGCACTCGAGCGGCGTCACGGGCGGGAGAAAGAGCGGGATCGTGGACCCGTAGGTCACGAGCGTCGTGAGCGTCTCCATGCGCTCGAACGGCGTCTGCCCCATCGCCGCGCGCTTCTCGACCGCGGCGGCCGGCGTCGCGCTGCCGGAGGCGGGCACCACCTCGCCGGAGGCGCGCTGCTCGTTCCAGAGGTAGTTGCTCACGACGACGCTGCCGAGCGAGTGCGCGAGCACGGCGAGCGGCGTCTCGTCGGCGCGCTCGAGCTTCGTCGCGAGGCGCTCGAGCGACGCGCGCACGCACTCGTGCACCTTGAGGTACACGGGCGCGCCATTCTGCATGTAGCCCGAGAGGTAGCCCACCGGGTCGCCGAGTGCGCTGACGATCCAGCGGCGCGCCCACTTCTGGTCCATCGGCTTCCCGGACTCGGTGAGCCGCTGCCAGATCTCGTCCTGGTGCACCTGAAGGATGGGCGACCAGTGGCAGGGCTCGAAGACGACGCGCGAGGCGACGCGGTCGCCGAGCCGGCGGCGCAGGCGATCGATGAGGCCGGTGGCGAACCCCGCGTCGGGGCTGCCCATGCCGTGGGTGATGAGGACGGCGATCTGGGAGGGCATCGGCGTGCGGGTCGGGTGAGCCTGCGGCCCTCGGCGGAGCGGCGGCCGTGGGCCGGGAGCCTAACCCCGCGCCGCGCTCAACGCCACCGCGCCTTCAGCCGGCCCGAGGCCTCCTCCTCGATGGCGTACTGCGCGACGCGGCGTCCGAGCGCGAGGCCCGTCTCGTTGTCGAAGCGGAAGTGCACGCTGCCCCAGAGGCGCGACATCGCCGCCTCCTCCGCGAGCCGCCGCAGCTCGCCCCGCTCGGCGGGCAGGAAGTACCCCGCCACCTCGGCGCTCGCGCTGGAGATGCAGGCGTGGCCCGACGGATACGACGGGTGGTTCGGCAGCGGGACCGAGTCCACGAGCGCGATCGTCGAGTCGGCCTGCGTCGGTCGGATCGCGAAGTAATGGTACTTCGCGTCGGTGCAGGCGAGGTTCGCGTCGTTCGCCGCCGCGTACATCAGCGCGTACACCCGCGCGGCGTCGCGCTCGGACGCGCGCCCGCGCACGAGCGCCGCCGCGACGATCGGGTCCCAGAGCTCCTGCGGCTGCCGCGAGATCCACTCCCGCGCGAGGCGCGCCTGCTCGGCCGTGCGCTCGCGCGCGACCCGGCGCACCTCGTCGAGCGCGGCGCCGAACTCCGGCGAGCCGAAGGCGGGCGGCGGCGGCGGGCGGAACTGGGAGATCGAGTCGAGCAGCAGCGGGGACTCGGCGAGGCGCACGACGAGGGCGGGCTCGCGGCCGGGCGCGCTCCGCCACATGCCGGCGCCCACCGGAACGGTGCCGGTCCACGGCGCGCCGGCGCGCCGGCGCTCGTCCCACCGCATCGCCCTTTCGGCCGCCGCGCGCCCGACGCGCACGCCGGCCTGCACGCTCGCCTCGGAGGCGCCCGCGCGCCGCGCCGCCGCGAGGTCCTCCGCGAGGTGCCGCTCGGCCTCGGGGCCCGTCCCCTCCGTGAACCGCTTGAGCACGAGGGCCGCGGCCGCGGCGACCGCGGCCCGCGGCGCCGGGCGCGCGGGGTCCGCGGCGGCGGAGTCGGCGGCGAGGTACATCGCGACGCTCATGAGGACGGCGTTGCGGCCCGGGATGTTGGGCCGCGCCGACGCGACGTCGGGCCGCGCGGCGACGGCGGCTGGCGCGGCCGCGCGCGCCTCGGTGATGCGGCGGCCGATCTGCGCGGCGAGGACCCGCCAGCGGACGGCGGCGGCCGTGTCCGCCGTCTGCGCGGCGGCGGGCGCGAGCGCCGTGCAGAGCAGGGCGCAGAGCGCGGGGGCGACGAGACGGACGGGACGCATGAGAGCTTTCTCGCGGCGGGGGTCGCCCAAGGTAGGAGCCCATGGTGCACGCCGCCAGCATGCCCGCCGCGACCTAGTCCGGCGACCCCGGGTGCGGGGACGCCACGCGCGTGCCGCGCGACTCGACGAGCGTCTTCACCAGCGTCGCCGCCATGATGAGCGCGCCACCGAGCAGAGCGAGCGGTCCCGGGCGCTCGCCGTGGACCAGCCACGCCCACGCGGGACTCAGCGCCGGCTCGAGCAGCAGGAGCGCGGACGCCTCGAACGCGGCGACGTGGCGGATGGCCGCGGCCATGAGGATGTAGGCGAGCCCGATCTGGAAGACGCCGAGGTAGCCGATGGCGAGCCAGTCGGTGGGGCGCGTGGGGCCGACGGGGAGCGCGAGCGGGAGGCACACGAGGAACGCGAGCAGGTTCCCCGCGACGACGACCGGGTACGTGCTCCCCGCCTCGTCGTTCGCGCCGATCCAGCGGAGTCCCATCACCGTCGCGGCCCACCCGATGCCGCTGAGGACGGCGACGAGGTTCCCGCGCCGCGGGTCGGGCGCCGTGGCGGCGGCCGGGGACTCGCCGAAGAAGAAGCACGCGAGGCCTAACGCGACGACGGCGATGAAGACCACGTCGCGGCGGCGCACGGGCTCGCGCAGCAGCAGCGGCCCGAGGAGCAGGATGTAGAGCGGCGCCGCCGACTGGAGGTAGATCGCGTTGGCGGCCGTCGTCAGCTTGTTGGCGACGACGAACGAGACCATGGTGAGCGCGTACCCGGCGCCGACGAGCCACGTGCGGCGCGTCCACCCTCGCCGCGCCGCCGGGACGACCGCCCAGATCACGAGCGCGGCGACGCCGGAGCGGAAGCTCGCGACCTGCCAGCCGGCGAGCGCCGTCGCCTTGATCGCCGCGCCCCCGGTGGAGAACAGCGCCGCGACGGCGAGGAGCTGGAGCCGGGCGGTGAGATGCGCGCGGTGGAGAGTCACGCGAGCAACCTAATCGCCCTCGGCCCTCGGCCCTCGGCCTGCTCACCGGCTTCCTCGCGGCGCGGACGGCGTACAAGGCCGCCACGCCGCGTACGCCGCTCAGCGGCCGAGGGCCGAGGGCCGAGGGCCGAGAACCATGTCCCCTCGACGGTACCGTCCGAGCACGCAATATTGTCCCGAAGACAGTGCCATTCGGGGTCGAGATGAAACGTGCTGCTGGCGCCATCGTCCCGCCGTTCGCGGAGCTCGCCGGGAGCGACGGGTCGCCGCTCTTCCGGCAGATCTACACGCGCCTCCGCGACGCCGTGCTCGACGGGACGCTGCCCGGCGGGCACCGCCTGCCGTCCGCCCGCACCCTCGCCGGCGACCTCGGCGTCTCGCGCAACACCGTCGAGGCGGCGTTCTCGCAGCTCGTCGCCGAGGGGTTCGTGACGCGGCGCGTGGGGGCGGGGAGCTACGTGGCGCACGCCGTCCCGGAGCCCGAGCGGCGCCCGCGCCGGCCGCGCGCCGCGCCTAACGGGACGCCGCGCGCCGCCGCGGCCGCCCCGCCCCCCGCGCT
>JBJMNJ010000240.1:0-2822 GCA_045804325.1 Gemmatimonadaceae bacterium
CACTTCGGCAGCGAGCTTCTCCGCCATGGATTTCTCGTTGCGACCGCGGGAGAAAGTGATCAGCCAACGCATCGCCAGCGCGGTGCGACGATCGGGACGAACTTCGACGGGCACCTGGTAGGTCGCGCCACCGACGCGCCGACTCTTCACTTCGACGGCCGGCTTGAGGTTGGTCAGTGCCTGCTTGAAGATCGTTACGCCGGGCTGCGAAGTCTTGTTTTCGACGATGTCCATCGCGCCATAAAAAATCCGCTCGGCAGTCGACTTCTTGCCCTGGTACATGATGGCGTTGATGAACTTCGAGACGGTCTGGCTGTCGTAGCGCGCGTCCGCGAGGACGGGGCGCTTCACGGCGGACTTGCGGCGGCTCACTTCTTACCCCCCTTCGCGGCGGCGCCACCGGCGCCGGCCTTGGGCTTCTTGGTGCCGTACTTGGAGCGGCTCTTGTTGCGGCCCTGCACGCCGGCGGCGTCCAGCGTCCCGCGCACGATGTGGTAGCGCACGCCCGGCAGGTCCTTCACGCGGCCGCCGCGCACGAGCACGATCGAGTGCTCCTGCAGGTTGTGGCCCTCGCCCGGGATGTACGCGATCACCTCGAAGCCGTTCGTGAGACGCACCTTCGCCACCTTCCGGAGCGCCGAGTTCGGCTTCTTCGGGGTCGTGGTGTAGACGCGCGTGCACACGCCGCGGCGGAACGGATTCGCCTTGAGGGCCGGCGACTTGTCCTTCCGCGCGACGTCCTGACGGCTCCGACGGACGAGCTGGTTGATGGTCGGCATGTAGGGTCGATCGAGCAACAGAAAACGCCCCCGAGCGGGGCGGTGGAGACTGGGAAAAGTACCCGGACGAGCGGCGGGTGTCAAGCTGCGGCGGAGAGCGCACTTACGGCCCTGGCGGGCCGTGGTTCTCGGCTCCTCGTCGCTCACGGCTCCTCAGCGCTCGGTTCTCTACGTCGCGGGGCTTCGCCCCGCTCGTCGGTTCTCTACGTCGGCGCGCTCCGCGCGCCTCGTCGGTTGAGACCGGCCTGCGGCCGGTGGTTGCCGATCAGCAACCGGCGCCAAAGGCGCCGAGAACCGACGAGCGCCGCGCAGCGGCGCGAAGTAGAAGACCGACGAGCGGCCCGCAGGGCCGCGAAGTAGAGAACGGGATGCCGAGGAGCCGTACGCGGCTTCGGGGTAGAGGACCGCGGCGCTGCGCGCCGCTAGTCGAGGATCGCCTCCAGCGGAAGGATGTCCCTCGCCCGCACCCCCGCCTCGAACGGCCCGAGCAGGTGGGCGATGCTGTTCGCGTAGTAGGCGACGAGCTGCCGCTGGCGGCCGAGCACCGCGTAGCCCTCCCCCTGGCGCACGAGGATCTGGCGCATGCGCAGCATCCGCCACGCCCGGTCGAACGTCTCGGCGATGTCCCGGTCGGCGCGGAGCACCCGCGCGTTGAGCTCCACGAGGACGTCGCGCATCTCCTCCATGCGCTCCAGCAGCGCCCGGTGCCCGATGAAGTCCGCGCCGAGGCTCTGGATCGCCGCGCACGCGAGCGGCACCGGCGTCACCGGGATGATCGCCCCGATCCGCGACATCGCGTCGTCCGCGAGCGCCTGCACCCGCGCGAGCCGCTCCGGGCGCGGCAGATCGAACAGCGACGCGCCGCGCCGCTCCTGCTCGGCGAACCAGGGCGCGAGGGGCACCGGCTCCCCGATCGTCACCGCCGCCCGGCCGTAGCGCTTCCACCGCCCGCCGAGCAGCCGCGCCGCGTTCCACAGGACGTAGTGCGTCACCTCGGCGAGCTGCTGGAGCAGCGGCGTCCGGCGCCCCCCGCCGCGCGCCTCGAGCTCGCGCAGGAGCGAGCGGTCCTCGAGCACGCGGTCGTAGTTGATCGCGACCGGGACGACGTACATCCGCTTCCGCGCCCCGCCGTCGCGCCCCACGCCGAGGATGTAGTCGAGGAGCCCGATCTTCGCGGGGCGCAGGCGCCCGTCGCGCGTGAGCCCGCCCTCCGGGAAGATTCCCTGCGTCACGCCGTGCCTCGTGATGAGCTGCACGTAGCGCTCGAGCACCGTGTGGTAGAGCGGCTCGCGGTAGCGGCGCCGGATGAAGTACGCGCCGAAGCTCTTGAAGATGTGCTCCAGCGGGAAGGCGCGCGCCCACTCCCCCACCGCGTACGAGATGGCCACCCGCCCCGAGAGCGCGTAGCCCACCAGCACGTAGTCCGCGTTCGAGCGGTGGTTCATGAGGTAGACGACGATCGCGTCCCGGGGCAGCGCCGCCTGCGCCCCGGGCGCCGCGTGCTCCACCGTCACCTTGTAGAAGAGGTTCAGCAGCAGCCGCGAGATCGGATGCCCGATCTTGTAGTAGGCGATGATGTTGAAGAACGGGACGATCTCGTCCACGTACTCCTCGACGCGCTGCCACACGAGCCGCTTCGGGAGGTGGTGCTCCACCGCGTGCTCGCGCACCGCCTGCGCCACGCGCTCGTCCGCGAGGAGCGCCGCGGTGACGAACGGCTTCCGCGTGAGCTTGAAGCGGTCGATGCGCGCGCGGTGGCGGAGCGCGGCGCGCGCGGCGGCGCGGTTCGCCCAGCGGCGCAGCCACCGGCGGCCGGCCACGAGCGAGCCCGCCACCGCGGCGGCGCCCGCGATCCACGGGTGCGCGAGGAGCCAGCCGAGCATGGCCCAACTTCGAGCGCACCGCGGGGGGCGTCAAGGCGAACGCCGCGGCCCCCGAAACGGAGAGCGCCCGGCGCGTGCTGCGCCGGGCGCTCCCACCCCTGAAGTGCTGCGGGGTCCCTACTCGTCGCGGCTGAGGAAGCCGACGTCCGCGAACGGGTTG
>JBJMNJ010000241.1:0-15250 GCA_045804325.1 Gemmatimonadaceae bacterium
GCCATCGGGCGCGAGGCGGTGCTCCCCATGAAGTACGACCCCAAGGAGCGCCGGTACCACGTCGAGCACGAGCACCTCTCGCCCGCGCTCGGCGAGCGCATCGTCCGCGACTCGCTCACGCTCATGAACGCGCTCGGCTACGACATGTGCTCGCTCGAGTTCGCGGTGCGCGACGGCGTCCCGTACGTGATCGACTTCATGAACCCCGCGCCGGACATGGACATCAACTCGCTCACGCCCCACTACTTCGAGTGGACGGTGCAGAAGATGGCCGACCTGGTGATTCGCCTCGCGAAGGAGCCGCGCCAGGTGCCCGACGTGCGCCGCGGCGCGTTCCTCCTCGGCCGGCAGGTCACGTGAGCGCTCCGGCCGCGGTCGACCCGGGCGTCGTCGAGCGCTATCACGAGCTCCTCACCGACGAGCTCGGGCAGGAGACGCAGGCGCAGCTCGACGAGCAGCTCCGCCGCCGCGGGCTCTACTTCGGCGACCGGCCGCTGTGCACCGTGCTCCGCCCGCGCTTCATGGGGGCCGGGCAGTACCGGTTCCTCCAGCAGCGCGTGATGGCGGTGGTGCGGGCGTTCCGCCGGGCGCACGAGGCGGCACTCGAGGACGACGCGGTGCTCGACCAGCTTCGGCTCGAGGAGTGGGAGCGGCGACTCGTGCGTGTGGACCCCGGCTTCCGCGCGCCAAGCCCCGTCTCGCGCGTCGACGCGTTCTTCGCCGGACAGGGAGGCATCGCCCTCACGGAGTACAACGCCGAGACGCCGGCGGGCGCGGGCTACAACGACGTGCTCACCGAGGTGTTCCTCGGGCTGCCGGCGATGCGCCCGTTCTATCGCCTGTACGACGTCAGAGCGCTGCCCGCGCGGCACAACACGGTGAACGCCCTCCTCGAGGCGTACCACGAGTGGAGCGGCCGCCGCGAGCTCCCGCGCGTCGCGATCCTCGACTGGGAGGACGTGCCGACGCAGAGCGAGTTTCTGCTCTTTCAGCAGTACATGCAGGCCAATGGAATCGCCGCGGTGATCGCGAGCCCGCAGGACGCCGAGTACCGCGGCGGCCGCCTCCACGGGGACGGCGGCCCGGGGGACCGGGTCTACAAGCGGGGGCTGTTGCACGAGCTCGTGGTCCGCGTGGGCGTGGACGCCGCCGTGCTGCGCGCGGTGCGGGACCGCGCGGTGTGCATGGTGAACCCGCCGTCGTGCAAGATCCTCCACAAGAAGGCGAGCCTCGCCGTGCTGAGCGACGAGCGCAACGCCGGCCTCTTCGACCACGACGCCCGCGACGCGATCGCGCGCCACGTCCCGTGGACGCGCGTGGTGGAGGAGCGCAAGACGACCCTCGACGGGCACGAGATCGACCTCGTGCCGTGGGCGGAGTCGAACAAGGACGACCTCGTCCTCAAGCCGAACGACGAATACGGCGGGAAGGGGATCGTCCTCGGCTGGGAGGTCGACGCGCCGGCCTGGCGCGAGGCCCTGGCGACGGCGCTCCGCACGCCGTACATCGTCCAGCGGCGCATCGCGCTCGAGCGCGAGCCCTACCCGAGCCTCGTGGACGGCCGCGTGGTGGTGGCCGAGCGGATGGTGGACACGGCGCCGTACGTGGCGCACGGGGAGTTCGTGGACGGCTGCCTGACGAGGCTGTCGACGGCGGCGCTGCTGAACGTGACGGCGGGTGGGGGGAGCCAGGTGCCGACGTTCGTGGTGGAAAGGCGATGACTGCGTACTTCGTACTGCGTACTTCGCACTGCGTACTGCGTACTGCGTACGAGAACCCCCGGGAGGCGTGTACCGGTCGGCCCGAGCTCGTTGGTACCCAGTACGAAGTACGCAGTACGCAGTCGAAGAGGAGCCCTCCAGGATGAAAGCACCCTCCCTGACGCTCGGGATCGAAGAGGAATACCAGATCATCGACCCGCAGACGCGCGAGCTGCGCTCCTACATCACGGAGATCCTCGACCACGACCACGTGAAGCTCGGCGAGGTGAAGCCGGAGCTGCACCAGTCGATGGTCGAGATCGGGAGCAAGGTCTGCCAGACGCCGGCGGACCTGCGCGGGGAGCTCGTGCGGCTGCGCGGGATCGTGATCGGGCTCGCGGCCAAGAGCGACCTGCGCGTCGCCGCGGCCGGGACGCACCCGTTCTCGAGCTGGATCGACCAGGAGATCACGCCGCTCGAGCGCTACATGGGCGTGAAGCAGGACCTCCAGGACCTCGCGCAGCAGCTCCTCATCTTCGGCACGCACGTCCACGTCGGCATCGAGGACAAGGAGTTCCTCATCGACGCGCTGAACGTGTCGCGCTACTTCTGCCCGCACGTGCTCGCGCTCTCGACGTCGAGCCCGTTCTGGATGGGGCGGCTGACGGGCCTCAAGAGCTACCGCTCGGTCATCTTCAAGAACTTCCCGCGCACGGGCATCCCGCCCATCCTGCGCGGGCACGGCGACTACGAGGAGCTGCTCGAGTCGCTGGTGAGGACGAACTGCATCCCGAACGGCTCGAAGATCTGGTGGGACGTGCGCCCGCACCACGCCTTCCCGACGCTCGAGTTCCGCGTCTGCGACGTCTGCACGCGCATCGACGAGGCGGTGGCGGTGGCGGCGATCCTCCAGGCGATCGTCGCGAAGCTGTGGCGCCTGCGGCGGGACAACATGACGTTCCGCATCTACCCGTCGGCGCTGATCGAGGAGAACAAGTGGCGCGCGGCGCGCTACGGCGTCGAGGGCAACCTCATCGACTTCGGCAAGGACGTCGAGCAGCCCGCGCGCTCGCTCATCCGCGAGCTGCTGGAGTGGTTCGTGGACGACGTCCTCGACGAGCTCGGCTCGCGGCGGGAGGTGGAGTACGCGTTCAAGGTGCTCGAGGAGGGGACGTCGGCCGACAGGCAGCTGGCGGTCTTTCGGGAGACGGGGGATCTGAAGGCGGTGGTGGACAATCTCATCGTCGAGACCGCCGAGGGCGTCGGCGTGCCGGCGATGAGCTGAGAGCTACGAGCGCCGGCGCCAGGTCCGTGGCTTTCGCGGTGACGCCCGCCAGCCTCGTCCGTCCCACAATCATATGAACAGCGCGAGGCGCTTATCTTGCCTTGTGTCCGTCCGTCACCGCAGCCGTGAGCAGATCAGCGAAATGCGTCGTCCAGTAATCGGCATCCCCACCCAGAACCTCCAGGCCATCGGCGGCCTGCCCGACAGCCTGCCGCCGAGCTGGGTGATGAGTCACCGCTACATCCTCACCCTCACCGGGGTGGGCGCGGTGCCGTGGATGATCCCGCTCGTTCACGAGGACGAGGAGACGCTCCGAGCCATCTACGAGGAGCTCGACGGCGTCTTCCTCCCCGGCGGCGCCGACATCGACCCGGCGGCCTACCGCGAGGAGCGCCACCCGAGCTGTGACCGGAGCGACCCGCCGCGCGACACGGTGGAGCTCACGATGGTCCGCTGGGCCACGCAGGACCGGAAGCCGGTGCTCGGCGTCTGCCGCGGCCTCCAGCTCATCAACCTGGCCGCCGGCGGCACGCTGTACCAGGACCTCGCCGCCCAGCGCCCGAGCAGCCTCAAGCACGACTACTTCCCGTTCCGCGACGGCAAGCCGCGCGACTACCTCGCCCACGACGTCGAGGTGGCCGACGGGACCCGCCTGGCCCACGCGACGGGCGCCGGCCGCTACAAGGTCAACAGCATGCACCACCAGGGCATCCGCGACCTCGGCGAGGGCCTCCTGGTCTCGGCCGTCGCGCCGGACGGGGTGATCGAGGGCGTGGAGTCGCCGGCGGAGGACCATTTCCTGGTGGGGGTGCAGTGGCATCCGGAGGTGCTGACGGATGCGGACGTGAGGATGCGGCGCCTGTTCGAGGAATTCGTGGCGGCGGCGGCGTCCTTTCGCGAGGTACGGCTGGGAGCGGGTTCGCTCGCGGGCTGACGCCCGCTCGCTCCTCGGGGGAGGCGCCGGACGCGCCGAACGCGCTCCCCACCAACCCCCAGCAAACCTTCCGCGCCCCCGCGCTATCCAACCCTCCTGACACCTCGCGCGGTCGCGATCCGTATCGCTATCCGCTAATCAGCCCAGGAGACCGCATGCCCCGCTTCCTCTTGTCCGCCATCGTCGCCGGTGCCCTCGTCGCCGCCCCCGCGATCGCCCAGGACAAGCCCACCGAGACCGACTCCACCTTCGCCTTCCGCACCCGCCTCGCCTCGGGCGCCTGGGTGCGCGTGTTCACCTTCAATGGTGACGTGGATGTGCGCGAGGGGACCGGGGACCAGGTCGAGATCCGCGGCGAGAAGCGCGGGCGGCGCACCCGCTGGGACCGCGTCTTCTTCGAGACGAAGCGCGACGGCGACAACGTCACCGTCTGCGCCATCTACGGCGACGAGGCCGAGTGCGAGTCCGACGGCCCGCACGGCAACATGAACTCGAGCAACGTCGGCGCGCGCTTCACCGTCACCGTCCCGCGCGGCGCGAAGGTGCGCGTCGGATCCGGCAACGGCGACGTGTCCGTGCGCGTCGCGGCGGCCGAGGCGAGCGCGTCCACCGGCAACGGGGACGTCGAGGTGGTGGGCGTGCGCGGGCGCGTGGACGCGGCCACCGGCAACGGCCCGCTGCTCGTCGAGGACGCCGGCGGTCCCGTCGAGGCGTCGACCGGCAACGGCCGCGTCACCATCAACACCGCCACGGGCCCCGTGAGCGCGCACTCCGGCAACGGCAACATCGACGTGCGCATGGCGCGGCTCGCCGGCGACGGCGACATGGAGTTCCGCACCGGCAACGGACGCGTCACCGTCGCGGTGCCCGCGAGCTTCGAGGGCGAGGTCGTGACGAGCACGGGCAGCGGACACCTCGAGAGCGACTTCCCGATGACCGTCAACGGCCGCATGGACTCGCGCAACATGCGCGCGACGATCGGGAAGGGCGGGCGCCGGATCCGGATGTCCTCCGGCAACGGCGACCTCGAGCTCCGGAAAATGTGACCGAGTGACGCGATAATGTGACCGAGCGCACGGGCCGCGAGGCTCGCGCGACGTATCGAGCGGGGCGCGCCCATCGTCGGCGCGCCCCGCCTCGTTTCGTGTCGCGCTCTCGCTCGTCCCTGCGACACAACCAACGCCCTCCACGCACACTCCCGCCTCCGTACGATGCGCCTTCGCCTCGCGCTGCCGTTCCTCCTGCTCGCCGCCTGCACCACGGTCCGTCCCACGCCGACCGATCCCGCGGCGGCCCGCGAGTCCCTCCTCAGCGCCGACCGCGCGCTCGCCGTCGCCGGCAGCGTGCAGGGCGGGCTCGACGAGGACGCCGCGGTGCTCGTGCCGAACCAGAACGTCGCGCGCGGATCGGCCGCGCGTGCGGCGCTCACCCTGGGCCTGAACGGCGCGCGGCTCCGCTGGCGCCCCGCGTACGCCGAGGTCTCGCGCGACGCCATGCGCGGCTACACGATGGGCTACGCGGAGCTCGAGGGCGCGGGCGTGGACACCGCGCGCCGCCACGTGCAGTACGTCGCCTACTGGCGCCGCGCCCCCGGCTCGCCGTGGAAGATCCTCGCCTACGTCCGCAACCCCTCGCCGCCGCCGCCGTCGAGCATCGTGCTGCCCCCGACGCCGGTGCCCGGCCCGGGCGCGCCGGGCGACCCGGCGCCGAGCGCGGAGCTCGTGATGAGCGCGGACCGCGCGTTCGCGAAGAACGGTGCGGAGCAGGGCGCGCGCGCCGCGTTCGTGCGCTGGGTCGCGGACGACGCGGTGGCGTTCAGCCCGAAGGGCTTCGACTTCGGCGCCGCGGTGCGCGAGGGCTACGGCAGGGCCTTCCAGGGCGACCCGCAGTTCCAGTGGGGCCCCGTGCTCGGCGACATCTCCCCGAGCGGCGACCTCGGCTTCACCGTGGGCGAGGCGCGCATCACGATCCCGGGCGCCAACGGCGGCCTGCCGCGCCTGAACTACAGCAAGTATCTCACGATCTGGAAGCGGCAGCCGGATGGCACGTACCGCTTCGTGGTCGACATGGGGAATCCGCGCCCGGCCCGCTGACGGACGCGCTCACGCGCCCCGCAGCAGCTCGGCGGTGCGCGCGTCCGCCGGAAAGAAGCACTCGAGCGCCAGCTCGGCCAGCGTGACGTCGACGGGCGTGCCGAACACCGTCGTGGTGCTGATGAACGAGAGCACGCCGGCGTCCGTCTCGAGCTGGAGCGGCACGAACACGCCGCCGTGGTCCCGCGCGGCGGCCCCGGCGCCGCCGCGATGCGCGGCGGGCAGCGGGTAGCCGCGCAGCTCCGCGAGCAGGGCCGCGAGCGCGGGGTCGGCGCTCACGTCCACCTGGTGCCGGAGGCGCTCGAGGACGTGCGCGCGCCACTCGCCGTAGTTCACGATGCGCGGCGCGAGCCCGTCCGGGTGGAAGCTGAGACGCAGCACGTTCACCGGCGGCGCGAGGAGCGCGGGCGCGGCGCCGGCCATGAGCGGCCCGACGGCGCGGTTCGCGGCGAGCAGCGTCCAGTGGCGGTCCACGGCGAGCGCGGGAAACGGCTCGTGTGCCGCGAGCACCCGCTCGACTGCACGCCGCGCCGCACCCAGGGCGGGGTCGCTCAGCGGGCGCTCGGCGAAGACGGGCGCGTAGCCCGCCGCGAGCAGCATCTCGTTGCGCTCGCGGAGCGGCACGCCGAGCGCCTCCGCGAGCTGGAGCACCATCTCCCGGCTCGGCCGCGCCCGTCCGGACTCCACGAAGCTCAGGTGGCGCTGCGACACTCGCGCCTCCAGCGCCAGCGCGAGCTGGCTGAGGCGCCGGCGCTGGCGCCAGTCGCGGAGCAGCGGGCCGAGCGTCGGGCCCGCGGGCGATCCGGGACGCGCGGAGGTGGCCATGCCGAACATTGGCGCGCGCGGAACGCGCAGCCAACTACCTCGCACGTAATTGAGGCGCGCGCCGGAGCGCCCGATACTGCGCGCCACCTACTTCACGCGAGGACTCGATGCACGTCATCCGGACGAACGACGGCGCGCCGCTCCGGCGCATGCTCCTGCTCGACGCGGCGACCAGCGGCGCGATGGGCCTGACGCTCCTCTCGGCGGCCGGCCCGCTCGCGCCGCTGCTCGGACTCCCCACGAGCCTTCTTCGCTGGACCGGTGTCCTGCTCATCCCCTTCTCCGCGTCGCTCGTCGGGCTCGCGCGCCGCACGCCCGCGCCGCTCGGCGGCGCCCGCGCCGTGGTCGTGGCCAACGCGCTCTGGGTCGTGGGGAGCGTCGCCCTCCTCCTCGGCGGCGCGCTCTCGCCGACGCGGCTCGGCGTGCTCTTCGTGCTGGCGCAGGCCGCCGTGGTGGCGCTGTTCGCGTACCTGGAGCAGGTAGCGGTGCGTCGCGCGTCGGCGACGTCGCTTCAGCCGACGACGCTGCGCGCCGACAGCGCGGCCAGCGCCGCGAGGAGCACCACGTAGCGCATGAGCCGAACGGGACCGTGGCCGTGTCACCCCGGGGCCCCCGAATGGATTACACAATTCGAACAGGCCGCGGGACGATGGAGAATTGACGAGCATCGGGCCCTCGCCCATCTTCCCCTCACATCGTGAGGGGAGAACATGGCCCGCACCTCGCTCGACCTCGTCCAGGGCACCGTGGACGTGCTCATCATGAAGACGCTCTCTTGGCGTCCCATGCACGGCTACGCCGTCTCGAAGTGGATCCGCGAGCGCACCGAGGGCGTCCTCGGCGTCGAGGACGCCGCGCTCTATCAGGCGCTCCACCGCCTCGAGCGGAAGGGCTGGATCGAGAGCGAGTGGGGGCTCTCGGAGAACAACCGCAAGGCGAAGTTCTACCAGCTCACCACCGAGGGACGCCGCCAGCTCCGCGCCGAGGCGGCCACGTGGCGCGAGTACGCGGCGGCAGTGTTCAAGGTGCTCGATACCGCCAGCGCCTGACGAGCCGCCCGGAGGGCACGCTCGCATGAGCCCCATCCCCAATCTCCGCCGCGTCCTCCGGCTGCCGCGCAATCCGGAGCAGATCGACGCCGACCTCGACGCGGAGCTCGGCTTCCACTTCGAGATGATGGAGGCCGAGCTGCGCGCGCGCGGGGTGCCGGCGGACGAGGCGCGGCGCGAGGCGCGGCGGCGGTTCGGGGACGTGGCGTTCACGCGCGAGTACTGCCGGGACCTGGACCGGCGTCACGAGAGGGAGGTACGACTCATGGACTGGTTCTTCGAGATCCGACAGGACGCGCGCTACGCCGTGCGCAAGCTGCTCAAGTCGCCCGGCTTCACGCTCGTCGCCGTGGTGACGCTCGCGCTCGGCATCGGCGCGACGGCGTCGATCTTCTCCGTCGTGAACGGCGTGCTCCTGCGCCCGCTCCCCTTCGAGGAGCAGGACCGCATCGTCCGCATGAACGGCTGGTCCAACGGTCGGCGCCAGGCCATCTCGCCGCTCGACTACACCGACTGGCGCGACGGCACCTCGGCGTTCGAGGCGACGTCGATCTTCGACTACGGCATCGCGATGAACCTCACCGAGCGCGGCGCCGAGGCCGAGCGCCTCGAGGCGGCGACCGTGAGCCCCGACTTCTTCAAGGTGCTGCGCATGCGCCCGGCGCTCGGCCGCGCGTTCGGGCCGGCGGACGGCGCGGCGGGCGCGCCGAAGGTCGCCGTGCTCACCGAGGGCCTCTGGCGCCGCCGCTTCGGCGCCGACCCCGCCATCCTCGGCCGCGCCATCACGCTGAACGGCGAGTCGCACACGGTCGTCGGCGTGCTGTCCGGCTCGGAGATCTACCCCGGCGGCACGGACGTCTACGTGCCGTTCTCGCTCGATGCGGTGCTCGCGACCTCGCCGAGCCGCGGCGCGCGGTGGCTCGTCGCCGCCGGCCGCCTCAAGCCGGGCGTGTCGATCGAGCGCGCGCAGGCCGAGCTCGACGCCGTCGCCGCGCGCGTCGCGGCCGACAACCGCAACACGAACCTCAACTTCACCGCGAAGCTCGTCCCGCTGCACGAGCAGATCACCGGAACGGTGAAGAAGCCGCTTTACGTCCTGCTCGGCGCCGTCGCGTTCGTGATGCTCATCGCCTGCGCCAACGTCGCCAACCTCCTGCTGGCGCGCGCGGCCGGCCGCGAGACGGAGATCGCCGTGCGCACGGCCATCGGCGCGAGCCGCGGCCGCATCGTCCGGCAGCTCGTCACCGAGAGCGCGATCCTGTCGCTCGCCGGGGCGGCGGTCGGGCTCGGGCTCGCCGCCTGGTGGACGAAGCTCTTCGTGCGTCTCGCCGGTCAGGCGCTGCCGCGCCTGGCGCAGGCGCGCGTGGACGGCCGAGTGCTGCTCGCGACGATCCTCGCGGCGATCATCACCGGCGTCGTCTTCGGCCTCGCCCCCGCGCTGCACGCGGCGAAGGGCGAGCTCGCCGCGTCGCTCAAGGAAGGCTCGCGCGGCGCCGCCGGGCGGCGCGAGTCGAAGCGCATGCGCGCGGGGCTCGTCGTCGCGGAGCTCGCGCTCGCGGTCGTGCTGCTCGCCGGCGCCGGGCTCCTCATCCGCAGCTTCAACGAGCTGCGCAAGGTGGACCCGGGCTTCCGGCCGGAGCACGTCCTCACCTTCAACGTCACGCTCCCCGAGGCGAAGTACCCGCACACGCGCCTCGCCGACGTCACCGCCGCCATCGTGCGCGAGGTGCGCCAGATCCCCGGCGTCTCGGCCGCCGCCGCGTCGTACGGCACCCCGCTCGGCTACAACGCCATGGCCTTCAGCTACGAGATCCCGAGCCACCCGCCGCGCGACGAGACCAAGTCGCCAGTGACGACGGTGCGCCCGGCGAGCCCGGAGTACTTCGCGGCGATGGGCATCCCGCTCCTGCGCGGCCGCGGCTTCACGGACACCGACCGCAAGGGCTCGGCGCCGGTGCTCGTCGTGAGCCGCGCGCTCGTCGAGGACCAGTTCGCCAACGAGGACCCGATCGGCAAGGAGATCCACCTCGACTGGACCGGCGACGACGAGACGCGCCGCGGCGGCACGATCATCGGCGTCGTCGGCGACGCGCGCGAGGCGGGCCCGGACCGCCCCGTGCGCCCGATGACCTACCTGCCGTTCGCGCAGGTGCCCCTCCGCGACGTCTCGATCACGCTGCGCACCACGGGCAACCCGACGCAGGTGGCCGCCGCCGCGCGCGAGCGCGTGAAGCGCGTGGACGCCGACCTCCCGGTCTACCAGGTGCGGACGATGGAGGCGGCGGTGGCCGAGTCGATGTCGCAGCCGCGATTCTACACGCTGCTGCTCGGCGCGTTCGCCACGGTGGCGCTCGTGCTGGCGGCGGTGGGGATCTACGGCGTGATCGCCTACACGGTGGCGCTCCGCACGCGCGAGATCGGCGTGCGCATGGCGCTCGGCGCCACGGGCCGCCACGTGGTGCGGATGGTGATGCGCGAGGGCATGGCGCTCACGCTCGTGGGCGTCCTCATCGGCCTCGCGGGCGCGCTGGCGACGTCGCGCCTGCTGCGGTCGCTGCTGTTCGAGATCAGCCCGACGGACCCGCTCGCGCTGGCCGGCGGCGGCGTGCTGCTGGCGCTCGTGGCGGTGCTCGCATGCATCGTCCCGGCGCGGCGGGCGACGCGGGTGGATCCGCTGGTGGCGATGCGGGCGGAGTAGAGGCGGCGCTGCGCGCCGCGGTTCTCTACTCCTCGCGGCGCATGGCCTGCCTTCGCTCGGTTCTCTACTTCGGGGCACTCCGTGCCGCTCGTCGGTTCTCGGCTCGCTGCGCTCGCCGGTTGCTCGTGAGCGACCGCGGCCACCCGCCCGCCATTGGCGGGCACCCGGGCCGCCGAGAACCGGCGCGAAGCGCCGAGAACCGCGGCCGCAGGCCGCCGGCTACGGTCGCTTCGTCCCCGCCGAGTCCTTCTTCACCGCGTCCGTCGCCACCGGCTGCGTATCACTCGCCGCCGCGCCGCTCGTCCCGATGCTCGGGGTCGAGACCGGGCCCGCGGCCGGCGCGGGGCCGCTGTCGGGGGCGGCGCCCGTCGTGGCGCGGATCGAGTCGTTCTCGCCGCGGGTGCTCTTCGCCTTGCACGCGGCGAGCGCGAGGGATGCTGCGAGAGCTGCCGCGAGCGCGGCGACCTTGGCGAGGCGGCGCATGAGGGCTCCGGTGGGCGTCGGGTCGGCGGTGGACGGGTGGGCGGCGCGGCTACTGTCGCTCGAGCCGGATGACCAGCGTCACGCCGGCGTTGTCCGTCTCGCGGAGCTCCAGGACGCCGGCCTCCCGCACGTGGAGCGGATAGTCGCGGAGGAACGTGTCGGCCGTCTGGTCGAGCAGCACCTTCGTGCCCGTGAGCTGCCAGGTGCCCGTCAGGTCCTCCTGGAAGTCGGTCCCGTCGTCGTTCCCCTGGAACACGAAGAACTGCCCGGACGTGGTGCGGTTCGCGTCCAGCGCCAGGGTCACGAAGGAGCCCTCCGCGAGCAGGTCGAGCGTGTCCGCCTGGCGGAAGAGCATGAACTGGGTCGTCTCGTACTGCCCGATGACGTCCTCGTCGTCCGGGGAGAAGCCGTCGTCCCCCCCGCAGGCCGCGCCGACGGCGGCGGTGGCGGCGAACGCGATGCTGGTGGCGAGCCGGCGCGTGGCGCGGGTGGCGCTGGCGAAGGGCGACGTCATTGGGCACCTCCCGGTGCGGTGGCCGCGGCCTCGAGCGAGCTGATGAGCGCGTCGAGCTGCGCGCGGAGCTCGGCATACCGGGCGGCGGCGTCGCGCGGGACCTTCTGGTCGGCCTGCGTCGTCATGCCGTAGAGATACCCGAGCTGGTCGATCAGTCCCGGTTGCGAGTAGCGTACCGTCGGCGTCGCCAGCGCCCGCTCCACGTCCTGGAGCCTGCGCAGGGCCGGGGAGTCGGCGGCGAAGCGGCTGCGGCTCATGGTGTCGCGCACCCGGCGGAGCAGGAGGCGCGCGTCGCTGACGGCGTCGCGCACCCGGAGGTTGTGCTGCTCCTGCGCCAGGAGGTCGCGGTTCGTGAGCCCGTCGCGGAGGGTGCGCGGGTCGGCGCGGACCACGAGGCGGGTCGTCGCGGTGTCGGCGCCGGCGGTGAGGCGCACCGTGTAGGTCCCCGGCGCGACCATCGGGCCGCCGCGTCCGCTGCGGCGCGCCTCGGTGTCCCAGGGGCCGGCGTGCGCGAGGTCCCACCAGAAGCGGTTCACGGCGCCGGCCGTCGCGGGCAGCCGGGGCGTCCCCACCCGCTCCATCTGCGGCCGCCGCATCCCCGGCTCGGCCGGCTCCCGCACGGTGTCTCCCGGCGCCGCGCTGGAGATCTGCCGCACGACCCTTCCGGCCGAGTCGGAGATCGTGAGCGTAGCGACGCTGCCGGCGGCGAAGTCCGCCGGCAGCACGTAATCGATGGCGGCGAGCCCCGGCGGGAACTGCGGCGCGGCCGGGTCCACGAGGTCGCCGCGCTCGCCACTCGAGAGCGAGTAGCGCCAGCGGACGGCCTCGCGCGGCCGGAACAGTGTCGCGCGCCCGCTCGCGAGCTGGTCGGCCATCTGGTGCAGCGGCGAGAGGTCGTCGAGGATCCAGAACGCGCGGCCCTGCGTCGCGACCACCAGGTCGCGGCGGTGGACCTTGATGTCGTTGATCGGCGTGACGGGAAGGTCGAGCTGGAACGGCTGCCACGTCGCGCCGTCGTCGATCGAGACGAACATCCCGAACTCCGTGCCCGCGTAGAGGAGTCCCTCGCGGTCCGGGTCCTCGCGCACGACGCGCACGGGGAAGTCGGCGGGGATGCCGTTCGTGCCCGTCGTCAGGCGCCGCCAGGTCTTCCCGTAGTCGGTGGTCTTGTACGCATACGGGGCCCAGTCGCCGAGGAGGTAGCGGTAGGCGGCGACGTAGGCGGTGCCGCGGCGGTGGCGCGACGGGTCGATGGAGTTGATGCGCGCGCCGGCGGGCATGTCGCCGATCGTCGGCATCTTGTTCCACGTGCGCCCGCCGTCGCGCGTGACGGCGACGGGGCCGTCATTCGCGCCGGTCCAGATGACGCCGCGCTCGAGGGGCGACTCGCGGATGACGTAGAGCGTGGAGTAGTACTCCTCGCCGGTGACGTCGATGGTGATCGGCGTGCCGGGGACGACCTGCTTCGACGGCTCGTTCGCGGTGAGGTCGGGGGAGATGATCTCCCAGGTGGTGCCCTCGTCGCGCGTGCGGTGGACGTACTGCGAGCCGTGGTAGATGACGCGCGGGTCGAAGGGGGAGATCTCGAAAGGGGCGACGCGCTGAAAGCGGAAACGGAGATCTCGTGGATTATGACCGTACAGAAACTGCCCGCCGACCCACGACTGCCGCTCCTGGCCACTCGAGAGGCGCATGCGGCTGAACTGCCCCTTGCACGCGCCGTAGACGGTGTCGGGGTTGACGGGGTGTGGGATGATGGGGCCCGTCTCGCACCCGGGGCCGGCCTGCCAGAGCTGCACCCACTCGTCGGGCCTGCCGCCCGGCGGGAGGCTCGGCGTGATGACGGTGGTGTTGTCCTGCTGCGCGCCGTAGAGGCGGTAGGGGAACTGGTTGTCGAGGTAGACCTGGTAGAACTCGCCGGTGGGCTGGTTGTACTGCGTGCTCCAGGTACGCCCGCCGTTCAGCGTGACGTTGGCGCCGCCGTCGTTGGACTGGATCCAGATGTCGTTGTCGCGCGGGTTGATCCAGAGATCATGGTTGTCGCCGTGCGGCGTCGGCATCGTGCGGAAGGTCCGCCCGCCGTCCGTGCTCCGCCAGAACCCCTCGGCCCCGGCGTACACGACGTCGGGGTTCGTCGGGTCGGCGGTGAGGTTGGTGTAGTAGAAGGGGCGCGTGATGATGCCGGGCGTCGTGGTGTTCACCGCCTGGAACGTCTCGCCCGCGTCGTCCGAGCGATACAGGCCGCTGCCGGGCTTGGCTTCCATCAGCACGTAGACTCGGCTTGGCATCGCCGCCGTTACCGCGACGTTGCTCTTCCCAACCAGCTCGTTAGGTAGCCCGTTGGTGAGCTTGCGCCACGTGTCGCCGCCGTCGGTGCTCTTGTAGACGCCGCCCTCGCGCGCGCCGGAGATGATGGTCCACGGCTTCCGCTCGCCGCGCCACATGGAGGCGTAGACGACGTTCGGGTTCCCGGGCTGGAGCTCGACGTCCACGGCGCCGGTGGAGTCGCTCACGAAGAGGACACGCCGCCAGGTCTGCCCGCCGTCACGCGTGCGGTAGACGCCGCGCTGGTTCGTCGGCCTGAAGGGATCGCCGAGGGCGGCGGCGAACGCCGTGTTGGGGTCCGTGGGGTGGACGGCGACGGAGCCGATCTGCCCCATCTCGCGGAGGCCGGCGTGCTTCCAGGTCTTGCCGGCGTCTCTCGAGATGTAGATGCCCTTGCCGATGGAGACGTTGGAGCGGATGCCCTCGGAGCCGGTGCCGGCGTAGACGACGTTGGGGTCGGAGTCGGCGACGTCGATGGCGCCCATCGACGCGGCCTCGAAGAATGGGTCCGAGACGTTCACCCAGGTCTGGCCGGCGTCGGTGGTCTTCCAGACGCCGCCTCCCGTGCTCCCCATGTAGAAGGTGTGGGGCTGCTGGGGGACGCCGGTGACGGTGGTGACGCGGCCGCCGCGGGCGGGGCCGACCATGCGGTAGTGGAGGGCGGGGCGGAGCTGGGCCGGGTCGAGGGGCGCTGCGGTGCCGAAAATTGCGACTTCTCGCGCCTGAGGCCGCGCAGGAACTGAGCGCCGAACACTTGCCGGCTGGGCGCTGGACCTACTGGACGCGACTGATGTGGCGAAGGCAAGCGAGACGGCGCCGCCGAGCAGCGTCAAAGCCATTCGCGGAATTGAGCGATGTGACGACATCGAGCAATCGGTCGAGGGAGCGGTTGCAGTTACTTGGGAGACAGTGGAATGATGCGTGAAGCCGTCGGGTGGCGCGAGGTAGGACGCCGCAACTACCTATGGCCGCGAGCAAGCGGCCGAGGCAGCCTAGGTCGCTCCATTTTCCAAAGCCTAGATAAGGCTAGGTCTCCCGCATGGCCGTCCCACGGAGGCGCGTCTTCGTCCCGCTGCTCGCCGCCATCCTCCTGACGGGGCTCGGCGTCGCCTCCGGATGGGCGCAGCGGTGGATGCGCTTCGAGCCGAACGCGCCGTACGACGGCCGTTTCACTTTCGTGCGCATCCGGTACACGGTGGACCGGCGCAGCGGGTGGAGTTCGACTACCCGACGATGGAGCGCAACCTCATGCGCATGATGCGCGAGGTGACCGCGCTCCGGCCGCAGCTGACGCACTGAGCGCGCCGAGTCGTGGCCGCGGCAGCACGAGCGCCGTTCGCGGCC
>JBJMNJ010000242.1:0-2785 GCA_045804325.1 Gemmatimonadaceae bacterium
AACCGCTGGAATCGCGGATCGCTGCGCAACGGCGCGAAGTCGGGGTCGGTGCGGAGCTGGGGCGCGGAGGTCCAGGACGGAACCGCGAGGAGCGAGTCCAGCATGGCGATCGCCGCGCTCGCGTCGCCGGCCTGCGCGTACGCTCGGGCGACGACCTCGCGGACCCAGGAGCTGTCCGCCCGCGACTCGGCCGACAGCGTGGTAGCGCGACGCGCGTCATCGATCGCTGTTGCTCGATGCCCCAGGCGCGCGTTGATCAGCGCGAGCTGCGCGAGGATCCACCCGTCGGACGCGAGCGCCCGGGCCCTCGCCGCGAGCCGCACGCGCGCCGAGTCGTACGAAGCTCTCGCGAGTGCGCTGTCGCCCCGCAACCGGTAGGCGTCCCCCCGCCTGACGAGATAGCCGACCGTGTCCCCCTCGAAGTTCGACGGACGGAGTCGGATGAGCGCCGCGAGCGTCGCCGTGTCCCCTTCGAAGTTCGACGGGTCGAACAAGCCGTCCGAGGCGACTCGCGCCAGCCCGAAGCGGTGGATCGCCTCGAGCAGGACTTCGCGTGCCCCCGCACGGTCGCCACCGAGCCTGGCGACCATGATCGCCTTCTGCGTGTATGCCACAGGGTCGTCGGAGGCCACTGCGATGGCACGGTCGGCGAAGCGGAGCGCGTCGGGATAGCGCCGCAGCAGCTGATTGGCCGACGAGAGCCTGAAGTACGTCTGCGGATCGCGCGGGTCGAGCGCGGCCGCGCGCTCGAGGTACCGCACCGCCTCGCCGAGACTCACCGTGTCACTGCGGTTGAGGCGTCCCCAACCAACCCAGTACCAGGCCTCTGCGCTGCCGGGGGCGAGCTCCGCTGCGCGGCGCCACTCGGCCTCGGCGCGATCCAGGTCGCTCCGGTTGTAGTACGCGAAGCCGAGCGCGTGGTGCGCCTCGGCGAGATCGGGCGCGAGCTCGACGCTCCGCCTGGCCGCCGCCCACATCAGCTCGAGTTGGGTGAGGCTGCGGTCGATCCCCGCGTAGTACATCCCCGCTTGCGCTTCGGAGAGGCGGGCGTAGGCGAGGGCGAACGTCGGATCGAGCGCCACCGCTCGCCGGAGCAGCCGCACGGCCTCCGCGAGCTGCGGAGAGTTGCCCTGGCGCAGGCGCTCGGCACCGCGGAGGTAGAAGTCGTATGCCTCGGGGCTCTTGGTCGGACGCGCGGCGAGCGTCCGCCGCTGGGGTGCGCCCAGCGCCACGTCGAGCGCTTCGGCGACCCGTTCGGCAATCGTACCCTGCACCTGAAACACGTCGCTCACGTCCGCGTCGAGCCGCTCCCCCCACACGTGGCTGTCGTCCGAGACGCGGATGAGCTGCGGCGTGACGCGCACCTTCCCGCGTCCGTCCGCGGTCTTCTCCCAGCGCACCGAGCCCTCGAGCACGTACCCGACGCCCAACTCCTTCGCGATCTGTTTGAGCGGCTTGGTGGTGTCCCGGTACTGGTCCGCGCTGGTGCGGCTGATCACGCCCAGCGCCGAGAGCGACGCCAGGCGCGTCGTCACCTCCTCCGTCACGCCGTCCGCGAAGTAGGCGTCCTCCGCACCGCCGAGGTTCTTGAACGGGAGCACCGCAATCATCTTGCGCGCACCAGGTTCGCCGTCGTGCGCGCGACTGCGCGAGAGGAGCACGCTGCCCACGAGCGCCGCGATCGCGAGCGCGGCACCACCGGCGTAGACGAGCCTGCGTGCTCCTCTCCGGGGCGCAGCAGTGTGGCCGCCATCGGTCTCTGCGTGCGCGACGGCATCGAGCGCGCGCAGCACCTCGTCGGCCGATTGCGGTCGGTCGGCGGGGCGCTTTTCGAGGAGCCGCATGACGAGTGCGGCGAGCGTGGCCGGCACACCGGGGCGACGAATCGTGATCGGCTCCGGCGACTGTGTCGCGTGTGCCGCAATCACCGCCTGCGCCGAGCGTCCGGCGAAGGGATGGCTGCCCGTGAGCACCTCGTAGGCAATGACGCCGAGCGCGTAGAGGTCGCTCCGTGGGTCCGCGTGCGGGTCGCCGGCTGCCTGCTCGGGGGCCATGTACGCCGGCGTGCCCACCGCCATACCGACCGTCGTGAGCGTCGTGCCCCTCCCGCCCGCGGGCTGCGTTGCCGCCTCGAGTGCCTTGGCGATCCCGAAGTCGGCGATCGCCGCGTGTGCATGCTCGAGCAGAATGTTGTCCGGCCTGAGGTCCCTGTGCACGACGCCGCGCGCGTGGGCGTACGAGAGCGCGTCCGCGACGTCGCGAATGAGGCGCACCGCGTCGACGACCGGCAGCTCGCCCCCACGCTCGAGCCGCACGCGGAGGGACTCGCCCTCCACGAAGGGCATGGTGTAGTAGAGGAGTCCCCCTGCCTCGCCGGCGGCGTGGACCGGCACGATGTGCGGGTGCCGCAGCTGTGCCACGAGTCGGATCTCGCGCTTGAACCGCTCCGCGCTCACCTCGCTCGAGAGCTCCGGCGGCAGCACCTTGACCACGACTGACCTGCCCAACGCGGTCTCCGTGGCCACGAAGACGCGCGACATGCCTCCGCCCCCGAGCTCGCGATCGAGGACGTAGCCGGCGCCCAACACGGACTGGAGGTGCTCGCGGAACTCGACGGTCATCGCAGCGGGGGAGCCCTCCGTGCGGGCGGCATGGGCCGACAACATAGACGCGGTAGGGGAGTCCAGCCAGCGCGGCGGACGGATCAAAGCAGCAGAAGCCCCATTCTCGCCGCCACGGTGACGGCTTCGGTCCGTGTCGACACGTCGAGCTTGTCGAACAACAG
>JBJMNJ010000243.1:0-5124 GCA_045804325.1 Gemmatimonadaceae bacterium
GAGGCGCTCGCGCGCGAGGGGGCGGCGGTGACGCTCGCCGACCTCGACGGCGAGCGGGCGCAGGCGGTCGCGGCCGAGATCGAGGAGGCGCGCCCCGGCGCCGCGTTCGGGGCGGCCTCCGACGTGTCCGCCGAGGACGACCTGCGCGCGCTCCTCGGCGCGACCGCCGAGCGGCTCGGGCCCGTGGACCTCTTCTTCGCCAACGCCGGCGTGGCGATCGGCGGCGGGCTCGAGAGCACCGAGGAGGAGTGGGAGCGCTCGCTCCGGGTCAACGCGATGGCGCACGTGCGCGCGGCGCGGCTGCTCGTCCCCGGCTGGCTCGAGCGCGGCGAGGGGTATTTCGTGGCGACGGCGTCGGCCGCGGGCCTGCTGACCCAGATCGGCAACCCCACCTATGCGGTCTCCAAGCACGCCGCGGTCGCTTTTGCCGAGTGGCTCGCCGTGACCTACGGCGACCGCGGGATCCGCGTGAGCTGCCTGTGCCCGATGGGCGTCAACACGGAGCTGCTGAACGCGGGCTTCGAGGCCGACGACGCGAGCGCCCGCATCAGCGCCCGGACGGTCGCGGCGGCCGGCGCGGTGCTCGAGCCCGCCGAGGTCGCCGAGCGGACGCTCGAGGCGGTCGCCGAGGAGCGCTTCCTCGTCCTGCCGCACCCGGAGGTGCTCGAGTTCTTCCGGCGCAAGGGCGCCGACTACGACCGCTGGCTGGCCGGCATGCGCCGGCTGCAGGCCGCTGTGGCGACGTGACCGACCCCGCAAGGAGCTGAGACGACCGTGGACTTCGAGCTGAGCGACCGCTGCAAGGACTTCCAGGCGAAGCTGCTGGCGTTCATGGACGAGCGCATCTACCCGGCCGAGCCCGTCTACCACCGGCAGCTCGCCGAGGCGGGGAACCCGCACGCGCAGCCGCCGATCCTCGAGGAGCTCAAGGAGGACGCGCGCGGCCGCGGGCTGTGGAACCTCTTCCATCCCCACGAGGAGTGGGGGCCCGGCCTCACGAACGTCGAGTACGCGCCGCTCGCCGAGATCATGGGCCGCAGCACGATCGCCGCCGAGGCGTGCAATTGCTCCGCGCCGGACACGGGCAACATGGAGGTGCTGACGCTGTTCGGCACCGACGAGCAGAAGGACCGGTGGCTGCGGCCGCTGCTGGACGGGACGATCCGCTCGGCGTTCGGCATGACCGAGCCGGACGTCGCCAGCTCCGATGCGCGCAACATCCAGCTGCGCATCGAGCGCGACGGGGACGAGTACGTCCTCAACGGGCGCAAGTGGTGGACCTCCAACGCGCTGCACGCGCACTGCCGGATCCTGATCGTGATGGGCAAGACGGACCCGGACGCCGCGCCCTACCGGCAGCAGAGCATGATCCTCGTGCCGATCGACACGCCCGGCGTCACGGTCGTGCGCAACCTTCCGGTGTTCGGCTACGTCGACCGCGAGGGGCACGCCGAGGTGCGCTTCGAGGACGTGCGCGTGCCGGCGACCAACCTGATCGCGGGGGAGGGCGACGGGTTCATGATCAGCCAGGCGCGCCTCGGGCCGGGGCGCATCCACCACTGCATGCGCAGCATCGGGGCGGCCGAGCGCGCGCTCGAGCTGCTCTGCCGGCGCGCGAGCGAGCGCGTCACCTTCGGCCGCGCCGTCGCCGAGCGGGCGAACATCCAGGACTGGATCGCCGAATCGCGCATCGACATCGAGATGGTGCGCCTCCTCACGATGAAGACCGCGTGGTTGATGGACACGGTCGGCAACCGCCACGCACGCGTCGAGATCGCCGGGATCAAGGTCGCCGCGCCGAACGTCGCCCTGCGCGTCATCGACCGGGCGATCCAGGTCCACGGCGGCGGCGGCGTGTCCGGCGACTTCCCGCTCGCCGAGATGTGGGCGCACCAGCGGACGCTCCGGCTCGCCGACGGCCCGGACGAGGTGCACAAGCGGACGATCGCGCGGCAGGAGCTCGCCCGCTGGCAGGATCGCGCGGACGCCGCGGCGGCGGGGGCGCCGGCGCGCGCCTGACGGCAACTGCGACGGCGCCACGGCGGTGCCGTCACGATGCCGCTCGTGACCGCGACCGAGGGACGCGACGTGATCGATCGCCTGGTGCGCGCGATCAACCGCCACGACGTCGAGGCGATCGGCGAGCTGTGCCATCCCGGCATCCGCGGCGAGCTGCCCGCCCATCCGGCGCGCAACTACGTCGGGGTGGAGATGCTGCGCGCGAACTGGGCGCTGATCTTCGAGCTCGTCCCGGACCTGTCGGCCGAGCTGACGCGCTGCGGCGTGGACGGCGACCTCGTGTGGGCGGAATGGGCGTGGACCGGCACGCAGACCGACGGCTCGCGCTTCGAGCGGACCGGCGTCGCCATCCACGGGCTGCGCGACGGGCGCATCGAGTGGGTCCGCCTCCACATGCAGCCGATCCTGAGCCGGCCGGTGACCGCGGTCGACGTGGCGCTGCGCGACCTGGGCCGCCGGCCTCCGGACGCTTCCGCCTGAACGGCGCGCGGGTTCACAGGTTCCCCACGAAGCGCGCATGCCCGGTTCACGCCGGGGCGTCACAGTGGCACGGCGTGTCGATCGCGATGACGATGTCCACCTTCCGGCGGCGCCTGGTGCGCGAGCCCGCCGGCGCGCCGCTGCCCGTGGTCGAGTGGTGCGCGGGCCGCGACCCCGGGTCGGTCGTCGTCCAGGCGGGCGAGCCGATCCGCATCGCCTTCCACCGCGTCGGGCCCAACGCGACGAGCCGGTGCGTGTGCTTCCCCGACTTCGGGATCATCTCGAGCCTCGCGGCCGGCCGCGAGACGATCGTGGAGCTCGGCCCGCAGAAGTCCGGTCGCTACCGCTTCTGCGCGGTCGACCAGGACGACCTCGAGGGCTGGCTGCTGGTGGAGCCGCGGCCGGGCGCCGAGAGCCGCCTCTCGGTGAAGCTCCACCGCTGCGGGCTGACGTGGCTGCGGACGGCGTCGCACGCGTGCTGGCGCGTCCAGCAGGCGCTCGAGGACCAGGGCATCGCCTACGAGGTCGTGACCGGGCCGCTGCTGCCCGGCCGCCGTCACGCGCTCATGGGCGTGACCGGCCAGCGCCGCTATCCGGTCATCGAGTACGAGGACGGCAAGACCTACCGGGCCGATCCCGACGTCATGGTGCGGCGGATCCGGTCGGGCGGCCTGCTGTTCGGGTTCCGCCGCGACGAGACCTGAAGGCGCTCAGGCGCCGCCGCGCGCCTCGGCACGCCAGCGCGCCGCCGCGCGCAGCGCATGCGCGACGCCGTCCTCGTCGACCTCCGGGACGACGAGGTGCGCGGCGTCGCGGAGCTCCGGCGGGGCCTGGCCCATCGCGACGGCGGTGCCGGCGACGGCCAGCATCGTGAGGTCGTTGCGCCCGTCGCCGACCGCGACGACCTGGTCGAGGCCGATGCCGAGGTGCGCCGCGGCGTGCGTCAGCGCACGCCCCTTGTCGGTCTCCGGGCTCGTGACGTTGATGAACCCGGCGTCGGGGAGGAGCGGCGACGGCGCCGCCTCCGCGTCGAGGCCGAACCGGCGCGTCTGTTCCAGCGCCACCGGCAGCTCGTCGGGGCCGAAGGCGACGACGGTCGCCTTGACGATCTCGATCGCGTCGAGGTCGAGGTCGGCGATCAGGCCGGCGGGCTCGCCGCTGATGTGCTCCCACGTGGGCCGCGCCGCCTCGCGGTAGTCCGTGACGAAGAACTCCTCGCCCACGAAGAACTCCGCGTAGAGGCCGTGCTCGACGTAGGCGTCGCGCAGCCGGCGGGCGACGGTCGCGTCGAGCGGCCACGTGCGCAGCGGCCGGCCGTCGACCCAGATCTGCGCCCCGTTGTGGAGGACGTGCGGGCCCTCCGGCACGAGCTGGCGCTGCAGCCCGCGGACGCCCACGGGCAGCCGGCCGGTCGCGAACCCCACGCGCAGGCCCGCCGCGTGCGCGTCGGCGACCGCGCCGGCGACCCCGGGGGTGGCCGTGGTGCCGCCCGCGAGCAGCGTCCCGTCGACGTCGGCGACGACGTAGGCGGGGACGCCCGGCGCCCACTCGGCGAAGCGCCCACCGGGGCTCAGGCCCTCCGGCAGCGGCCGCGTCACGCCCCGCCCTCGAGCTCCGGGGGCAGCGCGCGAGGGCCGTCCGGATAGAGGTCGCGCAGCTGCTCGGGTGTCATCGCCGGCGTGTTCCCCGTCTCGCGCGGCGTCCCGACGACGAGCCAGAGGGCGTCCTCGTCGCCGTCGTTGAAGACCTGACGGAGCGTCCGCGGCTCCACGAGCACGGCCGACAGCGGCTCGAGCGTCAGCAGGTCGTCGCCGACGCGCAGGCGGCCGCGGCCCTCGAGCAGCACGTAGAGCTCCGTCTGGCGGACGTGGCGGTGGCGCGTGGACGCCTGTCCCGGTCGCAGGCGCCACAGGCGGGCGCCCAGGTCCTCGGCCTCGAGCTGCGCGGCGAGGTCGGTGTTCTCGACGCCCATCTGGTTCGACGGGCGCCAGAACGCCTCCGTGGCACGCAGGACGCGGTAGCTCACTATTCGCAGAAGGCGAGCGCCGGGACGCCGATCGTCGTGACCTTGCGCGTGGCCACGTCGACCGCGAACTGGATGCGCCCGCCGCCGCCGCGCGGGACCTTGGCGATGGTGACGCCGAAGACGTCGTCGGTGCTGTGATCGAACCGCGCGCGCGGGAACGCGCGCCGGATCGCCGCCGCCGTCGATCCGACGCCGACGCCGCGCGCGCGGGCGCCGCCCGAGACCTGGATGTCGGTCACGCGCCGCGGGGAGTCCGCGCTCAGCGTCACCGACCCGCGCAGCGGCGCGCGCAGGCGCGCGGTGCGGGCGTCCGGCCCGGCGAGCTCGCAGCCGCGGCGCAGCCCCCCGACCGCGCCGTCGGCGCGCACGGAGCGGAACGTCGCGCCGAGTCGCACCTGCCCGACGCCGGCCGCCGTGATGCGCGCGGCGTCGGTCTGCGCCGGGCCGGCGGCGGCGGGCGTGCCGCCGAGGCCCGCGACGGCGACGAAGGCGACGGCGGCGCCGAGGCGCGCGCGGCGGGACGCGGACATGCCGTCAAGCTACCTCACGGCCAGGCCCGCAGGACGAGCCTCCACGCCGTCGCTGTGAAGCTCCGCGGG
>JBJMNJ010000244.1:0-4855 GCA_045804325.1 Gemmatimonadaceae bacterium
AACGACCAACGACTCATGACCCACGACCCGGGACTGCCGACTGCGTACGGATTCTGCGTCAGTCAGGGCACCATGCCCAACCGCCTCGCGCAGGAAACCTCCCCCTACCTCCTCCAGCACGCGCACAACCCCGTGGACTGGTATCCGTGGGGGGCCGAGGCGCTCGCGCGGGCGCGCGCCGAGGACCGGCCCATCCTGCTCAGCGTGGGCTACGCGGCGTGCCACTGGTGCCACGTCATGGAGCGCGAGTCGTTCGAGGACGAGGCGACGGCGCGCCTGATGAACGAGCGCTTCGTGTGCGTGAAGGTGGACCGCGAGGAGCGGCCGGACGTGGACGCGGTCTACATGCAGGCGGTGCAGGCGATGACGGGGCACGGCGGCTGGCCCATGACCGTGTTCCTCACCCCCGACGGGTCGCCGTTCTACGGCGGCACGTACTACCCGCCCGAGGACCGGCCGGGGATGCCGAGCTTCCGGCGCGTGCTGGAGTCCGTGTCGGACGCGTTCCGGAACCGGCGCGCGGGCGTGGACCAGTCGGCCGCGAGCATCCGCGAGCAGCTGTACGGCGCCGCAGGCGCCGCGCGGACCCCGGCGCAGCCCTCGGGCGCGCTCTCCGCGCAGGGGCTCGAGCGCGCGGCGCGCGGGCTCGCCCAGCGCTACGACGAGCGCCACGGCGGGTTCGGCGAGGCGCCGAAGTTCCCGCAGGCGATGGCGCTCGACTTCCTCCTGCTGTTCTGGTCGCGCACGGGGGCGGACTGGGCGCGCGACATCGCGGCGCACTCGTTCCGGCGGATGGCGCGCGGCGGCATGTACGACCAGGTGGGCGGCGGGTTCGCGCGCTACTCGGTGGACGCGCGGTGGCTCGTGCCGCACTTCGAGAAGATGCTCTACGACAACGCGCTGCTCACCCGTCTCGGCGTCCACCTCTGGCAGGCCACCGGGGACGAGGAGGCGCGCGAGGTCGCGGCGGAGACCGTCGACTGGGTGTCGCGCGAGATGACGTCCCCCGAGGGCGGCTTCTACTCCTCGCTCGACGCGGACAGCGAGGGCGAGGAGGGCAAGTTCTACCTCTGGGACGAGGGCGAGATCGACGAGCTGCTCGGCCCCGACGCCGGCGTCGTGAAGCTCTACTGGGGCGTCACCCCGAGGGGAACTTCGAGGGGCGCAACATCCTCCACGCGCCGCACGAGGTGGAGGCGGTCGCGCGGCGCATGGGCGCGGAGCCGGCGCGCGTCGTCGACGCGGTGCGGCGCGCGAAGAAGACGCTCTACGACACGCGGGCGAAGCGCGTGTGGCCCGGGCGCGACGAGAAGGTGCTCGCGTCGTGGAACGGCCTCATGCTGCGCGCCGTGTGCGACGCGGCGCGCGCGTCGGGGAGCGAGGCGTACCGCGCGATGGCGCAGCGCAACGGCGACTTCCTCCGCCGGCGGATGATGGCCGGCGGCCGGGTGCTGCGCTCGTACAAGGACGGCGACGCGCGCATCCCCGGCTTCCTCGAGGACCACGCGTCCGTCGCGCTCGGGTTCCTCGCGCTCTGGGAGCTCACGTTCGAGGGCCAGTGGCTCGCGCTGGCGCGCGACCTGGCGAACACCACGGTGCGCTGGTTCTGGGACGAGGAGGCGCGGCAGTTCTACGACACCGCGCACGACGCGGAGCCGCTCATCACGCGCCCGCAGGACCCGACCGACAACGCGACCCCGTCGGGGACCTCGCTCGCCGCGGACCTCCTGCTCCGGCTCGCGGACCTCACGGGCGACGCCGACATGCGGCAGCGCGCCACGCGGATCCTGGAGACGCTCGCCGAGCCGATGTCGCGCTACGGCGTCGCCTTCGGGCACCTGCTCGGCGTGGCGGACATGGCGGTGCACGGCGCGACCGAGGTCGCGATCGCGGGCGAGACGGCGTCCGAGGACTTCCGCGCGCTCGCGACGCTGGTGGGCCGCCACTACGTGCCGTCGCTCGTGCTCGCGGGCGGCGCGGACGCGACCGAGGCGGCCGTGCCGCTGATGGAGGGCCGCACCGCCCGCGACGGCCGCGCGACGGCGTACGTGTGCCGCGGGTACGTGTGCGACGAGCCCGCGCTCGATCCCGACACGCTCCGGCGGCAGCTGGAGGCGCTACTCCCGGCGGGGTGAGTGGGCGAGAAACGAGAAAGGAGAAAGCAGAAAGGAGAAAGGAGCGGCTGCTCGTTCTCCTTTCTCCTTTCTCGTTCAGGGCACCACGCTCGGCTTCGCGCTCACCGTCGCCTCCGCCTTCCCCAGCACCCAGCGATCGAACCACGCCATCTCGCGGCGCATGCGGTCGAGCTGGTGGCGGGGCTCCTGGAAGCCGTGGCCTTCGCGCGGGTAGAAGACCAGCTCCACCGGGACGCCGTTGCGCTTCAGGCCCTGGAAGAGCTCCTGCGCCTGGCCCACCGGCACGCGCTGGTCGTTCGCGCCGTGGAGGATCAGCGTCGGCGTCTTCGCCTGCTTGATGTACTTCATCGCCGAGGCGTTCCAGTACGCGTCGAAGTCGTCCCACGGCTCGGCGCCGAAGTACGAGTCGAGCGTGCGCTGGAGGTCGTTCGTCGAGTACATCGAGTACATGTTCGTGAGCCCGGCGCCCACCATCACCGCCTTGAAGCGGTCGGTCTGCGTGAGGGTCCACGCCGTCATGTAGCCGCCGTAGCTCCAGCCCGTCTGGCCGAGGCGCGCGGGGTCGGCGACGCCGCGGGCGACGAGCGAGTCGATCCCCGTCTGGATGTCCTGGAAGTCGCCGCGCCCCCAGTCGCGCACGTTGGCGGCGAGGAACTTCTCGCCGTAGGCGCTGGAGCCGCGCACGTTCGGGAGGAAGACGACCCAGCCGTTGCCGGCCCACACGTGCGCCGCGTTCCCCGAGCTGCCCGGGAACGCCTCGTTCCACACGCCGGACGGGCCGCCGTGAATGTTCGCGATGAGCGGGTAGCGCCTCGAGCGGTCGTAGCCCGGCGGGTAGTAGACCACGCCCTCGATCTCCATCCCGTCCTTCCCCTTCCACCGGATCGTCTCCGCCGTCCCGAGCGCGAGCGCGCGCACCTGCGGGTTGTGGTCGGTGAGCTTCGCCGGCGCGAAGGGGCCGGCGAGGCGCGCGACGTGGACGTCGTTCGGGTGCTGCGGGTCGCTCAGCGTGAACGCGACCTGTCCGGCGCGGCTGAACGTCGGCGCGCTCATGACGCCGCGCACGGCGGACACGGCGCGCGGCGTCCCGCCGGCGGCGGGGACGGCGTAGAGCTGCGTCGTCGTGCGCGTGGGGGCGGTGAAGTAGATCGTCCGGCCGTCGGCGCTCCACTCGGCCGCGGACGGCTGGTAGAGGAAGCCCTCGGTCAGCGGGCGCGGCGCCCCGCCCGCCGCGGGCGCGATGGCGAGGTACGCCTGCCCCACGACGGCGCTCGAGTCGCGCAGGCGCGTGACGACGGCGATCGAGCGCCCGTCGGGCGACCAGCGCGGCGCCGCGTCGGTGGACGGGTTCTCGTAGAGCTTGCGCGCGCCCTGCCCGTCGGCGCCGACCACCCACACGTCGCCGCGCGTGCCGTCGTCCGGCTTCGGCGTCGGGTACGTCACGTAGGCGAGCGTCCGCCCGTCCGGCGACCACTGCGGGTCGGCGACGCTGAAGTCGCCCTTCACGATCTCGGTCGCCTTCTTCGTGGCGACGTCGATCACCCACAGGCGACCCATGCGGAAGTCGACGTCGAACCGCTGCGGGTCGTCGCGCTCCTTGGTCTTCTTCTCCTCGTCCGGCGTCGGCTCCTGCGCGGCGACGTACGCGATGCGCGAGCCGTCGGGCGACCACTCGTAGCCCTGCACGCCGCTCTTGCTCTCCGTCAGCCGCTCGGGCTCGCCGCCGAACGGGTTGATGAGCCAGATCTGGCCGCGGTTCTCCTCGCGGTTCGAGAGGAACGCGAGGCGCCTCCCGTCGGGCGACCAGCGCGGCGCGTTGTCGTTCTTCACGTTGCGCGTGAGCTGCACCGGGTCCCCGCCGCCCGCGCCGACGAGCCAGACGTTCGCGTCGTAGGCGTTCTCCTTGAAGTCCGCCGCGCTGACGACGTACGCCACCCAGCGGCCGTCGGGGGAGATCTGCGCGTCGGAGACGCCCTTGAGCGCCATGACGTCGTCGGGCGTCATGGGGCGCTTGGGGGCGGGCGCCTGCGCGACGAGCGGCGCGGCGAGGGCGAGTGAGGCCAGTGCGATGAGAGTGCGCATGAATACCCTTGAGGTGATCGCTCGAACGCGGACCAGGATGCGAACGGTTCCTACTGCCCCGCGTCCGCCTTCGCGGCCACGGCGCCGGGCTGCTCGCCCTTGAGCCAGTACGAGAACCACTGCCGCAGGCGGCCGAGGCGGTCCACGAGGAGCCAGGGCTCGCCCGTGCGCGAGAGGTCGTGGTTGGAGCGCGGGTAGCGCACGAACTCCACCGGCACGCCCTGCTTCTTGAGGGCCATGAACCACTGCTCCGCGTCCGCGATCGGCGTGCGGTGGTCCTCCTCGCTCTGCACGATGAGCGTGGGCGTGCGCACGCGGTGCACCCAGCGCAGCGGGCTCAGCGTGTCGTACATCGCGCGCGCGCCCTCGTCCCACGGCTTGCCGTAGAACTCGAACTCGGTGAGGCCCTGCGCGTCCGAGCCGCCGTACCACGAGAACCAGTTCGAGATCATGCGGTCCGTCTGCGCGGCCTTGAAGCGGTTGGTCCGCGTCGTGACCCACGCGGTCATGAAGCCGCCGTACGAGCCGCCCGTGACGCCCATGCGCGTGCTGTCCACGTCCGGCCGCGCGGCGGCGATGTCCACCGCCTTCATGAGGTCCTCGTAGTCCTCGCCGCCCCACTTGCCGCGCGTCGCGTA
>JBJMNJ010000245.1:0-11026 GCA_045804325.1 Gemmatimonadaceae bacterium
GAGGGGCCGCCGCGCGATGCGCCGGCCCCTCTCTCGTTTCGCTTGGTCAGGCGGCGTCGGTCAGCGAGCCGTCGTGGTCCTCCGCGCCGCCTCCACGAAAGGGAGCGCGTTGCTCGCGGGCATGTACGCGTTCCGCATGTACTGCTCGACCATGCGCTGGGTGTTGAAGAACGCGCCGTTGAGGGCGATCGCCGAGCGCTGCACCTCCGCGTAGCCCGCGGGCAGGCGGTAGAAGAGCGGCAGGATCACCTGCTCGAGCTTGTAGTAGAGCGCCGTCGCGTCGCGCGCCGGGTCGGTCTCGGGCTCGACGCTGTCGCCGATCGCCCAGCCGGTGGTGCCCTCGAGGTGCCCCTCGATCCACCAGCCGTCGAGCACGCTGAGGCTCGGCACGCCGTTCAGGGCCGCCTTCATCCCGCTCGTGCCCGAGGCCTCGAGCGGCTTCAGCGGGTTGTTGAGCCAGAGGTCCACGCCCGAGGTGAGCACGCGGCCGAGCGACATCTCGTAGTTCTCGAGGTAGACGACCTTCACCGACTCGCCGAGCTGGACCGCCGCCTCGTGGATGCGGCGCACGAGCGCCTTGCCGCCGCCGTCCGCCGGGTGCGCCTTGCCGCCGAAGACGATCTGCATCGGGCCGACGCGCTTCGCGATGGCGCGCAGGCGATCGATCTCGCTGAAGATCAGGTCCGCGCGCTTGTACGGCGTGGCGCGGCGGGCGAAGCCGATCGTGAAGACGTCCGGGTCGAGCAGGACGCCGGCGCGGCGCTCCACCTCGATGATCATGTCCAGCTTGGCGCGCATGTGCGCCTCCTGGATCTCCTCGGCCGGGATGCCGATGGCGTGGCGCAGGTACTGGTTGTCGCGCCGCCACTCGGGGATGTGGCGGTCGAACAGCTCGCGGAAGGCCGGGCTCGTCCACGTGAGCGCGTGCACGCCGTTCGTGATGGACGCGATCGGGTACTCGGGGAACATGCCGCGCGAGACCTCGCCGTGGCGCATGGCGACGCCGTTCACGTAGCGCGAGAAGCGCAGCGCGAGGCGCGTCATGTTCATCTCGCCGTTCAGCCCGCCCGCCGCCTCGAGCAGCGCGGCGCGGTCGGCGCCGAGCACGCTCTTGACCATGTCGTTCGGGAAGCGGTCGTGGCCCGCCGGCACCGGCGTGTGCGTCGTGAAGATGCAGCGGCGGCGCACCCACTCGGCGTCCGCCTCGGTGAACTCGAACGGGAGCTTGCCGCCGTGGGCCTGCTCGACCAGCGAGAGCGTGAGGAGCGCGGAGTGGCCCTCGTTCATGTGGAACTGCGTCGCGTCGCCGTGGCCGAGCTTCCGGAGCAGCGCGACGCCGCCCATCCCGAGCACGACCTCCTGGCAGAGGCGGTAGTAGCTGTCGCCCCCGTAGAGCATGTCGGTGAGCGTGCGGTCCCACTCGGAGTTCTCGGGGAGCGCGGTGTCGAGCAGGTACACGGGCACCACGTGCCCGGAGATGCCGGTGACGTCGAAGCGCCAGGCGCGGACGACGACGTCGCGGCCGGCGACCTGCACGGTGACCTGGGCGTCCACGGGGGCGAGCGTCGTCTCCGGGCTCCACTCGACGGGCTGCTCGAGCTGGTTGCCCTGGGCGTCGAGCAGCTGGCGGAAGTAGCCCTTCCGGTGGAGCAGGGTGACGCCGACGATCGGATACTCCAGGTCGGCGGCGGAGCGGAGGGTGTCGCCGGCGAGCACGCCGAGACCGCCGCTGTACGTGGGGATCGCCTCGTCGAGGCAGATCTCCATGGAGAAGTACGCGATCGTCGAGCCTGAGAGCGCGGACATCTATTGATTCCTCAGGACGCCATGTCGGTGGGACCGCACCCGCGCCGCCGGGCGGCGGCACTGCGGGTGTGGCGCGGGCGGACACATGTGGCGACGCCGTGTCCATCCGAATGCAGCACACTGTTTCGGCGAGGAGCGCGCGCGTCGTGGTGATCGGTCCCCCACGACCCCACGCGCGTCACTCTGGCAGAAGCCGCGCCGCGAATCCGGGATATTTCGGGAGCTTCGCTCACAAATCCGGGTACGCTGCGAGTCCTGTCAAGTAGTGATACGCGCCAGTCCGGCCGTCGTTCCTCGCCGATGTCGGTAGGACGACCGAGCGCCCGGGACGTTGCAACACTATGTGGTGCTCCCGAGCAACACCCCGGCAGGTAACGATCGTAGCGCGTCCGCGATACGGAGGGACGCGCCGCCGCCCGCCGCCCCCACCTCGACGGCCCGCCCGTTCAGCACGCACCGGAGCCATGCGCCGGCGAGCTCCGTCGGCAGCGCCACCGTCGTGTCGCCCCACACCGCGCCGACCGGCGGCGCGCCGCCCGCCAGGGTGAGCGCGAGACGCGGCGCGAGCGCGACGGCCACGCGTCCCCCCTCACGACGGACGAACGCCACGAGGTGGGCCGCGCGTTCCCCGCGGACCTCGAGCGGGACGTAGTCGCCGTCGGCGAAGAGCGAGAGCCGCTCGCGCCGGGCGCGGAGGAGGCGCGACACCGTCCAGAGCTTCACGCGCCCGTCCTCCGGCGCGGCGACGAGCTCCGCGGCGAGGGCCTCCCGCGTCGGCCCGTCGGCGTCGCGCGCGTCGAGCTCCGCCAGCAGGCGCGCGCGCAGCGCGTAGTCCACCGGCCGCCGGTTGTCGGGGTCCACGAGCGCGAGGTTCCACAGCTCGTCCCCCTGGTAGACGTCCGGCGTCCCGGGCGACGTGAGGTGCAGCGCGACGCGGGAGAGCGCGGTCCACATCGCCGCGCGCGAGATGCGCCCCACGAGCGCCGCGGCCTCGCGAACGAAGGGGCTCCCCTCGCGCAGCAGACCCTCGACGAACCCGGCGACGCCCCGCTCGTACGCCTCGTCGGGCGCCGTCCACGACGTGATGCGCTTCGACTCGCGGATGGCCTTCTCCATGTACGCCTTCACGCGGTCGCGGAAGGACGCGAGCGCCTCCCCGGCGGGCGCCTCGCCCGGCGGCGCCACCGGCCACGCGCCGACGATGGTCTGGTACGCGAGGTACTCGTCGTTCGCGTCGGGCGCCGGCCCCCCGGGCGTCGTGGCCCGAAGCGACGCGTTCGCGGCCCGCCAGCGCTCGACCGCCGCGAGCCATTCCTCCGGGATCTCGGACAGCGCCTCGAGCCGCGCGCGCACGTCGGCGCTGCGCTTCGTGTCGTGCGTGTTGGTGCAGAGCAGGTTCCGCGGCCAGCGCGCGCGCCGCTCGGCGTTCGCCGCGTGGAAGGCGCGCACGGCGTCGTCCAGCGGCGTCTCCGGCGAGCCGCCCACCTCGTTGCGCGACGCGAGTGGGAAGTAGCGGTAGATCGCCGTGTCCTCGACGCCCTTCGCCGTCGCGGGCCCGCTCGTCTGCTGGAAGCGACGCGCGAACGTGAGCGGCTTCGCATCATCGCGCTTCGCCGCGGCCTCGAACGCGGCTTCGATGCGCTCCACGACCTTCTCGCTTCCTCTCGCGCGCGCACCGGCGAGCGCGATCTCGAGGAATGCACGGTCGTCCTCGTGCATGCTACCGCTGCCGTCTACGTACGTGCGGTACACGGGTAGGCTCGCCATGCACTCGACCAGCGTATCGACGACGCCCCCGTCGGCCGGACCGCCGAGCAGGCGCGCGAGCCGCGTGACGTCCGCCTGCAGCGCGCCGCGGAGGATCTCGCGCTTTCCGCGCAGCGCCTCCTCGCGGAAGGCCGACGCGACCCCCTCGCGTCCCGTGAGTCGCAGGTACGCCGACTCGATGCGACGGAACCCGGCCGGGTCCACGAACACGTCCTCGACGAGGTTGAGGAACTCGTAGCCGGTCGTGCCCTGCACCGGCCAGCCCTCGCGCAGCCGCTCGCCCGGCGAGAGGATCTTCTCGACGAAGATCGGCACCTGCGCGCCCGGCCGGCGCTCCGCGACCGCCGCGCGCAGCCGCTCGAGGTACGCGCGCGGGTCGAGCAGCCCGTCCACGTGGTCGATGCGGATGCCGTCGAGCGTGCCGTCCGCCACCCACTC
Source organism: Gemmatimonadaceae bacterium (assembly GCA_045804325.1). Classification (GTDB taxonomy): domain Bacteria; phylum Gemmatimonadota; class Gemmatimonadetes; order Gemmatimonadales; family Gemmatimonadaceae; genus JBJMNJ01. The sequence goes on from JBJMNJ010000245.1 coordinate 4,012, forward strand.
GAGCACGCGCGCGTGCGTCTCCTCGAACACCCGCGGGTCCTCCGCCCGCAGCGCGACGAGGTCGTTCACGTCGAAGAAGCGGCGGTAGTTGATCTCCCGGGCCGCGCGCCGCCAGAACGTGAGCGCGTAGTGCTGGCGGTCGAGCAGCGCCCGCAGGCGGCTCCGCCCCTCCTCGCCCGCGAACCGCCGCGCCGGGTCGCCCCGCACGAGCTCCGCGACGCTCTCGGGCGAGAGCGGATAGCGGTTGTCGAAGTACGCCACCGCGAGCTGCCCGGCCTCGTCCACGATCTGCAGCTCGCCGCGCGCGATCACCGCGTCGAGCTCGTCGCCGAGCACCGGGAGCATCACGCGCCCGGTGTACGGCGAGGGCGCGTCCCAGTCCACGTCGAACCAGTGCGCCCACCGCGACGCCTTCCCGCGCTGCAGCACGTCCGTCCAGTACGGGTTGTCGCCGCCGGTGCCCATGTGGTTCGGCACCACGTCGAGCACGGCGCCGAGTCCCTCCCCGTGCAGCGCCTCGGCGAGCCCGCGCCACGCGGCGTCACCCCCGAGCGCCGGGCTGACGATGGTGGGGTCCACCACGTCGTAGCCGTGGCGGCTCCCGCGGCGCGCCTGCAGCACCGGCGACGCGTAGAGGTGCGTCACGCCGAGCGCCCGCAGGTAGCCGACGACGCCGCGCGCCGCGGCGAGCGGGAACTCGCCGTGCAGCTGCATCCGGTACGTCGCCCCGAGCGGGCGCGCGGCGCGCCCGGACTCCCCCGCGATCACGGGACCCACACGCGCTCCGCGCCGAGCGCGCGCCGCGCGTCGGGATCCTCGCGCAGGCGCTCCAGCGGAGCGCGCTGACGCACGCGCCACATCGGGTACCGGTCCGGGTGCAGGCCGGGGATGTTCACCGGCTCCGTCTCGCCGAGGAGGTCGTCGAGCGCCAGGCCGACGAGCCACGAGGGCGTGCGGCGGAGGAAGGCGTGCACCGCGGCGCGCAGCGCCGCGTGGTCGAGCGGCTCGTCGCTCTCCGGGAGCAGCCCTTCCTCGGCGAGCAGGTCGGCGAGCGCCTCGCGGTCCACGTCGCGATTGCGCCGCGCCACGCCCACCGCGCGGCCTCGCAGGTCGCCACACTCCGCGCGCAGCTCGATGTCGCGCTCCGTCCAGAACCCCGCGAGCGACGCGAGGTCGTGCGTGTTCGCGGTGGTGAGCGCGGTGCGCGCGTAGGCGCGCGCCGGGCGGAAGCTCCCCTTCGCGCCGCGCTCGAAGTACAGCACCTTGGACGAGAGCATCCCCCAGCGCTCGAGCGCCGGCGGCACCTCCGGCGGCACCGTGCCCAGGTCCTCGCCGACGGCGATCGCGCCCGCACGCTCCGCCTCCAACGCGATGATGCCGAGCAGGTCCTCCGAGGGGAACCGCATGTACGCGCCGCGCTCGCCCGGCATCCCCCGGGGAATCCAGAACTGGCGGAAGAGCCCCAGCACGTGGTCGAGCCGGAGCGCGCCCGCGTGCCGGAAGGCCGAGCGCAGCAGGCGCGTCCAGTACTCGTAGCCCTGCGCGGCGAGCCGGTGCGGGTCGATCGGCGGGAGCCCCCAGTTCTGCCCGTGCGGCGCGAGCGGGTCCGGCGGGGCGCCCACGCTGACGCCGTCGAGGAAGAGCCCGGGGAAGGCCCAGGTGTCGCTCCCCGAATCGGACGTGCCGATCGCGAGGTCCTGGTAGAGCCCGACGGGCATCCCGAGCGCGCGCCCGCGCTCCGCGGCCGCGCCGATCTGGCGGTCGAGCTCGAACTGGAGCCAGCGATGGTAGTCCACGAGGTCCGCATGACGCTCACGGAAGGCGCGCACCGCGTCGGACGCGGGGTCGCGGAGCTCCTCCGGCCACTCGCGCCAGCCCCACGGCGCGCGCGCGCCGCGCTCGGCGCGCAGCCGGTCGTCGATCGCGCTCCACGTCGCGAAGCGCTCGAGCGCGTCCCCCTGCGCGTCGCGCCACGCACGGTACTCGGCTCCGCGCCGCGTCCGCGCACCGCCGTTCGCCCGCGCGAACTCGCGGTGCAGCGCCTCGAGCACGCCGCGCTTCGCCGCCATCACGCCCTCGTAGTCCACGCGGTCGCTCGCGCGCAGCCGGGCGACGGTGGCGACGGCCGGCGCCGCGGCGAGCAGCGCGCGCGCCTCCGCGCTCTGCGCGAGCTCCGGCACCGCCTCGACGTCGATGTAGAGCGGGTTGCGGTAGAGCCGGCTCACGGGGCTGTACGGGCTCACGTCGAGCCCCGAGTTCCGCAGCGCGTGCAGCGGGTTCACGCCGACGAACGCCGCCCCCTGCTCCGCGGCCCACTCGACGAGGTAGCGGAGGTCGGTGGCGTCGCCCGCGCCCCAGCTCCGCGCGCTGCGCACCGCGTAGAGGTTCGCGGTGATGCCGAAGACGCGTCGGCCGCGCAGCATCGCCGCGGGCGAGGGGCACGCGTCGGGCACGACGACCAGCGGCTGCGTCGCCTCCCGCGCGCCGTCCAGCCGCACCGTCAGGCGATGATACCCCGCCGGCATTAGTGCCGGGTCGAGCGGGAGCCGAGCGGTGAGACCGCCGCGCGCCGCGCGCAGCCGGCCGCCGAGCACATGGTCCTCGCCGGACTCCGTGCGCAGCACCGCCTCCCACCTGCGCGCCCCGGCCGCGCCCGGGCCGAGCGCCACCTCGGCGGCAAGGTCGGAGCGGCGGACCACGCGCGCCACCGGGAGCACCCGCTCGCGCCGCTCCGCCTGACGCCGCTCGAGCGCCGCGCCCGCCGCAGCGGCGGTGGACGCGTCGATCCCCATGGCCGCGAGGATCGCCACGCGGGTGTCGTCGCGCGTGTGGCGCTCGCGCCCCGTCTGATCGACGTACGAGTCGACGATGCCGACCATGTCGGCGAGACGCCGGAGCGCAGCGTCTCCCCGCCCCGCGCTCTTGCGCGCGGGGCGGGCCCGCTTCTTCGCCGGGCTCACGACCGCGGGGCCTCGCGGGCGTCGCGGTCGAGCGCCGGCTCGTGCGCGCCGCTGACGTCGCGGCACGGCGGCGCGCCCGGCTCGGGCTCGAGGATCAGCGCAGCGAGCGGCGGGATCGACAGCCCCGCCGACTGCGGGAAGCCGTGATAGGGCACGGGCTCCGGCGCCACGCGCGGGTGCGCCGAGTAGCCGCCCCCGCCGAACGCCTGGTCGTCCGACGAGAGCACGAGGCGGTAGTTGCACGCGGCCGGGAGCCCCACGCGGTAGTCGGGGTGCGGCACGGGCGTGAGGTTGAGCACGACGACGACGTGCGAGTCGCCGGCGTAGCGGGCGTAGGAGATCACGCTGTTCGCCCGGTCCCCCACGTCCACCCAGGCGAACCCCTCCCAGACGTGGTCGTCGCGCCAGAGCGCGGGCGTGCGGCGGTAGAAGTGGCCGAGCTCCGCGAGGAAGCGGCCGACGCCCCCGTGCATGTGCTCGTGCTCGTAGTGCCACGGGAGGCTCGCGTCGTGGTTCCACTCCTCCCACGGGGCGAGCTCCGTGCCCATGAACAGCAGCTTCTTCCCCGGGCGCGTGACCAGGTAGGCGAGCAGCAGCCGCAGGTTGGCGAACTTCTGCCACCAGTCCCCGGGCATCTTGTTGAGCAGCGAGCCCTTGAGGTGCACCACCTCGTCGTGCGACAGCGGCATGATGAAGCGCTCGCTGTACTCGTACATCATCGCGAACGTGAGCTGGTCGTGATGGTACGCCCGGTAGAGCGGGTCGCGCTCGAAGTACGTCAGGGTGTCGTGCATCCACCCCATGTTCCACTTGAACGTGAAGCCGAGGCCCCCCTCGCTCACCGGCCGCGTGACCCCGGGCCACGCCGTGCTCTCCTCGGCGACGGTGAAGCACCCCGGCGCCTCGATGCGCACGGCCTCGTTGAACGCGCGCAGGAAGTCGATCGCCTCGAGGTTCTCGCGCCCGCCGTAGCGGTTGCGCAGCCACTGCCCCGCCTCGCGCGAGTAGTCGAGGTAGAGCATCGACGCGACGGCGTCCACGCGCAGGCCGTCCACGTGGAACTCCTGGAGCCAGTAGAGCGCGTTCGCCACGAGGAAGTTGCGCACCTCGTTGCGGCCGAAGTTGAAGATGAGCGTCCCCCAGTCCGGGTGCTCGCCGAGGCGCGGGTCCTCGTGCTCGTAGAGCGCGGTGCCGTCGAAGCGGCGCAGCGCGAAGTCGTCCTTGGGGAAGTGCGCCGGCACCCAGTCGAGGATCACGCCGATCCCGGCCTGGTGCAGCGCGTCGACGAGGAACCGGAAGTCGTCCGGCGCGCCGAAGCGCGACGTCGGCGCGAAGTAGCCCGAGACCTGGTAGCCCCACGACCCGTAGAACGGGTGCTCGCTCACGGGCAGCAGCTCGACGTGCGTGAAGCCGTAGCGCCGGACGTGCTCGGCGAGGCGCGGCGCGATCTCGCGGTAGCTCAGCATGCGGCCGCCGTCGCGCGCCCACGAGCCCAGGTGCGCCTCGTAGATCAGCATCGGCTCGCGCGTGACGTCGCGCCCACCGCGCGACGCCATCCACTCCCCATCGCCCCACGCGTGGCGGGACCGCACGACGATGGACGCGGTGCCGGGCGCCTGCTCCAGCTTGCGGGCGTACGGGTCGGTCTTCGGCCGCAGCGCCCCCTCGCGCGTGATGATCTCGAAGCGGTAGAGCGCGCCGTCCTCCACGCCCGGCACGAAGAGCTCCCACACGCCGGCCGCGCCCATGGCGCGCATCGGGAACACGCGGCCGTCCCACGCGTTGAACGGGCCGACGACGCTCACGCGCCGCGCCGTCGGCGCCCACACCGCGAACGCGACGCCCTCGACGCCCTGATGCGTGACGGGGTTCGCGCCGAGCTTCTCCCAGAGCCGGCGGTGGTTCCCTTCGGAGAAGAGGTGGAGGTCCACGTCGCCGAGCGTCGGCGTGAAGCGGTAGGGGTCGTCGCGCTCCCACGTCCCGCCGTTCGCGTAGTGGAAGCGCAGCCGGTAGTCGAGCGGGGCCTCGGCGCCGGGGAGGAAGGTGTCGAAGAAGCCGTCGCGCACCCGGTCCATCGCGACGGTGTCGCCGCCCACGATCACGTCGCAGCCGACGGCGTCGGGGTGGAACGCGCGCACCACCGTGCCGCTCGTCCCCTTCACCGTCGCGGGGTGCGCGCCGAGCACGGAGTGCGGGTCGTGGTGCGTGCCGGCGATGATGCGCTCGAGCGCCCCCGCTTCCGCCGGCGGGGCCGCGGGCCGCACCGAGGCGCGCGGGGCGCTCACGGCGCCCTCCCGACCGGCGCGCCGAACCGCGTCGGCACGTACCCCAGCTCGCCCTCGCGCACGGGCGAGGCCTCCTCGGCGAGACGCCGGTCGCCGCCGTAGCGGAGCAGCACGAGCGCGCCCCCCTCCACGACCGTCGGGCCCGTGCGCGACTCGCGGCGCTTCGGCTCGTTCGTGTTCACGATCTCCACCCAGCGGAGGTCGCCCTCGACCGCCGGCGGGGTGAACTGGATGGGCACGTCGCCCCCGTTCACGATCAACAGCATGGTGTCCCCCCTGATCGGGCGCCCGCGGTCGTCCGTCTCGTCCGAGGCCTCGCCGTGGACGAGCATGCCGAGGGCGCGGCTCCCGCCGTCGTGCCAGTCGTCCCAGGTCATCTCGCGGCCGTCCGGGCGCACCCAGGTGACGTCCTTGTGGTCGCCGTGGCCCACGGGGCGGCCGCGGAAGAAGGTGCGGCGGCGCAGCACCGGGTTCGCGTGCCGGATGGCGAACACCGTGCGCGCGAACTCCAGCAGGTCGCGCCGCCGGTCGTCGATCTGCCAGTCCACCCAGGTGACCTCGTTGTCCTGGGCGTAGGCGTTGTTGTTCCCCTTCTGGGTGCGCCCGATCTCGTCGCCGTGCGAGATCATCGGCACGCCCTGCGAGAACGCCAGCGTCGCGAGCAGGTTGCGCATCATGCGGAAGCGGATCTCGAGGACCTCCTCGTCGCTCGTGTCCCCCTCCACGCCCCAGTTGCGGCTCGCGTTGTCGTCGTGGCCGTCGCGGTTGTTCTCGCCGTTCGCCTCGTTGTGCTTCTTCTCGTAGCTCACGAGGTCGTAGAGCGTGTACCCGTCGTGCGCCGTCACGAAGTTCACGCTCGCGTAGGAGCCGCGATCGCTCCACTGGTAGATGTCGCTCGAGCCCGAGAGGCGCGACGCGAGCTCGGGCACCTGCCCGGCGTCGCCGCGCCAGAAGCGCCGCACCGTGTCGCGGTACTTGCCGTTCCACTCGGCCCACCGCACGGGGAAGTTCCCCGCCTGGTAGCCGCCGGGGCCCACGTCCCACGGCTCCGCGATGAGCTTCACGGTGGCGAGCACGGGGTCCTGGTGGATGATGTCGAAGACGCTCGAGAGGCGGTCCACGTCGAACAGCTCGCGCGCGAGCACGGGCGCGAGGTCGAAGCGGAAGCCGTCCACGTGCATCTCCTGCACCCAGTAGCGGAGCGAGTCCATGATGAGCTGGATCGTCCGCGGGTGGCGCATGTTGAGCGAGTTGCCGGTGCCCGTGAAGTCCTCGTAGAAGCGCGCGTCGCTCGGCATCAGGCGGTAGTACGACTTGTTGTCGATGCCGCGGAAGCAGAGCGTCGGCCCGAGGTGGTTCCCCTCGCCGGTGTGGTTGTAGACGACGTCGAGGATGACCTCGAGTCCCGCCGAGTGGAGCTTCTTCACCATCGTCTTGAACTCGTACACCTGCGACGCCAGGCCCCCGGTCGAGTAGCGCACGTCGGGCGCGAAGTAGCCGACGGTGTTGTAGCCCCAGTAGTTCGTGAGCCCGCGCTCGCCGAGGTGCCGGTCGACGACGAAGTGGTGCACCGGGAGGAGCTCGAGCGCGGTGACGCCGAGCGCCTGGAAGTACTCGATCATCGCCTCGGACGCGAGCCCGAGGTACGTGCCGCGGAGCTCCCGCTCGACGGCGGGATGGCGGATCGTCATCCCCTTCACGTGGCACTCGTAGATCACCGTGCGGTTCCACGGCGTCTTCGGCGCGCGGTCGTCGCCCCACGTGAACGCG
>JBJMNJ010000246.1:0-22836 GCA_045804325.1 Gemmatimonadaceae bacterium
GGCCGGGGAGAGGGTGGTCCGGAGGGCCGGGTGAGGGGCCGTGCGGCAGGCGCTCTCGGCGCCGTGGATGGTGCCCCCCGCCGCTCCGCCTTAGCCTTGGCCCGCGCCCGATCCTCCGCCTTGCGCGCCCGGATGGCGGCGATGCGCTCTTGGATTGGGATCTCCAGCCGCTCGGCCGGCTTCTGCTTGTAATCGAAGTCGGGGACGGTCACACGCGGCAGCCGCTTGCCGACGGCGCGCTCGATGGCGCGGAGATCGTTCTCCTCGTCCGGTGCCACGAACGTGATGGCGTCGCCGGTCAGCTCCGCGCGCGCCGTGCGGCCGACGCGGTGGATGTAGTCCTCCGGCACGTGCGGCACGTCGAAGTTGACCACGTGCGAGAGCGCCTCGACGTCGATGCCGCGCGCGGCGATGTCGGTCGCCACCAGGATCCTGTACTTCCCGCTCTTGAATCCCGTCAGCGCCTCGGTGCGCTGCATCTGGCTTCGATTGCCGTGGATGCGCGCCACGTTCACCCGATGCTTCTGCAACTGCTCGAAGACGCGGTTGGCCCGGTGCTTGGTGCGGGTGAAGACGATGGCGTTGCCGATCGCGTCGCGGCGCAGCAGCTCGACGAGCAGCGCCGCCTTCAGATCCTGGCGCACGGGGAAGATCGCCTGCTCGATGCCGGTCGCCGGCAAGGGCTGGCGCTCGACGTTCAGGCTCACCGGATTCTTGAGCAGCTGGTGGGCCAGCTCGCGGATGGGCGCCGGCACCGTGGCCGAGAACATCATCGTCTGCTGGACCGGCGGCAGGTGCTTGAGCACCCGGCGGATGTCGGGCAGGAACCCCATGTCGAGCATGCGGTCCGCCTCGTCGAGCACCAGGACCTCGAGCTCGTCGAAGACGACGTTCTGCTTCTCGAGGTGGTCGAGCAGCCGCCCCGGCGTCGCCACGACCACGTCGACGCCGCGACGGAGCGCGTCGGTCTGCGTCTCGTACGCCACGCCGCCATAGACCGCGACCACGTCGAGGCCGGAGTAGCGCCCGTACTTCGCGAAGCTCTCCTCCACCTGCCCGCACAGCTCGCGCGTCGGCGTGAGGATGAGCGCGCGCGTGCGACGCGGCCCGCCGAGGAGACGGTGGACGATGGGGAGCGTGAAGGCGGCGGTCTTGCCCGTGCCCGTCTGCGCGAGCCCGATGAGGTCGCGCCCCCGGAGCGCGAGCGGGATCGCGGCCGCCTGGATGGGCGTCGGCGTCGTGTAGCCGGCGTCGTCGATGGCGCGGAGCACGTCGGGCGCGAGCCCGAGCTCCGCGAAGCTGGGGGGCGCCTGGTCGGCGCCATCCTCGACGACGGCGGCAGCGTCGGCCGGGGCGCTGGAAGTTTCGGTCATCTGTCGTCCTGAGCGTTTCCGAGGGTCCGTCGCTCCACTCACTCGCAAGTTCAGGGCGCGGCAGCGCCGCGAGCGGCCGGTGCGGGGGGTCGGCGCAGCAGCGCGAGCAGCGCCTCGTTCGTGCGCTGCCACTGCGCCTCGGGGAAGAGGTGCCCGGCGCCCTCCACGACGTCGAGGGTGCTTCCGGGGATCGCCCGCGCGTACTCCGCCGCCTCGCGGGAGCTCACGATCCAGTCCCGGGCGGCCGTCATGAGGAGCGTCGGCACCCGCAGGCCGCGCACGTCGTCGGGCTCCACCAGCGACCAGTCGTACTCCTTCATGATGCTCCACATCGCCCGCGCGTAGCTCGGGTACTGGCTCGGCGCCCAGTACTCGTCGACGTCGCGCGGCGAGAACGCGCCGCCGCGCCCGTAGACCCGGTGCAGCAGCAGGCGGATGCCGAACCGCGTGACCAGGTACGGGTAGATCGGCAGAGCGGCGCCGAGCGCGAGCGCGCGGAGCAGCGCGATGCCGCGAATGCGCCCCAGCCGGGCCGAGCCGAGGAGCGCGAGGTGGGTGATGCGCTCGGGGTGCGTCATCGCGAGGTGCAGCGCGATGCCGCCGCCCATGGAGTGCCCCGCCACGGCGACTGCGCCGGCGCCCACGCGGTCCAGCGTCTCGCGCACGCTCTCGGCGAGCGCCGGGAGCGAGTAGAGGCGGCGGTCGGCCGGCTTGTCGGAGAGCCCGTGGCCGATCACGTCGGGCACGAGGACCCGGTGGCCCGCGTCGGCGAGCGGGAGGATCGCGTGGCGGTACGTGAACCCCGACGCGCCCCAGCCGTGCAGGAGCGCCACCGCCGGCCCCCGGCCGCACTCGAGCACGCGCACGCGGTGGCCGGCGGCGAGGGTCACGTAGCGCACGCCGATGCGCGGGTGCCCGCACGGGCCGGCGGGAAACATCTCTTCCGGCCGCAGCCGCCCGCGCAGCCGGCCGGGGGGCGGCGCCGGCTCGCGCGCGACGACCTCGTCCGGCACCGTGAAGCGGGGAGCGCGACTAGACGAGGTCGATCTGGCGCCCGGACAGCCGTGCGATCAGCCCGAGCCGGAAGGTGACGTCGGCCGCATGCTCGCTGCGGCGGGCCATGTCCTCGAGCGGGAAGAGCGGCCAGGCGTACGGGTTCGACGAATGCGGCGTGCCCGTGCCACGGTGCGGGTGCCACACGCCGTCGCGGTCGCGGTCGTCGAGGAAGCGCTCGAACAGCCGCGCCCAGCTCTCGTTCCGGCGGAGGAACCCGAGCCGCGCCATGAGCTCGAGCCAGGTGAGCGCCCACGGGACGTCGGCGTCCACGACGTTCCGCGACGAGAGCATGTCGCCGAGCACCAGGTGCGGCTGCTCCACCAGCGTCTCGCCGCAGAGCTGCACGGGGTCCTGGCGCGGCAGCGGCTGCGAGACGTGCTGGTAGATGCGGTCCACCGCCTCGTGGTGCTCCTTCCGCAGCGCGGGCATGAACGCGAGCATCGTGAGCGCGAAGATGGACGGCGGGCTCGCCTCGTTGGGGAGCACCTGCTTGTTGCCCACGCGCACCCACGGCTTCTGCGCGAGCGGGGACCGCAGGTAGCCGTTCACCCGCTCCACGATGCGCGTGGCCGCGCCGCGGAGCCGCGGGTCGCCCTCGTACCCCATCTGCGCGAGCGCGGCCGCGGCGGCCTCGCGGAGGATGGCCCGGCCGCGCTGGGCCGTGTCGTCATCCACCTGCTTCTTCGGCGCGAGGTCGAAGAGCCAGGTCGGGTCGGCGTCCTCGGCGAGGAGCCGGAAGAGGACGCGGCGGCTGCGGAAGAGCGGCGGCGTGTCGCGGTCCCAGCCGTACTCGACGAGGCGCCGCACGGCGCTGATCGTCCCGACGCCCTCGAAGCCGTGCGAGCGCTCGGGCGGGATGCGCAGCATCGAGCGGTTCCAGGTGCCGTCGGCCGCCTGGGTCATGGCGAGCTCGAGCGCCGGGCGGTGGGCCAGCGGCAGCTTGGCGACCGGGCTCCCCGGCTCGACGGGAATCCTGGCGACCTCGGCGATGGATCGGTACTGGAGCGCGGGGGACGCGTTGCTGAGCATCCAGCCCAGCGGGAACGTCACCGGCGTCGCCGGCGGCGGGAGCGCGGGCACGGGCGCCGGCGGTGGCGTGGGATTGGGCGCAGCCGGGGAAAGCGGAGCGGTCACGTGAGTGCTCGCTGACTCAAAGTGTTGTGGGACAACACGATCCTGCGCCTCCGACGTCACCGCGGCCGGCGGGCCTAACGATAGCAATTTTCGCGCACGGCGCTAGAGCGCGCTTCTAACTTGCTGGCTGCCAACAGCTTAACGGACGCCAGCAGGAGCAGATCGCGGCCGGCAGGCGGGCGGCCGACGGAACGAGGGCCTTAACGTCCCCCTCCCCTCCACCGTCTACCTCGTCGTGATGGCGCCGCGAAGGCGGCCGCCGACCTTTCAGAACGAGTGGAGGAATAGATGAACCGTATTCGCATGGCGGCGCTCGGCGCCGCTATCGTGCTCGGCTTCGGCGCCCAGGCGCAGGCCCAGCAGACCCAGCCGCGCCAGCAGCAGCCCCGTCGCGACCGTGCGCAGCGCGGCGCCGAGGGGCGCGACCGCGCCGCCGGCCGGCTCTTCCGTGGCATCGAGCTCACGGACGCGCAGAAGACGAGCGTCAAGTCCGTCGCCGAGAAGTACCGCGAGCAGCGCCGCGCGCTCTTCCCGCAGGCGCAGAGCGCGCAGCAGCGGCCCGACTCTGCGGCCCGCGCGCAGCGTCGCGCGCAGTTCCAGCAGCTCGCGCAGCGCGAGCAGTCGGAGATCCGTGCGCTCCTGACGCCCGCGCAGCAGACGCAGTTCGACAAGAACGTCGCCGAGCTCCGCGATCGCGCCGGCCGGCGTGGCGAGCGCGGTGCGCGTGGCCCGAAGGGCGCGCGCGCGGCGAACCGCGGCGAGCGCCGCCCGGGCGCCGGCGCGGCCTTCCGCGGCATCCAGCTGACGGACGCGCAGAAGACGCAGATCGCGACGCTTCGCACGAAGCAGCGCACCGAGGTCCGCGCGCTGCTCACTCCCGCGCAGCAGCAGCAGTTCGACGAGAACGCGGCGGAGCTGAAGCAGCGCCACGAGGCGCGCGGGAAGCACCGCGGCCGCGCGCGCCGCTCGTACGGCACCGGGTACCTCCGCGGCCGGCCTTTCCGGCCGCGTGACGAGGGGCGCGACCCGCGAGGGCGCGCCCCTCGTCGTGTTCGCGGGCGCGCTTGTGAACCCGCCGCGCGGCGAGGCATCTTGCTCCCTCGTGAGCCCCGAGCCCGCCACGCCCCCGCGCCCCACCGAGCCGCCGCGCTGTCCGCGCTGCGGCCGCCCCATGGGCGCGCTCGCCGCGCCGGGCGCGCCCGGCGCGGGCGGCGTGCCGAGCGCCGGTCCCGAGCAGTGGTACTGCGGCTGCTGCGGCGTCGTGGTGCCCGCCGAGCGCGTGCGATGAGCCACGCCCCGCCACGGACCGGCAGCCCCGCGCGATGAGAGGCGAGTTCGTCGACGTCGGCGGCGCGCGGCTCTACTACTACGCCGCCGGCTCGCGCGGGGCCGGGGAGCCGGTGGTCTTCCTCCACGGCTTCCCCACGACCTCGCACCTCTGGGGCGACGTCGTCTCGCACATGCCCGCGGGCCACCGCCTCGTCGTGCTCGACCTGCTCGGCTACGGGCGGAGCGACCGGCCCGGCGGCCGCGACCTGAGCGTGCGCGGCCACGCGGAGCGCGTCATCGCGCTGCTCGACGCGCTCGGCATCAACTACGCGTGTGTGGTGGGGCACGACCTCGGCGGCGGGATCGCGCAGGCGATGGCGGTGCGCTGGCCCACGCGCGTGAGCCGCCTCTGCCTCGTGAACTCCGTGGGGTTCGACGAGTGGCCGGCGCGCGAGGTGCGGCTCGCGCGCGCCATGCTCCCGCTCACGCGCCACCTGCCGCCCACCTGGATCCTCTCGGTGGTGCGCGGCGACCTCCTGCGCGGCTACGGGGACGCGGCCCGCGGCGCGCGCTCGGCCGAACGCTACGTGAAGACGTTCGCGTCGCCCGAGGGGCGCGCGGCGCTCGTCGAGCACCTCGCCGCGCTCGACAGCGACGACACCATGGAGATGGCGGCGCGCCTCCGCGCGATCGCCGCGCCCACCGCCGTCGTGTGGGGCGCCGGCGACCCGTTCCTTCCCCTGTCGCTCGGCCGTCGGCTGCACGCCGCCATCCCCGGCTCCACGCTCCACCTCCTCCCGGAGGCGCGCCACTTCGCGCCGGAGGAGGCGCCGGAGAAGGTGGCGCAGATCATAGGAGAGCTCCTCGCCCGATGACGAACCCTCGACTCGACTCCTTCCGCGCCATGGTCGCGAAGAGCCCCGACAACCCGCTCGCCCACTACGGTCTCGCGAACGAGGCGCTCAAGGCGGGGCTGCACGCCGAGGCGCTCCAGCACTACGAGGCGTACCTCGCGCGCTACGACGACGAAGGGAACGCCTACGGCAAGGTGGCGGAGGCGCTCGAGCGGCTCGGGCGCGTGGAGGAGGCGCGCGCCGCGCTGAAGAAGGGCGTCGAGGCGTCGTACCGCTTCGGCCACGCGAGCATGGCCGCCGAGCTCGAGGAGCGGCTGGACGCGCTCGGCTGAACGCGGTCAGTCGCCGGCAGCGTCGCGCGCGCTCACTCCGCGCGCGACAGCGATTCCATGAGCTCCGCGGCGCGCGCGAGCACGGCGCGGTCCTCCGGCGCCAGCTCCGCCACGCGCTCGGTCAGCAGCGCCACGCGGCGCGTGCGCCCCTCGGCCAGCACGCGGCGGCCGCGCGCCGTCGCGGCGACGAGCGTCACGCGGCGGTCCGCCTCGTCCGGGGTGAGCGTCACCAGCCCGGCGGCCTCGAGGGCGCGCGCGAGGCGCGTCATGGTGGGCGGCCGCACCTGCTCCGCCGCGGCGAGGGCGCCGAGCGTGAGCGGCCCGCCGAAGACCACCACGGAGAGGGCCGAGAGGCGCGGGGCGGAGAGCCCGCTCGCGTCGTCCACCTTGCGAAGGCGGCGCAGCAGGTGGATGGCGGCCGAGTGCAGCCGGTCGGCGGCGGCGGACGCGTCGTCGGAGAGCGGCGCGGCGGCTCTTGCGGGGCGGCGGGCCATGTCCAATATTAGTTAGCGTTGCTAAGTAATTTACGGACGGCCGCGCTCACCCGCCACCCCCGGTGCCATGACGACCACGCCGAACGCCCTCCGGCTCGACCGCGTCGGACAGATCGCCCTGCAGGTGCGCGACATCGAGCGCGCCGTCGCCTTCTACCGCGACTCGCTCGGCGTGCCGTTCCTCTTCACCGCCCCGCCGGGCCTCGCGTTCTTCCGGTGCGGCGACCTGTCGCTGATGCTCTCGACGCCCGAGAGCGACGCCGAGCCGCACCGCGCGTCGACCTCGGCGATCTACTTCCAGGTGGACGACGTGCACGCCGCGCACGCCGCGCTGCGCGACCGCGGGGTGTCGTTCATCGGCGCGCCACACGTCGTGCACCGCGCGCCCGACTTCGAGCTGTGGATGGCGTTCTTCCGCGACCCGGACGAGAACATGCTGGTCGTCATGGAGCGCAAGCCCATCTAGCGAGAGAGGAGAGAGGGGAAAGGAGACACACCCTGTCGGGAAGCCTCTCCTTTCTCCTCTCTCCGCTCTCGAGCTCAGAGCTTCCGCACCTCGGCCGCGGCCTGGAGGACGTGGCCGATCTCGCGCGACAGGGCGCGCGCCTCCTGCGTCGCGCTCGTGACCTCCTCGACCGCCGACTGCACGCCGGCCGAGCGGAGCTTGATGAGGTCGAGCTTCATGTTCTGGAGGAGGAGCGTCGCGTTCTCGAGCTGCGCGTGGAGCGTCGCGCGCCGCCCGAGCAGGTCGTCGAGCGTCGCCCGCTGACGGCGCAGGAGCCCCAGGCGGCGCTCGCGGTCCGGCGCGCCGTCCGGCTCCGCCTCCGCGGCGGCGATCCGCTGGTCGATCGCCGAGACCGCGGAGGGCGAGACGTCCGCGTCGAGGCGGTGGAGCGACTGCGCCAGCGCCGCGACGCGCTCGACGAGCGAGTCCACGGTGGGGCGCACGTCGGGGATGAGCTCGCGGTCCGCGGCGGGCATGCGGGCGAGCGCGTCCGCGACCGCCGCGCGGTCCTCCACCGCGCGGCGCACCGACTCGCCGTGCGGGCCGGCGAGCACGTCGGCGCTGACGAGCGCCGCGGCCTCCCCGGCCACGAGCTGCGCTCGCGACTGTCCGGGGACGCGCGGCAGGAAGGCGGCACTCGGCGGCTCGTAGTCGTGGCGCATCGCGTCGCGCAGCGAGATGCCGGCGCGGCGCACGCGCATCGCGGCGATGGGGAGGCCGAGCAGCGAGAGGCCCGAGACGATGCACCCGAAGACGAAGACCGGGATGAGCGCCTCGATGTTGAGGCTCCCGCCGACGATGCCGGTGGCCATCGTGGCGAGCGCGCTCACGCCGAAGAGCTTCAGGCGGTTGCGGAACGCGCGCACGCGGTCGGAGACGCGCTCCGCGGCGGTCGGCGGCCCGGCCGCCGCGCCGCTGCGCTCCGCGGACTCGCGGCGGGCCGCGGCGCTCTCGGTCGGGTGGCCGAAGAACATCTCGGACAGCTTCACGCCGCTCGACCAGAGCGACCCGAAGCGCCAGAGCATGCCCATCCCCATCCCGACGGCCGGGAAGACGAACCACGGGAACTGAGGCGACGTGACGACGTTGATGACGAGCAGCCCGCCGACCACCGAGACGTAGCGCACGAACGAGCGGCGGAACTCCGCGATGCGCTCCGGGATGGGGAGGCGGTCGTAGCTCGCGGGGATGCGGCCGTAGGCGTGCCGCATCGCGAGGCGGTAGGCGCGCCACTGCTCCTTCCACGCGCGGCGCGCCTCGCGGTAGTCGTAGTAGCTCATCCCCGGGCGCCACTGCGGATACGCGGGCGGCGGGGGCACCTCGGGGCGCGACGGCGGCGCGGTCAGCGCGGGCGGCGCAGGCAGCGCAGGCAGACCCATCGGCGGGCGAGTCTCGCCGTACCCGCCGCGCGCCGCCCGATCCACCGCCGCCGCGTGCTCCCAGGCGGGGCGCCCGGCGAGGCCGCCGGGCTTGTGCGCGCGATCGCGCGGCTGCTCCCACGCGCGCGGGTCCGCTCCCTCCCCCGCCAGGGCCTCGCGCATCGCCCCCGCGTCGGGCCAGCGGTCTTCGGGCCGCTTCGCGAGCGCGCGCTCCACGAGGAACGCGAGCGCGGGCGGCACCTCCGGGCGCGACTCGCGCAGCGGCCGCGGGCGCTCGCCGAGCTGCTTCATGAGCATCGACGGCGTGTTGTTCGCCTGGAAGGGCGTCTGCCCGGCGAGCATCTGGTAGCCCACGATGCCGAGCGAGTAGACGTCGCTGCGGCCGTCGAGCTCGCGCTCGCCCATCGCCTGCTCGGGGCTCATGTAGGCCGGCGTCCCCACCGCGATCCCCGTGACGGTGAGCCGCGACTCGGCCTCCGCCGCGCGTGCGATGCCGAAGTCGGTGACCATCGCGCGCCCGCTCTCCGCGTCGAGCAGGATGTTGTCCGGCTTCACGTCGCGGTGCACGACGCCGCGCGCGTGCGCGTAGGCGAGCGCGTCGGCCACCTCGCGCAGCACGCGCCGCACGAACGCGAACTCGGGCCTCGGCTCGCGGTACAGCCGCGCGGCGAGGCTCTCGCCCGCGATGTACGACATCACGAAGAAGACGAGCCCCTCGCGCTCGTCCACCGCGTAGATCGGGACGATGTTCGGGTGCGAGAGCTGCGCGGCCGTCTCGGCCTCGCGCAGGAAGCGGCGCTTGACGTCCTCGCGGTACGCGAGCTCCGGCGGGAGCACCTTCACCGCGACGGTGCGGCGCAGCCGGACGTCCTTCGCGCGGTACACGACGCTCATGCCGCCGCGGCCGATCTCCGCCTCCACGTCGTAGAGGTCGCCCACCGCGGCGACCACCCGATCCCGCAGGAGGTCAGGCATGTCCTCGGACCGGCGCGTCGGCAGCGGCGAAGGGATCGGGGACCAGTCGTTGGCGAAGCGCGGCATGGAAGCTCGGGAAGCGGATCGCGTCCCTACGGACGCCCGTGCCTCCGCGTTTCCAGGCCGTCGGCTCTCGGCTCTCGGCCCTCGGCCGCTGGTCAGCAGGCCGAGGGCCGAGGGCCGGGGTCACCGTGTTCCCGGCCGCGCACCCGCCAGGCTCGAGCGTGGGCCGAGGGCGCGCGCGAGCTCGTCCTGCACGTAGAGCTGGCTGTCCACCTCGCGCGCCAGCGACATCGCGCGCTCGGCGACGAGCGTGATGTTCTCGTAGCTCTGGTTCCCGGTCCGCAGGCGCAGGACGTCGAGCCGGAGGTTGTGGAGCGCGAGCGCGCAGCTCTCGAGCTTGGCGGCCCCGGTGCGCCGGCGCTGCTCCACGTCCGCGACGGCGCGGCGCTGGCGCTTGAGGTACGCCAGGCGGCGCACGCGCTCCTCGCTCGCCGCGCGGTCGAGCGGGTTGGCCTGCGCCTCGAGCTGGCTGATCTCCGCGTCGATGGCGCCGGCCGCGTCGGGGACGGCGTTGCGGTCGAGCTCCGCGAGCGCGACCGCGATGCCCTCCACCTTCTGGTAGAGCGCGTTGGCGCTCGCGACGACGTCCGGGAGAGACTCGCGCTCCTTCTTCGGCATGGTCTCGAAGACGCGGAGGATCTCGTTGCGGTCGTCCATCGCGCTGCGCACGGTGCCCGCGTGCGTGCCGGCGACCCGCGTCAGGTCGCCCGACTGGGCGAGCGCGCCGGCCGGCCGCGCCTGCGTGCCGGCGCCGATGGCGCCCGACGAGACGCGCGCGAGCACCGCGCGCTGCGCGCGGTCGCGCTGGCGGAGCTCCTCGCGCTTGCGCGGGTCCCAGAACGCCTTGAGGTGGTCGACGATCTCGCCCACCGCGTCCGCGAACATGCGGTCGCGCGGCTGCTTGAAGACGTCGCGCCAGTCGTACCCGTCGGCCCAGAGCTTGGCGTAGCGGAACGCCATGAACACGCTCCACACCGTCGTGATGCCGAGCGCGTCGCCGTCCCCGAAGATGCCGGAGAACACGACGATGGCGGCGTTGACCCAGATGTAGGGCGCGACGCTGCGGCGGAACTTGACGACGGGCGGCGCGTTCCAGCGGGTGATCTCGTCGGGCGTCGGCTCCGCGATGCCGTACGCGCCCTCGGCGGTCGCGGGGTACGACGGCGCGCCCCAGCTCGGCGCCCCGCCGTAGCCGCCCGTCGGGCGCGGCGCGCTCGCGACGCCGTAGCCCTGCGGCCCCGCGCCGGCGGCCGGGTCGCCGGCGAGCGCGCCGCGCGAGGCGGACGTGCGGCTCTCGGGGACGTTGCCGGACTCCAGCGCGACGACGAGCGCCTGCGCGCTCGGGAAGCGGTCGTTCGGGTCCTTCTCGAGCAGCATCATGACGGCGCGCGCGAGGTCAGGCGGGAGGCCCTCGCGCCGCTCGTCCACCGGGCGCGGTCGCTCGCTCAGGTGCTTCACGAGCATCGCCGGCGTGTTGTTGGCCTGGAACGGCACGTCCCCGCAGAGCATCTGGTAGCCGACGATGCCGAGCGAGTAGAGGTCGCTCCGCCCGTCGATCTCGCGCTCGCCCGCGGCCTGCTCGGGGCTCATGTACGCGGGCGTTCCGAGCGCCATGCCCGTCGCCGTGAGGCGCGAGTCGCCCTCGGCGACGGCCTTGGCGATCCCGAAGTCGGTGACCATCGGGCGCCCGGTGTCGCGGTCGAGGATGATGTTGTCGGGCTTGATGTCGCGGTGGATGACGCCGCGCGCGTGCGCGTAGGCGAGCGCGTCGGCCACCTCGCGCAGGATGCGCCGCGCCTCGCTCACGTCGAGGGCGCCGCGGTCGTGCAGCCGCTTCGCGACGTTGTCGCCCTCGACGAGCCCCATGACGAAGAAGACGAGCCCCTCGCGCTCGTCCACCGCGTAGATCGGGACGATGTTCGGGTGCGAGAGCTGCGCGGCCGTCTCCGCCTCGCGCAGGAAACGCGTGCGGATCTCGGAGCGGAACGCGAGCTCGGGCGGGAGGAGCTTGATGGCGACCGGCCGCTTGAGCCGGCGGTCCTTCGCCCGGTAGACGATCCCGAAGCCACCGCGCCCGATCTCCCGATCCACCTCGTAGTTCGCGGAGAGGACGCGCTCGATGTGGGCGTTCAGCTCGGCGTCCGATGACGAAACGACTGGATCGGGCACTCGGGGGGCGACTGGAGGGTGGCGCGGTCTTCTTAGTGTAGCACGCGAGACGGTTGCCGGCCAGACACTTACGGCCCGCGACGGGCGACCGGCGACCCGTCGACACCCTTGCTGACAGGCGGGCAGCGGGGTACGTCACTGCGGCGCTCGCGCGGCCCGCGTCCCGCCGCGCTGGCACGCCTTCCGAGTCCGAAACCTGCACTGACCTAGGCCATCTCGGCACGACGTCGGCGGGAACCGGGGGAAGGCTCTCCGAGCTTTCCTTCCGGGCCCGCGCTGTGCTACTCGCCCCCCGCGCCTCGGGCTATCGTCCGGGGCGCGTCGGGGCCACCCGAACCACAGGGATTCCGAAATGCCGCAACGCCAAACGCTGCCGGTCCTGCCGCTGCGCGGAACCGTCATCTTCCCCGGGCTCACCGCGCCCATCGCGGCGGGGCGGCCCGGTACGCTGCGGGCCATCGAGGCGGCGCTGAAGGGGGACCGGCTCGTCTTCGCCGTCGCGCAGCGCGACAACACCGACGAGCCCACCCCGGACATCCTCTACTCGATGGGCGTCATCGCGCGCATCGGGCAGATCCAGCGCGGCCTCGGCGGCGTGCAGCTGCTGCTCCAGGGCGAGCTCCGCGCGACCTCGCTCCAGTACTCCTCGACCGAGGGCTACCTCACGGCCATCACCATCCCCGTCGAGGAGATGGGGCCCATCGACAACGCCGACCCGGCCTTCGAGGCGCTGCACAAGGAGATCCGCGAGCGCGCCGCGGAGCTCGGCGAGCGCCGCGGCCTCCCGGAGGAGGTCGTGCACCAGGTGCTCGACTCGGTCACCGAGCCGGGCAAGTTCGCCGACCTCGTCGCCGGCTACATCGAGCTCCCCGTCCCCGAGAAGCAGGGGCTCCTCGAGACGCTGTCCATCGAGGAGCGCCTCCGCCGCGTGCTCGTGCACGTGCAGCGGCAGATCGGGATGCTCGAGGCGCAGGAGGAGATCAAGTCGCAGGTGCAGGAGGAGCTCGGCGAGCGGCAGCGCGAGATGTACCTGCGCGAGCAGATGAAGGCGATCCAGAAGGAGCTCGGCGACGACGACTCGTCGAAGGAGATCACCGAGCTCCGCGACAAGATCAACAAGCTCGAGCTCCCCAAGGAGGCGCGGCAGGAGGTCGAGCGCGAGCTCGGGCGCCTCGAGCGCGCCGGCCGCGAGAGCATGGAGGCCCAGGTCATCCGCACCTACCTCGAGTGGATCGCCGAGCTGCCGTGGAACAAGCGGAGCGACGACCAGCTCGAGCTCAGCAACGCGCAGCAGATCCTCGACGAGGACCACTACGGCCTCAAGGACGTGAAGGACCGCGTCCTCGAGTTCCTCGCCGTGCGCCAGCTCCGCGCGCGGCAGCTCGCCGACGAGATGGACAAGACGGGCGAGTTCCCCGCGGCGAAGCTCCGCGGGGAGCGCCTCGACGCGACGCCCGCGCTCAACGCCGGCAAGGACGACGACCGCCAGATCACCGACAAGCGCGAGGCGAAGTCGCGCGCGATGGCGAAGGGGCCGATCCTCCTCTTCAACGGCCCGCCGGGCGTCGGCAAGACGTCCATCGCGAAGTCGATCGCGCGCTCGCTCGGGCGCCAGTACGTGCGCGTGGCGCTGGGCGGCGCGCGCGACGAGGCGGACATCCGCGGGCACCGGCGCACCTACGTCGGCGCCATGCCGGGCCGCATCGTCCAGGGAATGAAGCAGGCGGGGACGAAGAACCCCGTCTTCCTCCTCGACGAGGTGGACAAGCTCGGCGTCTCGTTCCAGGGCGACCCGTCGAGCGCGCTGCTCGAGGTGCTCGACCCGGCGCAGAACGACAGCTTCACCGACCACTACCTCGGCGTGCCGTTCGACCTGAGCGAGTGCCTGTTCATCGCCACGTCGAACTTCATCCAGAACATCCCGGGGCCGCTGCTCGACCGCATGGAGGTCGTGGACTTCGCCGGGTACACGGAGCGCGAGAAGGCGGAGATCGCCAAGAAGTACCTCATCCCGCGCCAGCTGGAGGAGAACGGCCTCGCCGACAAGAACGTGACGTTCGACGACGACGCGGTGATGTCGGTGGTGTCGAAGTACACGCGCGAGAGCGGCGTGCGCCAGCTCGAGCGGCAGATCGGCGCGGTGGCGCGCAAGGTCGCGCGGCGCGTGGCCTCCGGCGACGACGCGATCATCGCGGACAGCAAGATCGACGCGACGGAGGTGCGCGAGCTCCTCGGCCGCCCGAAGGTGCACCCCGAGCGCGCCGCCGAGCAGCACGAGGTCGGCGTGGCGACCGGCATGTACTACACGCCCATGGGCGGCGACATCATGTTCGTCGAGGCGGCCATCCGCCGCCTGCACGGCCCCCGGCGCGCCAACGACCCGGACGACAAGTCGCAGGTGAGCGGGTGGGGGAACGTCAGCCTGATCCTCACCGGCCAGCTCGGCGACGTGATGAAGGAGTCGGCGCGCGCGGCGCTCACCTACGCGGCCACGCACGCCTCCACGCTCCAGATCCCGGAGGACCGCCTCGGCTCGCTCGAGGTGCACATCCACGTGCCGGCGGGCGCCATCCCGAAGGACGGCCCGAGCGCGGGGTGCGCGATCTCCACGTCGATCGTGAGTGCCATGAGCGGACGTCCCGTACGCAAGGACGTCGCGATGACGGGCGAGATCACCCTGCGCGGCCGCGTGCTGCCGATCGGCGGCGTGAAGGAGAAGGTGCTCGGCGCCCACCGCGCGGGGATCACCACGATCATCCTGCCGAAGGACAACGAGGCGGACATCGAGGACATCCCGGACGAGGTGCGCGACGTGCTCGAGTTCCACTGCGTCGAGACGCTCGACGAGGTGTTCAAGATCGCGCTGCTCCCCCCCCGCGCCCCGTGTCCACGCCGAAGACCGAGATGGAGCAGGCGGAGGAGACGGCGGAGGCGATGGCGGGCAAAGCCGGCTGACGGCCGACGGCTGACCGCGGCTCCCCAGCGGGAGGCCCGAATGCAGAGCCCTCCGGAACGCGCGCCCGCGCGTTCCGGAGGGCTCTACCCGTCGCAGCCTGCTCTCAGCCGCCGACAGCCGTCAGCCGTCGGCCGTCACTGCGCGATCGGCCCCCACTTGAACAGCTTCCACGGGTCGAACTTCCGCGCGTTCGGCTCCGTGCCCTCGAGGAAGTACTCGGTGTAGCGGCGGTCCGGCGGCGTCGAGTCGCTCGCGGGCTCGCCCGTCACGCGGTCCAGCTCCGCGGTGACGACGCCCGGCGGCGGCGTCCAGTCCGGCACCGTGCGGCTGCCGTACCACGCCGACATCACGCGCCCCCAGATCGGCGCGGCGAGCGAGCCGCCGGCCGCGCCCGGGGCGATGGTCTTCGGCGTGTCGAAGCCGAGCCACACGCCGCCGACGAGGTCGGGGGTGGCGCCGACGAACCACACGTCCGAGTTGTCGTTCGTCGTGCCGGTCTTCCCCGCGGCCGGGACGCCGGGCGCGAGGTAGCGGCGCACCGCCGTCGCCGTCCCGCGCTCGACGACGTCGCGCAGCATGTCGCGGACGACGAACGCCACCGCGGGGTCCATCGCCTGGCGCGGCGCCGGCGGCGGCGCCTGCGCGACCACCTTGCCGGCCCGGTCCTCGACGCGCAGCACGAGGCGGGGCTCCACGGCGCGCCCTTCGTTGGCGAACGTGGTGAACGCCGCCACGTAGTCGAGCGGGCGCACGGCGCTCGCGCCGAGCGCGCTGGACGGGTAGGCGGCGATCGGCGTGGCGATGCCGACGCGGCGCGCCATCGCGACGACGCTGTCGGGGCCGACCTCCTGCCAGAGCTGCACGGCCACCGGGTTGCGCGACTTCGCGAGCGCGTCGCGCAGCGTCAGCGGCCCGAGGAACGCGCGGTCCGAGTTGTCCGGGGAGTACACCTTCCCTCGCTCGACGGGCAGCGCGAGCGCCGTGTCGTAGACGATCGTGCCCGGCGTGTAGAGGCTCTCCGCGATCGCGGTCGCGTACACGTACGGCTTGAACGAGGAGCCCGGCTGCCGCAGCGCGTTCGTCGCGCGGTTGAACGGGGAGTCCTGGTAGTTGCGGCCGCCGACGAGCGCGCGCACGTCGCCGGTGTGGGCGTCGAGCACCACGACCATGCCCTGCAGGTAGTCCGTCTGCCCCTTCTTCCTGGTCGCGAAGGTCGGGTGGCGATACCCCGGCCGCATCTCGACCGCCGCGGTCCCCTCGACGAGGGCGAGGTTGGCGGCGCGCTGGAGCGCCGGGTCGAGCGCGGTGTGCACGCGGTAGCCCCCGTCGGCGAGCCGCACGCCGAGCTTCTCGGCCTCGGCGCGCACGGCGTCCACGAAGTACGGGGCGGCGACGGACATGCCGGCGTTCGGCGCGACCCGCACGGGCTGCGCCTGCGCCTGGCGCACCTGCGCCTCGCTGATGTAGCCCTGCTGCCCCATCAGCGCGAGCACGGTGTTGCGGCGCTCCTCGTTCCGCTGGGGAAACTTGATCGGGCTGTAGTACACCGGGCTCTTGGGGAGCGCGGCGAGGCTCGCGGCCTCGTGCAGCGCGAGCTGCGAGGCGGGCTTGCCGAAGTAGTGGCGCGCCGCCGCCTCGATGCCGTACCAGCCGTGCCCGAAGTTGATCGTGTTGAGGTACGCCTCGAGGATCTGCTCCTTGCTGTAGTGGCGCTCCATCTCGAGCGCCGCCTCCTGCTCGCGCAGCTTGCGGCCGAGGGTCTTGTCGCGACGGTCGACGAGGTCGGGGTGCATGTTGCCGACGAGCTGCTGCGTGATCGTGCTCGCGCCGCGCGCGTCGCCGGTCACCGCGCCCTTGAGCGCGCCGCCGATGCCGATGATGTCGACGCCGTTGTGCTGGTAGAAGCGCTTGTCTTCGGTCGCGACGAACGCCTGGCCGACGTACTTCGGCAGCGTCCGGATCGACACGCTCGTGCGCCACTCGCGCCCCACCTCGCCGACGAGCGACCCGTCGCGCGCGAGGACGAGCGAGGACTGCGGGAGCGCGACGATGCGCCAGGGCTCGCCGGTGGACGACGCGGGGCGGGCGGGCTGCTGGGCGGGGAGCGGCGCGGCGAGAGCGCCGAGCGCGGCGGCGAGCGGGAGGAGGCGTAGTGCGACGGGCTTCATCTGGGTCGGCTGGGGTGGCCGGGCAACGTACACGCCCTGTGACGGGGGCTCGGTGAGGAAGGTCACGCGCCTCCCCGCGACATGCCGATGATGTTAGACCGCCGACTCGGCGATACGTTCCCGGTGGGGGGGCCCCCCCGCGACATTCCCGGCCCCCGATCCGGGGTTAAGTTCTCCCCATGCCCCGGCCCGTCCACCTCGCCGTCGTCCAGTTCAAGCCCAAGAAGGGCGACTACGCCGCCAACCTCGCGCGGCTCGGGCCGCTCTTCGCGCGCATCGACGCGCTGGAGCCGCGCCCGGCGGTCGCGCACTTCCCCGAGACGGCGCTCACCGGGTACTTCGTCGAGGGGGGCGTGCGCGACCTGGCGATCGGCGCCGGGGCGCTCGCGGCCGACCTCGACCGCGTCTACCGAACGGCCGTCCCATCCGGGCGGGCGCTCGACGTCGTCATCGGCTTCTACGAGATCTGGCGGAACCGGCTGCACAACAGCGCGATGTACGTCACGCTCGGCGCCGACGGGGGCCCGCTGATCCGGCACGTGCACCGCAAGCTCTTCCTCCCCACCTACGGGCTCTTCGACGAGGAGCGCTTCGTCGAGCGCGGCCACGAGGTCTGCGCGTTCGACGCGCCGTGGGGGCGCGCGGCGCTGCTGGTGTGCGAGGACGCGTGGCACTCGATCACCGCCACCATCGCGGCGCTCGCCGGGGCGCAGGTGATCTTCCTCTCCGCCGCCGCGCCCGCGCGCGGCGCCTGGCCGAGGACGGACGACACGCCCGGCCCCGCGAGCCTGCAGCGCTGGGAGCGCCTCGCGCGCGACATCGCCGAGGAGCACGGGGTGTACGTGTCGCTCGCGCACCTCGTGGGGAACGAGGCGGGGAAGACGTTCGCCGGCGGGAGCATGGTCGCGGGCCCGAAGGGCGACGTGCGCGGGCGCGCCCCGCTCTGGGACGAGGCGATCCTCTCGATCTCGCTCGACCCGGCGGACATCACGCACGCGCGCGCCGACATGCCGCTGCTGAGCGACCTCGAGACGATGCTGCCCCACCTGCTGCCGCAGATGGGGACGGCCTCGCGGAACGGGGATCGCGCGCCGGACTTCGCGGACGACGAGGCGCCCGACGAGGGCGAGGCGGACGCGCCGCGCCCGCACCGCACGGTGGGCGCGGACGAGGGCAGCGCCGCGGGGTCGCCCGCGGGGGTGTGCGTGGTGCGCGTGCGCGACCGGGAGCACGGCGGCCCGCCGCCGCTCGGGATCGACGAGGCGCTCACGGCGGACTGGCTCGTGCACTTCGTGCGCGACGAGGTGCACCGCCGGGGCTTCGCGAAGGCGATCGTCGGCGTCTCGGGGGGCGTGGACTCCGCGGTGACGGCGTACCTGGCGGCGCGCGCGCTGGGCCCCCAGAACGTCGTCGGCGTCCGCATGCCCTACCGCACGAGCAGCCGGGAGAGCCTCGAGCACGCCCAGCTCGTGATCGACGCCCTCGGCATCGAGGCGCGCACGGTCGACATCTCGCCGGCGGTGGACGGGTACCTGACGCACGAGCCGGAGGCGGACCCGACGCGGCGCGGGAACATCATGGCGCGCATGCGCATGATCGCGCTCTTCGACCTCTCGGCGCGCTACCGCGCGCTCCCGTTAGGCACGGGGAACAAGACCGAGCGCCTCTTCGGGTACTTCACCTGGCACGCCGACGACTCGCCCCCCATCAACCCACTCGGCGACCTGTTCAAGACGCAGGTCTGGGCGCTCGCGCGGCACCTCGGCGTCCCGGAGCCGATCGTCGCCAAGCCGCCGTCGGCGGACCTCGTCGTGGGACAGACGGACGAGGGGGACTTCGGCATCAGCTACGCGAAGGCCGACGAGCTGCTGAACTGGATGCTCGCCGGCTGGTCCCCCGCCGAGCTCGCGGCGCGCGGCTTCGCGGCGGCCGAGGTGGAGCTCGTGCGGAGGCGCCTCGCGGGAACGCACTGGAAGCGGCGGCTGCCGACGGTGGCGATGGTGTCGCCGACGGCGATCGGGGAAAGTTATCTGCGCCCGGTCGACTACTGACCCCATGCGGCTCCGAGCGGCACTCGGCGCAAGAATCGGGTGGGCGGCGCCGAACGCCGGTTGTAGACTGCGTCCCATGACACACGCCCCGGCAGTAGAGGATTCGCGCCTCGCCGACTACGAGCGGGTCGAGCGCGCGATCGGGTACCTGGACCGGCACCACCGCACGCAGCCGAGCCTCGCGGAGGTCGCGGCGTCGGTGGGGCTCAGCGAGTTCCACTTCCAGCGGCTCTTCCTCCGCTGGGCGGGGATCAGCCCGAAGCGCTTCGTGCAGTTCCTCAGCGCCGACTACGCGCGGCGCCTGCTGCGGGAGTCGCGGAACGTGCTCGAGACGAGCTACGAGGCGGGTCTCTCGGGGCCGGGGCGGCTGCACGACCTGCTCGTCACCGTGGACGCGGTGACGCCGGGCGAGGTGCGGAGCCGCGGCGAGACGCTGAGCATCCTCCACGGGTTCCACGAGACGCCGTTCGGGGAGTGCCTCATCGCGGTGACGGCGCGCGGCGTGTGCGGGCTCTACTTCGTGCAGCACGGCGACCGCGCGGCCGCGGCGCAGCTGCTCGAGCGGGAGTGGCCCGAAGCGGACCGGCGCGAGGATGCGCGCTTCACGGCCGGCTACGTGGAGCGCATCTTCGCCCCCGGCGGGCTCGCGGCCGGCGTCGGGGACGACCCACTCGGCGTCCTGGTGAAGGGGACCAACTTCCAGATCAAGGTCTGGGAGGCGCTGCTCCGCATCCCGCCCGGCGAGCTCGTGACCTACGAGGACCTCGCGGCGGCGGTGGGGCAGCCCGGCGCGTCGCGCGCGGTCGGCAACGCCGTCGGCAGCAATCCGATCTCGTACCTCATCCCCTGCCACCGCGTGATCCGGAAGACCGGCGCGTTCGGCAACTACGGCGGCGGCCCGCTGCGCAAGCGCGCGATGCTGGGGTGGGAGGCGGCGCGGAGGAGCGGGGAGTAGCAGCGAGCAGGGGACAGGGATCGGGGAGCAGGGGCGACCCGGACGGGCGCGTTCCTGCTCCCTCTTTCTTGCCACGCACCCACCCTGCTCCCTGCTCCCTGCCTCACGCCGCCAGCGCGAGGCTGACCGCCCGCCGCGCGCCGCGCTTCAGCGACCGGTGCACCGTGCGCGCGTAGCGGACGAAGTTCTCCCCGGCCCAGGGGTAGCGGGCGAAGAAGTCGAAGGGGAGCATGTCCGCCTTCATCTGATTGCAGGGGATGCACGCGGGGACGAGGTTGCCCGGCAGGTTCGGGCCGCCCCTGGCGCGCGGGTAGACGTGGTCCAGCGTCGCCGACTCGATCTCCAGCCGGTCGCCGCAGTAGACGCAGCGGCGCCCGCAGTCGCGGAGCGCCGCCCGCTTGATGGTGCGCCGCGCGTCCATGCGGCGGGTCTGCTTGCGCCCCCGGAGGGCGCGCTCGCGGCGGGTGAGCCCTCGGCCGCGCGAGAGGTGGTGCGTGCGGAATCCGTTCCGAGCCATGCTACCTCGCCCAGAAAAGACGACACCCCGCCCGGGCGTCGGCCCGAAAGCGGGGTGCGGTGGTGTCGGAGGCCGCGGCGGCGGCGCCCGTGTCGCGCGAGAGTGACTCGCGTCGAGCCGGGTGTGCTGCGGGTCGGTGTCGCCAATGACGATGGTGCATCGGCCTCCCCGGGCCGGCGTCGTGCCGGCGCCTCTCGTGGAGCTACCAAAGCAGCCTGCATGCCACTGTGTCAAGGACGAGGAAGCAGAAAGCAGGAAACAGGGACGGACTCGCTCCCTGTTTCCTGCTTCCTGCTTCCCGTTCCCTGCTTCCCGTTCCCTGCTCCCCCGCCGGCTACCTCGCGGCGCCCACGGGATTCCGCATCGACGACACGATGAGGCCCGCGATCGTCTCGAGACGCTCGCGCTCCGGCATCTCGGAGCCGGGGAACGGGAGCGGGATGTCGAAGCCGTCCCGCGCGCGGCGCGGGATCACGTGGACGTGGTAGTGGAAGACGTCCTGCCCCGCGGCGGCGCCGCTGTTCACCACCATGTTCATCCCCTCGGCCTTCGTCACCCGCCCCACCACCTCGGCCAGCCGCGTCGCGACCGCGAAGAGGTGCGTCACGACCTCCGGCGGGGTGTCGCGCAGCGACTCGTAGTGATCCTTCGGCACCACGAGCGTGTGGCCGGGGTTCACCGGCTGGATGTCCATGAAGGCGATCGCCGTGGCGTCCTCGTAGCAGACGGACACCTCGCCGGCGCCGCGAATCAGGTCGCAGAACGTGCAGTGCTCGGCGTGGCGGTGCGCGTTGGAGCTGGTCATGGGTGGCGCGGGCGGGGGTGGTCGGAGCGGGACGACGCGGAGGCGCATACGGTGTGCCGAGCACGGAACAAGGTGGGGCTGGACGCGCAGGACCCCGTGCGCCGTGGCAACAGTAGGCGTTGCGCGCACGCCACGCATCGCAGCGTGGGCGCCCGGCCTGGGCCACTTGGCCTATTCGTTCGCGGCCTAACTCGGGCGAAGTGGCTAGCCGCCGCGGCACCGCGAATGCTCGCCCCGTGGTCCTGCGGCCGCCCGCCGGCCGTCCAACGCCCCCAAGAGGACCGCATGTCCGTCCTGCTCAGCTCCGAGGACCTCCGACTGGCCGACGCAGCGATGCGCGCGCTGCTCACCCCGCTCGACCACGAATCCGTCGACGCCTGGCGCGCCGCGGTGCTCCGCCAGGCGCGCGAGCTCCTGCGCGCGGATACGGGGAGCTTCCTCGTGGACGCGGAGTGGGCGGAGCCCGTCTACAGCGACGGCGTCGGCCCGGACGTGGTGAACGCCTACCGGGAGTACTTCCACGAGCGCGACTACGGGCTCGCGGTGCGGCGGCGCGAGATCGGCGCGGAGGTCTGGACCACCGACCTGCTGTGGGACCGCCCGACGCTCGAGCGAAGCGAGTACTGGAACGACTACAAGGTCCCCAACCGCCTCTTCCACGCCATCGGCGTCACGCTGGACGCCGAGCCTGGCCGCCCGGGGGCCGCGCTCCACTTCCATCATGCCTCGCCGGGCGCGGAGTTCGGGGAGCGCGAGCGCGCGCTGCTTCGCCTCCTCACGCCGGCCCTGCGCGTCGGGGTGGATCTGCTGCGTCGCGTCGCCGACGCGCGGCGCCAGTCGGCCGCGATCCTCGACGCGCTCCACGAGGGCGCCGCGGTGTTCGACGTCGACGGGCGGTGCGTGCACCAGAACGACGCCCTCCGCCGCCTCCTCGAGGCGGACCCGCAGCAGGACGCGCTGTCGCGCGCGGTGACGCGCCTCGCCGCGACGGTCGGCGCGACGCCGCTCGCCGACGCCGAGCCGGTCGTGCCCGCGACCGAGGTGGCGACGGGCACGGGGCGCTACCGCCTCGCCGCGAGCGTGCTGCCCGAGGGCACCTGCGGCGCGGGGCGCCCGGTGATCGTCACGGTGCTCCGCGCGAGCCCCGCGCCGGTGTCGGCCGAGGCGATCACGGCGCGGTTCGGGCTCACGCGGCGCGAGTCGGAGGTGGCGGCGCTGCTCGTCCACGGACGCTCGAACGCCGAGGTGGCGGGCGCGCTCTCGATCAGCACCCACACGGCGCGCCACCACACGGAGAGCATCCTCGTGAAGCTCGGCGCGAAGAGCCGCGCGCAGGCGGGGGCGACGATCCGGGCAGCGATCTAACGGCGGGGAGTAGGGGACAGGGAGCAGGGAGCAGGGGCGACCCGGAGGGGGGCGTCGCTGCTCCCTGCTCCATTACGCACCCTCCCTGCTCCCTGGGGCAGGGCGCGCGGGTTGCTTAGCTTTCGCAGGTCGCCCGTACCAACCGACCCTCGAGACCCCGCATGGCCACCTCGACTCGCACCGAGCGCAAAGGCGCCTCCGGCCTGAGCCGCGAGCAGCTCCTCGGCGCCTACAAGACGATGCTCCTGTCGCGCCGCCTCGACGACAAGGAGATCCAGCTCAAGCGGCAGAACAAGATCTTCTTCCAGATCTCGGGCGCGGGGCACGAGGCCGTCCTCACGGCGGCGGGCTTCGTCCTGAAGCCGGCGCACGACTGGTACTACCTGTATTACCGCGACCGCGCCCTCTGCCACGCG
>JBJMNJ010000247.1:0-3476 GCA_045804325.1 Gemmatimonadaceae bacterium
AGCGCCCGGAACCAGCGCGGCAACGGCACGAGCCCGCGCGGCGGCGGATCGCGACGGGTGTGGAGCCGCGCCGCCACGCCGCAGATCGCGCGGCTCGCCTCGTCGTCCTGGCCGCCTCGTGCCATCGCCGCGAGCGCCCTCCCGCCGGTCGCACGCTCCATGAGCAGGGCGCCGCCCTCGTGGGCGAGCACCCGCGCCGCCCCGTCCCCGCACCACCACGCCATCACCTGCGCGCCGCGCCGCTCCTCCTCCGCCGTCGCGATCTTGAGCATCGCGGGCCGGCCGGCGCGGCGCACGGGCAACAGGCGGCTGTAGGGCGTGACGGTCGGCACGCCGTCCGGGACGAGGTTCCAGCGGACGAGGTAGGGCTCGAACATGCAGGCGCGCTCTCGGCTCTCGGCTTTCGGCTCTCGGCGGCGGTCCCGCGATGGGCCGCTCCTTCAGGTGGTGCCGCGATGACGGGGCTCGGTGCGCCGGGTGGCATCCTCGGTCATTCCGTCTTGCGGCCCCGCCGAGGAGCCGAGCACACTATGCGCATGCCCGCCGTCGAGAAGAAGGTGTGGACCGTCGCGGACGTGCGCCGCCTGCGGGACGAGCAGGAGGCACGGCCGCCGGGCGAGCGCCGCGTGCGGTACGAGGTCGTCGACGGGGAGCTCCTCGTGACCGCGGTGCCGCGCCCGCCGCACCAGCGGGCCGTCCGCGAGCTCGGGCGCACGCTCGACGACTACGTGCGAGCTCATCGCGTCGCCGAGGTCTTCCCGCTCGGGATCGACCTCGAGCTCGACGCCGCCAACGGATATGTGCCCGACCTGTCGGTGGTGCCGCTCGTCGACGGGCGGCCGATCCGCACGTGGGAGGAGCTGGGCCGCCTGCTCCTGGTGGTGGAGGTTCTGTCGCCGAGCACGGCGCGGTACGATCGATTGAAGAAGCGCGTTCGCTACCAGCAAGCCGACATTCCGGAGTACTGGATCGTCGACCTGGACGCGCGCATCGTCGAGCGCTGGCGTCCGGAGGACGAGCGCCCGGAGATACTCGCCGACACTCTCGTGTGGCACCCGGCCGGCGCGCCAAAGCCACTCCAGATCGAGCTCCCGGCGTACTTCGCGAGCGCGTGGGGCGAGGGGGCGGTGTAGCCGCGGCTCTCGGCTCTCGGCCGCCGACTCGCTAGTAGGGGGCAGCCGTCATGGGACCGCGAAGATTCACGGGCGCACGCGCCGGCGCAATCGGTCGCTTCGTCCGCCCCTCCCGTCGCCGCGCCTACGTCACGCGACGTATGCTCCGGCGCGCGGCCCCGCGGCCATCGTCCACTCATGCCGATCCCACGTTTTCTCCGCCCCCTCCTCGCCGCGCTCGCGCTCGCCGCGCTCGGCGGCTGCACCGACCCCGCCGGCGCCGACAATTCGTACGCCGGCCGCGGCGTGCTGACCCCGCAGCGCACCGCGGGGGGTCGTCAGGTGGCGCGCGCCAGCGCCGGGTTCCTCCACACCTGCGCGGTCACGCCCGCGGGCGAGGCCCTCTGCTGGGGCAGCAACCAGTACGGCCAGCTCGGGACGACGGCGGCCGTGGAGCAGTGCGAGGTCTTCCGCTGCAGCCGCACGCCGGTGGCCGTGGAAGGCGGGCACGCCTTCACCACCGTGAGCGCCGGCACCACGCGCACCTGCGGGCTGGACGGGGCGGGCGCGGCGTGGTGCTGGGGCGGCAGCCAGGCGCAGGGCGAGCCCGGCTACCTCGGCGACGGCACCCCGCGGAGCGGCGCGACGCCCGTGCGCGTGGCCGCGGATTCCCCCTTCGTCGCCATCACCGCCGGCGGCGCCTCGTGCGCGCTCACGGCGTCCGGCGTGGCCTATTGCTGGGGCGAGAATTTCGAGGCGGACGTGGGGGACAGTACGACGCAGCCGCGCCTCGCCCCCGTACCCGTGGCGGCGGGCGCGCTCCGCTTTCGCGCGATCGCCGCGGGCCGCGCTCACGTCTGCACGATCACCCTCGACGACCGGCTGTACTGCTGGGGGAGCAACCGCTGGGGTCAGCTCGGCATCGGCGACGTGCCGTACGACGCCTTCGGCTTCAAGCGCATCTACCCGAGCCCCGTGTGGCGCGACTCGACGTTCCGCGCGGTGGCCGCGGGGGGCGCCCACACCTGCGCCCTCACGACCTCGGGCCGCGCGTACTGCTGGGGGCAGAACGAGAACGCGCAGCAGCTCGGCGACGAGTCCGGCGTGACGCATCGCGGGGTGCCGGGCCCGGTCGCCGGCGGGCACCTGTTCCTGGACGTCACCGCGGGCGCGGTCGCGACGTGCGGGCTCACCGCGTCGGGCGAGAGCTGGTGCTGGGGCAGCGACTACTTCGGCGGTCTCGGCGACGGCCGCGAGGTGAACGGCGGCGTGGGGCACCCGGTGCAGACGCGCGGCGGACCGTACCGGGCCGTGACGATGGGCGGCTCGCACGCGTGCGGCGTCACGAGCGGCGGCGCGCTCGACTGCTGGGGCGACGGGTTCTACGGGCAGGTGGGGAGCTAGAGGCTGCGGGGCTTCGGCGCGCGCCGTAGCTTCCGCGCATGCCGCCGCCCGCCGAGGACGTCACCGTCCGCCGCGCCGCCACGCACGCGGAGTACGCCGAGGTCGTGGCGATCCAGCGCGAGACGTGGGGCGCGGACTTCACGGAGGTCGTGCCGCCGGCCATCCTCATGGTCGCGCAGAAGATCGGGGGCGTCACCGCCGCCGCGTTCGCGCCCGACGGCCGCATGCTCGGCTTCGTCTTCGGCCTGGCCGGCGTGAAGGACGGGCGCGCCGTGCACTGGTCGGACATGCTCGCGGTACGACGCGAGGCGCGCGGGCTCGGCATCGGGCCGCGGCTCAAGGCGTACCAGCGCGAGCTCGCCCTCGCCGCCGGCGCGACACGGATGTACTGGACGTACGACCCGCTCGTCGCCCGCAACGCGCACGTCAACCTCGTGAAGCTCGGCGCCCGCGCCGTGGAGTACGTGCCCGACATGTACGGGGCGAGCACGGGGAGCGTGCTGCACGAGGGGATCGGGACGGACAGGCTGGTGGTGGAGTGGGAGCTCCAAGGCGGCCGTGGGCCTCGGAGCGTGGGCCGTGAGCCCGTGCTGGTCGAGATCCCTTCCGACGTCGAGTCACTCCTCGCGAGCGATCCCGGGGAAGCACGAGCGTGGCGCGAGCGCACGCGGGCTGCGTTCACGAGACATCTCGCCGACGGGTACGCCGTCACCGGTCTCGTCGAGCGCGACGGCCGCGTGTTCTACGAGCTCAGTCGCCCGTGAGCATCACGGCCCACGGCCCAGGACCCACGGCCCTTCGATGATCACCATCGCCTCCATCACCCTCCGCGAGATCCGCCTCCCCCTCCGGGAGCCGTTCCAGATCTCCTCCGGCGTCTGCACCGAGCGGCGCATCGGGCTGCTCGAGCTCTCGGACGGCGACGGCACCACCGCGTGGAGCGAGTGCGTCGCCGGCGAG
>JBJMNJ010000248.1:0-29986 GCA_045804325.1 Gemmatimonadaceae bacterium
GACATGAGTCGTGGGTCTGGTGATGCACCTCACAACCCGCGACCCATGACCCATGACGCATGACCCATGACTCACGACCGGGTCCCTACCGCTTCGTCAGCCCCGACAGCGCGATCCGGTACTCCTTCCGCTCCGCGTCCCAGGTGATCCGGTAGGCCGTCGGGTAGTAGCCGGGCGCGCCGTAGCGGGCGGGGGTGGGGAGCGGGGTGATCTCGTCGCGCACGGCCTCGTCGGCCGCGTCCTTCTTCGCCACGATGTAGTCGCGGGTGATCATCGGCTCGAAGAAGGTGATCCGGCCGTCCCACGAGCCGTGGATGAAGGTCTTGGTGAAGGGGCGGTAGCCGGCCGGGTTCCCGAGCATGCCCTGGAGCTCCGGCGAGCGCACGTCCACGAGGTGGAGCCCCATCCGCTCGATCGCCGCGACGACGGGCGGGACGCCCGGCGGGACGGGCACGATCCAGAAGGGCGGGATGAGGTCCGCCGCCGGGAGGTTGTTCCCCTTCTCGGCGTACCGCGGGTCGGTCTTCACGATCGCGTCGCGCTCCGCCTTGGAGATCGTGTAGAAGTGGAAGTCGAAGTGCGGCGTCGTGTAGATGCCGTCCGGCTCGTGCCCCGCCGCGTTCCAGTCGAGCTCCACGAACTGGAAGGGCGTGCCGTGCTGCGCGGGGAGCGGCAGGATGTACTCGTGCATGTCGCCGTGGCCGGCGTGCTCGCCGCCGGCCGGCGCGGGCAGCCCGTCGAGCGCGCGCTCGTCGAGCGCGACGCCGACCTCGGTGGGGGCGTTGCCGCCGCGCGCGTCGAGCACGGCGTACGTGCGGGCGAGGCCGTCGCCGACCTTCACGGGCGTGCCGTACTGGATGTGCGTGCCCGGCGCGTCGCCGGCGCGCGCGAGCGCGGGGCGGCCGGCGGCGGTGGGCTGGTCGTCGCACGCGGCGACGGCGGTGACGGTGGTGACGGCGCCGAACGCGGCGAGGGCGGCGAGGCGCAGGGATCGAGCGTTCACGGGATGATCTCCGATTGATGGTTCCGCGGTGTGGGCGCGTGACGCGCTCCGAGGTGCGGGGAGAATCGTTCGGGCGCCGCGGCGCGGCATGGGTCGGATGACCCGAATGCGCCGGCGATCGTCATGGAGGGAGACGTCACATCACGCCATCGTGAGGTCACGCCAGGCGAGTGATCGGGGTCACGTCTCCCCGCGCCGCCAGCGTGTATTCTCTCCCGAAGACGTTCCCCCCCACGGAGAGCATCAATGCATCGCATGCACGTTCGCCGAGCCGCCCTCGTGGTGGCCGCCGTCCTCGTCGCCGGCTGCGATCGCGCGTCGGCCAGCTCCGCGCGCGACTCGGTCGCGACGCTCACCACGCGCCTCGAGGACGCCGAGAAGGCCGCGCGCGACCGCGAGGCCATCGCGCAGGAGCTCGCGCAGACCACGAAGCTCCTCGCCGACATCGACACCGAGGTCTCGAAGGTGCGGGGCCTCAAGCTGCCCGCGAAGAAGAAGGGCGCCCCCGCGGATGACCCGTGGGTGGCCCGCCACGACAGCCTCGTGGGCAAGGTCCACGGCGTCGCCGTGCTGCTCCAGCGCGCGCGCGGTCGCGTCGACCAGCTCTCGAAGGAGAACAAGTCGCTCGGCAAGGAGATCGCCGGCTACCGCGAGACGATCGCCTCGCTCGAGGCGCTCACGAAGCGCCAGGAGGAGCAGGTCATCGCGCTCACGCAGGAGGTCGACAGCCTCCGCGGCGTGAACACGATCCTCGCGAGCGAGCGCGACCAGGAGCGCGAGACGGCCCGCGGCCTGCGCGACACCGCGAACACGGTGTACTACGTCGTCGGCACGAAGGAGCAGCTCGTGAAGGCCGGCGTCATCACCGAGGAGGGGCGCAAGCGCTTCATGGTCTTCGGCGCCCGCGGCCTCGTGCCGGCCCGCAAGCTGAACCGCAAGGCGTTCACGCGCGCCGACATGCGCGAGCCGATCGAGATCCCGCTGCCGGCCGCCGGCAGCGAGTTCAAGGTGATCTCCCGCCACGATGCGTCGCTCCTCGACGTGCCGGCCAACGGCGGCAAGCCCTCGAACAGGGTGCGGGTGCTCGACCCCGAGGAGTTCTGGGCGTCGTCGCACTACCTGATCATCGTGACGGCGAGCTGACGAAGCGCAGAAAGTAGGAAGTAGGAAGTAGGAAGCAGGGAGCAGGGAGCAGGGGCGGTCCGCCACCTGCTCCCTGTTTCTTTTATCTATTCGGTATTCCCCGCTCCCCGTCTCCTGCTCCCCGTCGTTCGATGCGCCCGCTTCCCATCGTCGGCCCGCCGCGCCGCGCGGAGGAGCCACCCGCCGACGCCGGCCGACCCGACCTGCGCGACGAGGACATTCACGACGTGCTCGTGGCGTTCTACGACGCCGTCGGCGCCGACGACCTGCTCGCGCCGTACTTCGCCGACATCGATATGGCGGCGCACATCCCGCGCATCGCCGACTTCTGGTCCACGATGATCTTCCACACGGCGCGCTACTCGGGGAACGCGTTCCGTCCCCACCTCGAGATGCCCGGCCTCACGGCGGCGCACTTCGCGCGCTGGCTCGCGACGCTCGAGCGCACCGTGGACGCACGCCACGCCGGCCCCGCGGCCGAGCGCATGAAGGAGCTCGGCCACCGGGTCGCGTTCAGCATGCAGCTGAGGCTGGGAATCCCACCGCAGGGAGCAGGCGATACCGAGTAGCGGCGCTTCGTCCCCGCACCCTGTTCCCCGCTCCCTGCTCCCCGTACCCTGCAGTCGATGCGCCGCCCCCTCCCCGCCCTGCTCCTCTGCGCCGCCGGCTGCGCCACCGCCGCCACGCGCGCGGCGGCCACGAGCGCGGCGTACCGGTGCGCCGACGGGAGCGAGATCGCCGTCGCGTTCGAGCGCGCCGGCGTGCGCGTGCGGCTCGCCGACGGCACGTGGACGCTTCCGCGGCTCTCCGGCGCCGGAGAGCGCTACGGCAACGGCGAGCTGCTCGTCACCGTGATCGGCGGCACCGTGCGCGTCGAGCGCGGGACCACGGTCCTCCACGCGGGGTGCGAGCGGACGTGAGCCGCGCGCGGCCGCACGACGACGGGAGCACGACATGACACGCCGCCGCGACTTCCTCGCGCGCTCCGCCGCGCTCCTCGCGTCCCTCGGCGCCGCGCGGCCCGCCCGCGCCATCGGCGAGCCGGGGCAGCAGGACTTCGACCTCGCCGCGTGGCTGGAGCGCGAGCTCCCCGCCATGGGGCCGCGCGCCGCGCCGGAGCGGCTCGCCGCCGACGAGCGCTTCTGGGCCCAGGTCCGCCGCGGCTACGCGGTGGACCCCGACGTCGTGAACCTCGACCACGGGTGGACGAACCCCGCGCCACGGGCCGCGGTGGACGAGGTCGCGCGCGCGGCGCGCGCCCTCGAGGCGCTGCCGGCCGAGCAGCTGCCGGGGATGCGGGGGCGGGTGACGACGACGCTCGTGCGGCGCGAGCTCGCCGCCGCGATGGGCGTCCCGCCGGAAGAGGTCGCGCTGGTGCGCAACGCCACCGAGGCGCTCGACACGGTGATCCTCGGCCTCCCGCTCGAGCGCGGCGACGAGATCGTGTGCTCCACGCACGACTACTACGCGATGCTCGACGCGCTCGAGCAGCGCCGCGCGCGCGACGGCGTCGTGCTGCGGCTGCTCACCCCGCCCGCGCCCGCGCCGTCCATGGACGCCCTCGCGGCGATGTACGAGGGCGCGCTCGGGCCGCGCACGCGGCTCGTGCTCCTCACGCACCCGAGCAACCGCACGGGCCAGCTCCTTCCGGCGCGCCGGATCGCCGACGCCGCGCACCGCGCCGGCGCCGAGGTCGTGGTGGACGGCGCGCAGTCGCTCGGGCTGCTGGAGAGCCCGGTCGCCTCGCTCGGCTGCGACTACTACGGCGCGAGCGCGCACAAGTGGCTCGGCGCCCCGGTGGGGCTCGGCGTGCTCTGGATGAGGCCCGAGCACGCGGCGAAGGTGTGGCCGCTCGTGGCGCCGTCGCCGGGCGCGCGCGGGACGGCGCGCTTCGAGGCGGTCGGCACGTCCCCGGAGTACGTCTACGCGGGCGCGCTCCCCGCGCTCGCGATCCACCGCGCGCTGGGCCCCGAGCGCAAGGCGGCGCGCCTCCGCCACCTCACGCGGCACTGGCGCACGCTCCTCGCTCGCGCGGTGCCCGGCGCGCGCTTCTACACGAGCGACGACCCGTCGATGGCGTTCGGCCTGTGCACCGTCGCGCTCCCCGGTGCCGACGCGCGCGCCCTGCAGCAGCGGCTGCGCGAGGAGCACCGGGTCGTCGTGCAGGCGGTGTCGGGAGGCACCGCCGGCTCGCCGCGCGCGACGGGAGTGGCGGGGCTGCGGGTGACGCCGAACGTCTACACGTCACTCGAGGAGCTCGACCGGTTCGTCGACGCGGTGGGTCGCGGGTCGTGAGTCGTGGGTCGTGAGATCGGAGACCAACGACCAACGACCAACGACTACCGACCGTGAGCCACAGGACCGAGCGGGACCGGTCCTGTGGCCTCCGGCCGGTGGTCGTTGGTCGTTGGTCTATAGCTGACCATCCACGACCAACGACTCCCTCAATACCGCCAGCTCTTCGTATCCGCCCCCGCCGGCGCCGTCATGATCATGCGCTCGACCGCCCAGGGCAGCACCATCTGCGGGTAGCGCAGGCGCGAGTAGGCGTTGCTGCGCGTGTGGTCGCCGTTCCAGCAGTGCTCGGCGCGGTCGCCGTAGTCCACCACCGCGTCGGCCGGCGGGTCCGCCTTGCGCAGGACGTCCTCCACGAGGTAGACCGCGTCGTTGAGGTAGTAGTTGTCCATGTCGCCCACGTAGATGCGCAGCTTGCCCCGCAGCTTGGGCCCGAGCGTCTTCCAGTCGCGCCGGAGGATGTGGCCGAGGTCGTAGTGCTCGCGCCAGTACGCGGCGACCTCCCGGTCGATGACGCCCGTGCGCTTGTCCCAGATCGGCTTCGGGTATCCGTCCGGACCGACGGGCGAGAACACCGCCTGCCAGATGTCCCACTGGTCGCCCGAGCGGCCGCGCGAGCCC
The DNA here is from genome assembly GCA_045804325.1 of Gemmatimonadaceae bacterium. Lineage (GTDB taxonomy): Bacteria > Gemmatimonadota > Gemmatimonadetes > Gemmatimonadales > Gemmatimonadaceae > JBJMNJ01. Next base: position 5,063 of record JBJMNJ010000248.1, read on the forward strand.
AGCGCGAGCTCGCGGTGGTTCATCCCCTCGAGCGTCGTGGTGACGTGACCGAGCCAGTTGCGGAGGCCGGGGCGCGGCACGCGGCGAAACGGGCCCTCGCGGTAGTAGGCGTTCGTGTCCTGGTAGATGTTCACGACGGTGTAGGCGCGGAAGTCGATCGGGTCGGGACAGGCGACCCACGCGCCGTTGTAGTCGTCCGGGTAGAACATCTGCACCGCCATCGCCTCCCAGCCGCCGGTGGAGCCGCCGAAGACGAAGCGCGCCCACCCCTGCCCGATGCCGCGGAAGCGCCGCTCGATCTCGGGGATCAGCTCGTACTGGATGGCGTCGCCGTACGGGCCGTTGTTCGCGCTGTTCACCGCGTACGAGTCGTCGTAGTACGGCGTGGGATGCTGGATCTCGATCATCAGCACGCGCGGGAAGCCCGGACCCGTCCAGTCCTTGTAGAGCTGGTACGCGAGGTCCTGCTGGATGCGGTTGTAGCCGTGCAGGTCGAAGCGCGCGCTGTAGTCCGGCGCGAGCGTCGTGTCGGGCGGCGTCTCGCGCCAGCCGTCGGGCCCGGACGGGAAGTGGCCGTGGTTCACCACGAGCGGATAGCGCGCGCCCGGGTGCAAGTCGAAGCCCCACGGCAGCCAGACCCACGCGCCGAGCTGGACGTCGCGACCCCAGAACTTCGAGAGGCGGTCGCTGCGGACGCGCACGTACTTCACGTACGGCGTCTCCTGCTTCGCGAAGTCTTCTACCTCCGGGACGATCTGGTCGAGCGTCAGACGGACGGTGCTCCCGGGCGCGATGCGCGCGGCCTGCGGCCGTGAATAGGCGTTGCCGGGCTTGCGACTCCACTGCTGGCCCTCGCCGCGGTCGGGCGGGAGGCTCACCGTGAAGCCGTCGCCGCGCCGGAATGTCTCGTACGCGTTGAGAAGCGCCTGCACGCGATAGCTCCCCGGGCGGAGCGCCGCGAGCGACCCCACGGGGTAGCCGAAGGCGGCGGCGTCCACGGCGCGCGACTGCCCGGGGCGCCAGCCGGTGACGTCCACGCCGAACACCTGCTGCGTGCCGTGCGTGTCGTCGATCTGGAAGCGCGGCTCTCCCACGGTGTCGGTGGACACGAGGAAGAGGAGCCGCCCCTGGAGCCCCTCGGCGGGCGTCTTCGCGCTCGCGGGGAGGGTGACGACGACCGACTGCGCGGCGGCGGCGCGCGCGAGGGCGACGAGCAGAACGAGCGCTAGGGGTCGCATGGGGACCGGGGTGAGGGACGCGCGAAGCTGCCTCCGGCAAGCGGGCGCGTCAATTCATGGCGCGGGAACGGCGCTTGCCCCCCGCCGGCCCGATGCCGACGCATCGCCTCGAGGCGCCCGCTCGCTCCTCCACCGCGCGAATGCTCGCGCCCATCGCGCTCGCCGCGTGTGCGGCGTGTGCCGCGGCGTGCGAGCTCCCCCGCGACGCCGACGGCACGCTCGACCGCGTGCGCGGCGGCGTGATCCGCGTGGGCGTCATCCCCGACCCGCCGTGGACGGTGGACTCCGCGGGGACGGTCGCGGGGATAGAAGGGTTGCTCGTCGGCGAGCTGGCGCGCGGGCTCGGCGCGCGCGTGCAGTGGTCGCGGCGGCCCGCGCACGAGCTCCTCGCCGCGCTGCACGCCCGGGAGCTCGACCTCGTGATCGGCGGGCTCACCGCGGACCTCTCGTGGAAGCACGAGGCGGCGTTCACGAAGCCGTACTACACGGACACCGTCGTCATCGGCGCCGACTCCGGGCGTCCGGCCCCGCCCGACCTTCAGGGCGTCGAGGTGCTCGTCGAGGCGGGGAGCGGAATCGCCGCCGACCTCGAGAAGGCGGGCGCGACGGCGCGGCACGTCGATCGCCTCGAGGGGACGCGCGGCCTCGTCGCGGCGCCGACGTGGCGGATCGCCGCGCTCGGGCGCGAGCCGACTGCGCTCGTCCTTCGCGAGAGTCCGCACGTGCTCGCGGCAGCGCCGGGCGAGAACGCGTTCCTCATGCGCGTCGAGCGGGTGCTCCGCGCGCGACGATCGGCGGTGCCGCGTCTGCTCCGGAGCGCCGCGCCGTGAGCCACGCCGGGCGCCGCTTCGAGTTTCCCGAGGCGCTGCGCGAGCACCGCACGCGCGCGGGGCGGCTCTGCTGGGTGACGATCGCGTTCCTCGTCGCCGCCGCCTTCCTGCTGGCGCTCACGCTCGGCCAGTCCGAGGCGATGAAGACGGCGTGGGTGACCGACGTCCTCTCGATGATCCCGCCCGCCGCGTGGCTCGTCTCGCGGCGCTACGAGCAGCGGCCGGCCACCCCGCGCTTTCCGTACGGCTACCTGCGTTCGAGCTCGGTGGCCTTCCTGGTCACGGCGAGCGTCCTCACGATCATGGGCGTGTGGCTGTTCGCCGACGCCGCGCTGAAGCTCGTGCGCGGGCAGCGCCCGCCCATCGGCGCGATGGAGCTGTTCGGCCGGCAGCTCTGGGCCGGGTGGGCGATGATCGCCACGCTCGCGTTCAGCATGTTCGGGGCGATGATCCTCGGCCGCATGAAGAAGAAGGTCGCCGAGACGCTGCACGACAAGGTGCTCGAGGCGGACGCGAAGATGAACCAGGCCGAGTGGATGTCGGAGGGGGCGGCCATCGTCGGGATCACGCTGGTGGCGTTCGGCCTGTGGTGGGGGGACGCGGCCGCGGCGGCGTTCATCGGCGCGGAGATCATCCGCGACGGCTGGCTGAACGTGAAGCAGGTCGTCGGCGACCTCATGGACGAGAGCCCGACGAAGATGGGCGGGCGCGAGCTCGAGGAGCTCCCGCGCAAGGTGCGGGAGGCGGCCGAGGCGCTGCCGTGGGTGGCGCGCGCGGGGGTGCGGCTGCGCGAGCGTGGGCACGCGGTGGGCGGCGACGTCTTCGTCGTCCCGCGCGACGAGGACCGGCTGCTCGAGCGCCTGGACGAGGCGAGCGAGCGGCTGCGGGCGCTCGACTGGCGGCTGCACGGGCTGACGGTGGTGCCGGTGAAGGAGCTGGACGGAGTGGAGCCGCCGAAGACCTGAGCCTACGGCCCGGCGGCCGTCGGCTGTGCGCCATGGGCCGAGGGCCGCCTTACGGCTCGTTTACCTCTCGTGGCAACCCCTCGCGGTAGATTGTGGGTCCAACGGACGTCGCGGGTCTCGTGGACCGCCGGCGCCGTCCCACCCACAGTCCGTACCGCCGTGAGCCTCCCCCGACTCACCCGCCGCCTCGCCGCCGCGGCGTCCCTCGCCTTCGGCTGCGCCGCCACCCTCGCGGTCGCCGCACGTCCGGCCGCCGCCCAGTCGGCCGACGTCATCCGCGGGCGCGTCGTCGGCCCGGACAGCGTGCCCGTCGAGGCCGCGCAGGTGACGGTCACGTCGATCACGGGCAACGTGAGCCGCTCGGCGCGCACCGACCGCAACGGGCGGTTCACGGTCACGTTCCCCGGCGGCGACGGCGACTACATGGTCTCGTTCGCGGCGATGGGCTTCGCGGCCCGCCGCTTCGAGATCAAGCGCGTGGCGGACGAGGAGATCCTCGTGGCCGACGCGCGGCTCCAGCGCGTGGCCGCCGTGCTCGACGCCGTGCAGGTGCGCGCCCCGCGCGAGCGCGTCTCCCGCGCCGACGCCGCGCAGCCGGACGTCGGCGGCACCGAGCAGCCCGTCACGAGCAACGGGCTTCCCGCCGCCGACCTCGGCGACCTCGCGGCGATGGCGGCGACGCTCCCGGGCGTGCAGCTGGTGCCGGGCGAGAACGGCGACCCGAACGGCTTCTCGGTGCTCGGCCTCGGCGCCGACCAGAACCAGACGACGCTGAACGGGCTGAGCTTCGGCGGCGCGAACCTCCCGCGCGACGCCGCGGTCTCGAGCTCGCTCACGACGTCGCCGTACGACGTCTCGCGCGGCGGCTTCAGCGGCGCGCAGTTCAGCCTGCGCACGCAGGGGGGCTCGAACTTCCGCCGGCGCGGGATGAGCCTCCTGCTCGACACGCCGCAGCTCCAGTGGACCGACCCCGCCGCGCGCGCGCTCGGCCAGCAGTACAGCAACGTCTCGCTCGGCGGCGCGGCGTCGGGGCCGCTCTCGCTCGACAAGGCGTTCTACAACGTCTCCTTCCAGCTCGGCCGCCGCGAGAGCGACTGGCAGAGCCTCCTGAACACGGGCTCCGCCGGCCTCGCGGCCGCCGGCGTGTCGGCCGACTCCGCGCAGCGCCTCAGCGCGATCCTGGCGGGGGAGGGCGTGCCGCTGACGGTGGGCGGCGCGCCGAGCGAGCGGCTGTCCGACAACGGGTCGGTGTTCGGGAGCGTCGATGTCGCGCCGCCCACGTCCACCGCCGGGCACGCGTTCAACCTGTCGTTCAATGGGAGCTGGAACCGGCAGAACCCGGCGGGTGGCCAGGCGACGGAGCTGCCGGCGTTCAGCGGCACGCGTGAGGGCGTCCGCGGCGGGCTCCAGGGGCGCCACACGGGCTACCTCACCCTCAAGGGCGTCGGCATTCTCAGCGAGACGTCGATCGGGGCCAGCGGGTCGGTGAACGACGCGAGCCCCTACCTCCGCATGCCGGCCGGCCGCGTGCGGGTCGGCTCGCTGTTCGACGACGGCGGCAGCAGCGTCGCGAACCTCTCGTTCGGCGGCAGCCCGTCGCTCGACTCGCGCCAGACGTCGACACAGCTCCAGGCGCTGAACCAGCTCTCCTGGTTCAGCGCGAACAACCGGCACCGCCTCAAGCTCACGAGCGAGCTGCGGCACGAGAGCTCCGACCAGCGACAGGCGACGAACACGCTCGGCACCTGGTCGTTCAACTCGCTCGAGGACGTCGAGGCGGGCCGGCCGGCGTCGTACACGCGGCAGCTCGCGCCGCGCGAGCGCTCGGCCTCGCAGGTCGTGCTGGGCGCATCGCTCGGCGACGCGTGGCGTCCGCGGCGCGACTTCCAGCTCGCCTACGGCGTGCGCGTGGACGCGAACCGCTTCCTCGACGAGCCGGCGCGCAACGAGGAGCTCACGGCGCTCTTCGGCGTGCGCAACGACCGCGTGCCCAACCGCGCGTTCGTCAGCCCGCGCGTCGGCTTCTCGTGGACCGTGGGGCAGGCGGCGCAGGTGGCGAGCTTCGAGGGCGCGATGCGCGGCCCGCGCGCGGTGGTCCGCGGCGGCGTCGGGCTGTTCCAGAACACGCCGCGCACGGAGATGATCGGCGGGGCGCTCGAGAGCACCGGGCTCCCGGGCGCGGTGCAGCAGCTCACGTGCGTGGGCGACGCGGCGCCGGTGCCGGACTGGGACGCGTACGCCGCGAACCCCGGCCTCGTGCCCGACCGCTGCGCGGACGGCACGACGGGGGGGGTGTTCGCCACCAGCGCGCCCAACGTGACCCTGTTCGCGAAGGACTACGAGGCGCCGCGCAGCGTGCGCTCGAACCTCGGGTGGAGCGGGCCGCTCTTCGGCAACCGCCTCTCGGCGACGATCGACGGGACGTACTCCCGCAACATGCATCAGCCGGGCTTCGTGGACCTGAACTTCAAGCCCGAGCAGCGCTTCGCGATCGAGGGCGAGGAGAACCGCCCGGTCTTCGTGAACCCGTCGAGCATCTTCCCGGCGACCGGCGCGGTGTCGCCGACCGAGGCGCGCGTCTCGCCGCTGTACTCGCGCGTGAGCGAGCAGCGCAGCGACCTCACGTCGGAGAGCCGGCAGCTCCAGCTCCGCGTGTCGCCGATCTCGTTCAGCACCAAGCTCACCTGGGGCGCGAGCTACACCTACTCGAACGTGCGCGACCAGGTGCGCGGCTTCCAGAGCAACACGGCCGGCAACCCGCTCGCGGTCGAGTGGGCGCGCTCCGCCTTCGACTCGCGGCACCAGTTCACGTACTCGCTGAACTACAACGCGTGGGACCTCGTCCGCTTCTCGTGGTTCGGACAGGTGCGGTCGGGGACGCCTTTCACCCCGACGGTGGGCGGCGACGTCAACGGCGACGGCTACGTGAACGACCGCGCCTTCGTCTTCGACCCCGCGAACCCGAACACCGACCCGGCGGTGGCGGCGGGCATCCGCGCGCTGCTCGAGAACGGCTCCTCCGCGGCGCGCGCCTGCCTGCAGTCGCAGCTCGACCACGTCGCGCGGCGCAACAGCTGCGAGGGCCCGTGGAGCCAGACGGCCACGCTCGGCATCGCGTTCAACCCGCTCAAGGTGCGGATGCCGCAGCGCGCGACGCTCTCGTTCCAGGTGTCGAACCCGCTCGGCGCCGCGGACCTGCTCGTGAACGGCGAGAACGCGCTCAAGGGGTGGGGCCAGACGGCGTCCCCCGACCAGGCGCTGCTCTACGTGCGCGGCTTCGACCCGGCGGGCGAGCGCTACGTGTACGAGGTCAACCAGCGCTTCGGCGCGACGCGCCCGCAGTTCTCGCAGTTCCGCTCGCCGGTCACCGTGTCGGCGATGCTCCGCTTCGACGTGGGGCCGACGCGCGAGCGCCAGCTGCTCACGCAGCAGCTCGACCGCGGGCGCACGCGCAAGGGCGATCGCATGCCCGAGCCGATGCTGCGCGCGATGTACGGCGGCGGCGGCGTGCCGAACCCGCTCACGCAGATCCTCCGGCAGCAGGACAGCCTGAAGCTCACGAGCACGCAGGCGGACAGCATCGCCTCGCTGAGCCGCTGGTACACGGTGCGGCTCGACTCGATCTGGGCGCCCGTCGCGCGCTACTTCGCGGCGCTCCCGGACCGGTACGACGAGGACGCGGCGTACTACCGCTACGTCCGCGCGCGCCGCGCCTCGATCGACATGCTCGCGTCGCTCGCCCCGCACGTGTCGGGGCTGCTCACCCCGGCGCAGCGGCGCATGCTGCCGTCGCAGATCTCGGTGCTGCTCGACCGGCGCTACCTCGCGTCGATCCGCTCGGGCACCGCCGGCTTCAACGGGGGCATGCCCGGGATGCCGATGATGGGCGGCCCGGGCGGCGGCGGTCCGGGCGTGACCGTGGAGCGGGTGATCATTCGACAATAGCGCGCCCTCGGCCCTCGGCCCTCGCCGACGACAAGTCACGCAACCCTTCACCGCACCCCAGATGCGCCACTTGCTTCGTACTCCCTCGCTCATCGCGGCGAGCCTGCTCTTCGGCGGTGTGCTCCCCGCGCAGAAGCAGCCGCCCATCCGACCGCTCGGCGCCGTGACGGCCGTGAGCGGCGAGCCCATCACGATGCTCGCCGGGCTCCGGCAGCTCCCGGGCGGCCGGGTGCTCGCGAACGACCCGATCGGCCGCCGGCTCGTGCTGCTCGATTCGTCGCTGAAGCTCGTGTCGGTCGTCGCGGACACGACGCCGGCGACGGGCAACGCGTACGGCGCGCGCTTCGCGGGGCTCCTCGCCTACCGCGGCGACTCGACGCTCTTCGTGGACCCGCAGTCGCTCTCGATGCTCGTGATCGACCCCGCCGGGAAGGTCGCGCGCGTCATGTCGGTGCCGCGCGCCGAGGACGCGATGTCGCTCGCGGGGCCGGTCGGCGGCGCGTACTACGACGGCCGCGGCGGCATCGTGTACCGGTCCAGCTCGTTCACGCGCCGCATGCGCGGCGGGCCGGGCGGGCCCGGCGGCCCCGGCGCGGGCGGTCCGCCGCCCGCGATGCCGGACACCGCGCCGCTCGTGCGCGTGGACCTCGCGACGCGCAAGCTCGACACGCTGGCGTGGCTGAAAGTCACGAACCCGAGCATCAACGTCACGCGCGACGAGAGCACGGGCCGCATGTCGGTGACGAGCACCGTCAACCCGCTCCCCGTCGTGGACGACTGGGCGATGACGGCGGACGGCGCCGTCGCCCTGGTGCGCGGGCGCGACTATCACGTGGACTGGGTGAACCCCGACGGCTCGCGCAGCTCGTCCCCGAAGGTGCCGTTCGAGTGGCAGCGGCTCTCGGAGGAGGACAAGGTCGCGCTCATCGACTCGGTGAAGGCGCAGCGCGAGCGGATGGCGGCGCAGGGCATGTCGGCCGAGGGCGGTGTCGTGATGCGCGCCGGACGCGAGGCCGCAGTCGCGGGAGCCGCCGGCGCCGCGGCCGCGGGTGGTCCGGATCGCGTCTCGATCGTGATGTCCGACGGCCCGCGCGGCGCGGGCGGTGCGCAGCCCTCGACGTTCAACGGCGCGCCGACGCTGAACTTCGTGTCGCCGAGCGAGCTGCCGGACTACAAGCCGCCGTTCTTCGCGGGGGCGGTGCGCGCGGACGCGGACGGCAACCTCTGGGTGCGCACGATCCCGACGAGGCAGATCCCGGGCGGCCCGGTGTACGACGTGATCGACCGCCAGGGACAGCTCGTGGACCGGGTGCAGGTGCCGGCGAACCGGCAGATCGCGGGCTTCGGGCCGGGCGGCGTGGTGTACCTCTCGGGTCGCGAGGGGGACCGGACGGTGCTGGAGCGGGCGCGAGTGAAGTAGGCCCGCGGCCCTCCGCCTCGGCCCCCGGCTCCCGGCAGCGTTACGCCGGGAGCCGGGGGCCGTCTGCTGTTATAGTCGCGCCGTGGCATGGCGCGTGATCGGCTGTTCCTACCCGATGCGCCCTCCCATGTACCCTCGCTTCCGTCACTCTCTGGCCCCGCTCGCCGGCGCGCTCGTGCTCGGGCTCGCCGCGTGTGGCCGAGACGAGCCGCGCGCTGCGGACTCACTCGCCGCGGCCGGCTCGGTGGATCCCGCGGCCCTGGCCGCCTCGCCGCGGACGCCGAGCTCCGCTCCGCTCGGCGACACCGCGCTGCCGGCGTCGCCGACCACCGACGTCGCGGCCGCGATCGACTCCGGCCAGCTGCCGACGGCCGGGACCGCGCCGGGCGCGGCCGTGGCCGGGCCGGCCGGGCCGATGCAGACGCCCGCGCCCGCTCCGCCGCCGACGCAGCAGCAGCAACCGCCCCAGCAGCATGCGCCGCAGAACCATGCGCAGCCCGCCGCGTCCGTCGCCGCAGCGCCCGCCGGAACCTCCGCGGCCGGGACGTCGGCGGCGAGCGCGTCCCGCCGCGCCCCGGTGCCCTTCGCCCCCGGCGAGCGCTACGTCTACGACGTGAAGTTCGGCGCCGTGGACGTCGGCGACGGCGTCATGGAGGTGCTCGGCCTCGAGGAGGTGCGCGGGCGCGAGGCGTACCACGTGCTGTTCCGCGTCAGCGGCGGCACGATGTTCTTCAAGGTGCGCGACCGCTACGAGAGCTGGATGGACACGCAGTCGCTCGCGTCGCTGCGCCACATCCAGGACATCGACGAGGCGAGCTACGAGCGGAAGAGCCACTTCGAGATCTTCCCCGAGCGCGGCGTCTACAAGGAGAACGACAAGCCGGAGAAGCCCACGGTGGACCTGCCGCTGGACGACGGGAGCTTCTTCTTCTTCGTCCGCACGGTGCCGCTCGAGGTGGGGCGGACGTACGAGTTCCACCGCTACTTCAAGCCGGACCGCAACCCGGTGAAGATCACGGTGCTGCGCCGGGAGCGCGTGAAGGTCCCCGCCGGCACCTTCGACGCGGTGGTGCTGCAGCCGACCATCAAGACGAAGGGCGTGTTCGGCGAGGGCGGGCGCGCCGAGATCTGGATCGCCGACGACTCGACGCGGGCGATGGTCCAGATGAAGTCGAAGCTCAAGTTCGGATCGCTCAATCTCTACCTGAAGTCGATACGAACGGCGAGCACGAACGGCGAGCCCGTAAGCAGGGTGTCAGAAATCAAGAAGTAGGAAACAGGAGCACGAATCCATACGAAGCCCGGGAACGCCTTTCGCGGACCCGGGCTTTCTCATCGGCCCCTGTTTCCCGCTTCCTCCCCCCGCCTCCCACCCGATGCGCGCCAACACCATCCTCGACACGATCGGCGACACTCCGCACGTCCGCATCAACCGCCTGTTCGCCACCGTCGCGCCGAAGGGCGTGGAGGTGTGGCTCAAGCTCGAGCGCGCGAACCCGGGGGGCAGCATCAAGGATCGCATCGGGATCGCGATGATCGAGGACGCCGAGCGGCGGGGGGCGCTGAAGGAGGGCTTCGTCATCGTCGAGCCGACGAGCGGCAACACCGGCATCGGCCTGGCCATGGCGGCGGCCGTGAAGGGCTACCGCTGCGTGCTCACGATGCCCGACTCGATGTCGGTCGAGCGGCGGCGCCTCATGGCGGTGTACGGGGCGGAGCTCGTGCTGACGCCCCGGGAGCAGGGCATCCGCGGGTCGATCGCGAAGGCCGAGGAGATCGCGGCGGCGCACGCCCCCCGGTCGTGGATCCCGATGCAGTTCGAGAACCCCGCCAACGTCGACATCCACGCGCGCACGACGGCCGAGGAGGTGCTGCGCGACTTCCCCGACGGGGTCGACTACCTCATCACCGGCGTCGGCACGGGCGGGCACATCAGCGGCGTGAGCCGGGTGCTCAAGGAGCGAGCGTCGCGGAAGCTCCGCACGATCGCCGTGGAGCCGGCGAAGAGCGCCATCCTGAGCGGCAAGGGCGAGCACTCGCCGCACAAGCTCCAGGGCATCGGCGCGGGGATCGTCCCGAAGAACTTCCAGCGCGAGGTGGTGGACGACTTCGTCCAGGTGACCGAGGAGGAGGCGTTCGCGTACGCGGCGCGCGTCGCGCGCGAGGAGGGCATCTTCGTCGGCGCGTCCTCGGGCGCCGCGCTGGCCGGCGTGGCGAAGGCGCTCCCGCAGGTCGCGCCGGGAAGCCGCGTGCTGACGTTCTGCTACGACACGGGGGAGAGATATCTCTCGGTGGAGGGGCTCTTCGCGTAGATTCGGCCGCGTGTCCACGAAGCACCCTCCTGCCCACCACGACATCCTCATCGTCGGCGCCGGGTTCGGCGGGATCGGCGCGGCGATCCGGCTCATGCGCGACGGGATCCACGACTTCGCGATCCTCGAGCGCGCGGACGACGTCGGCGGCGTGTGGCGCGACAACGTGTACCCGGGGTGCGCGTGCGACGTGCAGTCGCACCTCTACTCGCTCTCGTTCGCGCCGAACCCGGACTGGACGCGCGCGTTCTCGCCGCAGACGGAGATCTGGGAGTACCTTCGCCGCCTCGCGCGGGACGAGGGCGTCGTGCCGCACGTGCGGCTCGATCACGGCGTGCGCGAGGCGGCGTGGGACGAGGCGGCGGGGCGCTGGACCGTCGACACCACGCGGGGCCGCTTCACCGGCCGCGTGCTCATCCTCGCGCAGGGCGGTCTGAGCGACCCCGTCGTCCCCGACCTCCCCGGTCTCGCCCGCTTCGAGGGGCGCGCGTTCCACTCCGCGCGATGGGACCACGAGCTCGACCTCGCGGGAAAGCGCGTCGCCGTGATCGGCACCGGCGCGTCGGCCGTCCAGTTCGTGCCGGCCATCCAGCCGCGCGTGGCGAAGCTGCACGTCTTCCAGCGCACCGCGCCCTGGGTGCTCCACAAGCCCGACCGCCCCATCCCCGCGCTCGCGCGGCGGCTCTACCATCTCTTCCCGCCGCTGCAGCGCCTGATGCGCGGCTGGATCTACGCCTCACGTGAGAGCTACCTGCTGTTCTTCCGGCACCCGCGCCTCGCACGTGTGGCCGAGTCCATGGGGCGCAGATACCTGCGGAAGCAGGTGAGGGACCCGGCACTGCGCGAGAAGCTCACGCCGCGCTTCACGATCTTCTGCAAGCGCATCCTCCTCTCGAACGACTACTACCCCGCGCTGACGCGGCCCAACGTCGAGGTGGTGACGGACGGGATTCGCGAGGTGCGCGAGCGCTCCGTCGTGACCCTCGACGGCACGGAGCGCGAGGTGGACGCGATCATCTTCGGCACCGGCTTCCACGTGACCGACATGCCGATCGCCCAGCACGTGCGCGGGCGCGGCGGGCGGACGCTCGCGGAGCGGTGGGGTGGGAGCCCGCGTGCGCACCTCGCGACGACGTTCGTCGGCTTCCCGAACCTCTTCATGCTCATGGGCCCCAACGCGGGGCTCGGACACACGTCCGTGCTCTACATGCTCGAAGCGCAGATCGAGCACGTGCTCGCCGCCCTCCGCCACATGCGCGACACCGGGGCCGACGCGGTGGAGCCGCGACCCGAGGCGGAGGCGGCGTGGATCGAGGATGTGAACCGGCGGATGCGCGGCACGGTGTGGGTGGACGGCCGGTGCCGGAGCTGGTACCTCGACCGCACGGGGCGGAACTCGACGCTGTGGCCGGACTTCACGTGGCGGTTCAGGAGGCGGGTGGCGAGGTTCAGGCCGCACGAGTACGAGGTGGCTCTCGGCGAAGTCGAGGAGCAGGCCGCGGCCACGTTCGGCGCATGACCGCCCCGGATCGCCCCATCACGCTCCTCGAGCGGGTGCGCGCGGCGGTCGTCGGGTTGCTCGCGCGGCTGCCCGATCGCTGGAAGGTGCGACTCTCCGGTGCGCCGCCGATCACGATCGAGGGGCAGACGCTCGATCCGATGCTCCAGCTCATTCGCGTGGTCAGCCGCCACCTCAACCCGCACGGGCTCGCGGGGCCGTCCATCCCCGCGGCGCGGCGTCGCCTCCGGCGCGACATGCTCGTGTACGGGCGGCGGCGGACGCCGGTGGGCGCGGTGCGCGACCTCGAGATCGACGGCGGCGCTGGACCGCTCCGCGCGCGGCACTACGCGCCGCCGGGCGCGCGGCCCGCAGCACCGTTGCTCGTCTTCTACCACGGCGGCGGCTTCGCCCTCGGCGACCTCGACACGCACGACGAGTGCTGCCGGCTGCTCTGTGCCGTCGCGGAGGTGCACGTGCTGAGCGTGGAGTACCGCCTCGCGCCCGAGCACCCTTTTCCCGCCGCGCTGGACGACGCTCGCGCCGCCTACCGGTGGGCCCGCGCACACGCATTCTCGCTCGGCGCCGATCCGGCGCGCGTCGCCGTCGGCGGCGACAGCGCCGGGGGCAACCTCGCGGCGGTGCTGTCGCAGTGCGAGGCACGGGGCGGCGCGGCGCCGGCCGCGCAGCTGCTGCTCTACCCCGTGGTGGACTCTGCGAGCCGCCGGCCCTCGCACGACCTCTTCGACACGGGGTACTTCCTGGAGGCCCGCGACCGCGACACCTTCGCGGAGGCCTACACCGCTGGCACGACGCACGAACGCGCCGACCCGCGCATCTCGCCGCTCCTCGCGCCGTCGCTCGCCGGCCTCCCGCCGGCGATCGTCGTCACCGCGGGGTTCGACGTCCTGCGCGACGAAGGCCGCGCGTACGCCGAGCGACTCGTGGCAGAAGGAACGCGAGTCTCGACGCTACACTTCCCCTCGCTGGTGCACGGGTTCGGGAACATGACGACGTTCGTGCCCGCGGCGCGGAGCGCGATGGAGCGGATCGCGCAGGAGCTGCGAACGATGCTGACCGCCGACGGCTGACCGCGGCCGAATGCCGCCGAGAGCGACATGCCTCACTCGATCACCGACCAGGTCGTACTCATCACCGGCGCCGCCCGCGGCATCGGCGCGGAGACGGCGCGGCGGCTCGCCGCGCGCGGGGCGCGGCTCGCCCTCGTGGGGCTCGAGCCCGACCGGCTGGCCGCGCTCGCCGCGGAGCTCGGGCCGGCGCACCGCTGGTGGGAGTGCGACGTGACCGACCAGCGCGCGGTCGAGGGCGCCGTCGCGGGCGCCGTGGAGGCGCTCGGCGGGATCGACGTCGTGATCGCGAACGCCGGGATCGCGACGAACGGCACCGTCGCCGTGACGCCGGCGGACGCGCTCGTCCGCGTCGTCGAGGTGAACCTCTGCGGCGTGCTGCGCACCGTCTCGGCCACCCTGCCGCACGTGACGGCGCGGCGCGGCTACTACCTGCTCGTCTCCTCCGCCGCGGCCGTCGCGCCGATGCCGGGGCTCTCCGCGTACGCCGCGTCCAAGAGCGGCGTCGAGATGTTCGGCAACGTGCTCCGCGTCGAGGCCGCGCGACACGGCGTGCGGGTGGGCGTCGCCCACCCGTGCTGGATCGACACCGACCTCGTACGCGACATCCAGCATGACCTCTCGTCGTTCAACGAGGCGCTGCGCAAGCTCCCCGGCCCCTTCGGCACGGTGACGACGGTGGACGCGTGCGCGGACGCGTTCGTGGCGGCCATCGCCAGACGCGCGCGGAAGGTGTTCATCCCGCGGTCGATCGGCCCGCTCGCCGCCATCCGGCAGATCTTCGCGAGCCCGCTGGCCGAGTGGGTGCTGCGGCGCCAGGCGCGCGAGGCGCTGCCGCGGCTCGAGGGCGAAGTGCGCGCGCTCGGCCGGCCGTTCGGGCGGAACAGCGTGGGGATGGGCGGCCAGTCGCGTGTGGAGTAGGGCATGACACCAGCGCCCCGCCCGCGCGCCGCGATCCTCGCGCTGCCGCTGCTCGCCGCGCTCGCATGCGAGCAGTCCGCGGGGCCGGAATCGGACTTCCCCGCGAACGCGACGCCATACCCGGCGCCGGGTGTGTACGCCGCCTGGTGGCGGGTCGCCGAGCAGTGCTCAGGGCGGCGCGCGGACATGGGGCGGGTGAGCTGGTACTCGGTGCCCGGCCTCATCGCGGGCGGCGTCGAGCCCGCCAACGGCGCCTTCTTCCGCGACGGCAGTCGCATCGCGCTCGCGAGCGGATCGCTGCGCGACGGCCCCGTCGTGCGCCACGAGATGCTGCACGCCATCCTCTCGCTCGCCTCGGCGGGGCAGGCCTCCGGACACCCGCGCGAGATGTTCTTCGAGCGGTGCGGCGGCATTGTGACGTGCAACGGCGGCTGCGCGCGCGAGGCGGGCATCGACGCCTACCCCGGCCCGCCCGCGGCGACGGTGGAGCCCGCGGAGCTCGCGCTCTCGCTCGCGCTCGACCGGCCGTCGGCGGCGGCGAGCGACACCGGCTGGCTCGCGGTGATCGTCGGCGCCCGCAACCCGCGCGCGACGGTCGTGGCGGTGAACGTCCCCGCGAGCCCGCTGGGCTACGGGCCCCTGTTCGGGGCGGACGTCGAGGGCCTGGCGCACGCCAGCATCCGGCTCGTGGAGTTCCCGCCGCTCCGGCCCGGCGAGACGCGCCGCTGGGTGTTCGAGTGGCCGGTCGGCGGCCTCGGGCCGGGCGCCCACCGCGTGCGCGGCGCGTTCGTCCGCGACTCCACCGCTCCGGAGACGTTCACCGTCCTTCCGTGACGCCTGCGGTCGGAACCGCGCGCTCGCCGGCGCGGTTCGTCCATCGCGCTCCGCGGCGGCCCGCCGCCTGCGAGGTCGCGCCGGCCGCACGGTGCGGCGGAAACCGCAGACGGGAGACTCGACAGTGGCGCAGCAATCGACCGATACGCCTGCCACGGCGGGCGGCACCATCACGCTCGGCGACCTCACGGTCAATCGCATGGGCTACGGCGCCATGCGGATCACCGGCAAGGGCGTGTGGGGCCCGCCGCCCGACCGCGCCGAGGCCGTGCGCGTGCTCCGGCGCGCGGTGGAGCTCGGCGTGAACTTCATCGACACGGCCGACTCGTACGGACCGAACGTCTCCGAGGAGATCATCGCCGAGGCGCTGCATCCATACCCGGAGGGGCTCGTCATCGCGACGAAGGGCGGCTTCGAGCGCCCGGGGCCGGACAACTGGCAGATGAACGGGCGCCCCGACTACCTGCGCCGACAGCTCCAGGGCAGCCTCAAGCGCCTGAAGCAGGACCGCATCGACCTCTGGCAGCTCCACCGCATCGACCCGAAGGTGCCGGCCGGCGAGCAGTTCGGCGCGCTCGCCGAGTTCGTGCGCGAGGGCCTCGTGCGCCACGTCGGGCTCTCGGAGGCCGGCGTGAAGGAGATCGAGGCGGCGCGGAAGGTCGTGCCGATCGTGTCGGTGCAGAACCGCTACAACGTGCTCGACCGCGAGTGGGAGAGCGTCGTCACCCACTGCGAGCGCGAGGGCATCGCCTTCATCCCGTGGTACCCGCTCGGCGGCAGCGGCAAGGGGCAGGCGAAGCTCGCGAAGGTGGAGGGCGTCGCGAAGCGCCTCGGCATCAGCACGCTCCAGCTCGCGCTCGCCTGGCTGCTCGCGCGCTCGCCGGCCATGCTCGTGATCCCGGGCACCTCGAAGACGAAGCACCTGGAGGAGAACGTCGCGGCGGTGGGGGTGAGGCTGGACGAGGGGACGGTGCGGGAGCTGGACTCGAAATAGGAGAAAGGAGAAAGGAGAAGGGAGAAAGGAGCCGCGCTGTGCTCTCCTTTCTCCGTTCTCCTCTCTCGTCTCTACGAGACGCTTTCCGCCGAGTACCGCGCGATGAGGCCCGTGCGGACCGCGTACCGGTGGATGCGCGCGAAGAGCACGCACGCGGCGACGACGTAGGCCAGCGCGAGGAGCGCGCCGAGCGCGAGCATCCGCATGTCCGGCGCGCGGCCCGCCACCATCCCCCGCATCGACTCGAACACGTAGCTCGGCGGGAGAATGCGTGCGACGGCCTGCATCCACGCCGGAAGCGTCGCGATCGGGTAGAAGACGCCGACGAACGGGGACACGAGCGCCGGGATAGGCCACACGAACCACTCGGCCGACGGCCCGAGTCGGAGCACCACCGCCGCGCCGACGACCCCGAGGGCGATGCCGAAGAGCCAGACGACGAGCACGAACGGCAGGACGGCGGCGCCGTACACCGCGAACGACAGGCCGAATCCGGCCGCGGCCACGATCAGCATGACGACGAGGCCGACGAGGCTCGTGGCGACGCTCGAGAGCACGAGCCCGAGGAGATACTCGCCGATGAGCATCGGCGTCGCGAAGACGTTGAGGAAGTTGCGCGACCAGAGGTCCTCGAAGAACGTCATCGTCACGCCCTGCATCACGCGCTGCAGGAAGTCCCAGAGCAGTACGGCGCCCAGCAGCGTGGGCACGAAGCGGCTGCCCGGCGCGGCGACCTGGTCGAGGTACTTCTTGATGAAGCCCCACAGGACGATGTCGATCGCCGCCCAGACGAAGAGCGGCAGCAGGCGCGAGACGCTGCCGCGGACGAGGTAGAACTGCCGCAGCAGCACGGCGAGCGAGCGGCGGATTCTCACGACGTCGGCCCTCGGCCCGTTTCGCGCGGCATCACTGCTCCAGCGACAGCGGTTCCCTGGCGACGGCGATGAACAGCTCCTCCAGCGTCGCGTGGCCGTGCTCGGCGGGGAGCGCGCGCGGGTCGCCCTCCAGCAGCACGCGGCCCTTCGAGAGGAAGAGCACGCGGTCGCAGACCTCCGCCACCTCGTACATGTTGTGCGACGTCCACAGCACGCCGCCGGTGCCGCCGCGGGCGTAGCCGCGGATGCGCTGGCGCACCTCCTGGGCCGTCGCCGGGTCGAGCGAGGCCGTGGGCTCGTCGAGCAGGAGGAGCTGCGGCCTGTTGAGCATCGCCTTCGCGAGGGCCACGCGCGTCTGCTCGCCGCTCGACAGCAGACCACACTTCGTGTCGCGGAAGCGCACGAGGTCGAACTCCTCGACGACCTCGCCGATGCGCACGCCGAGCCGCGGCACGTCGTAGATCATGCCGAAGATGCGGAGGTTCTGCGCGACCGTGAGGTTCCCCGGCAGCGGCGCGTAGACGGCGGCGAAGTTCGTGCGCTCGAGCGCGCGCGAGCGCTGGCGCGCGAGGTCCACGCCCGCGACGTGGATGCTGCCCGCGGTGGGCGCGAGGACGCCGAGGACCATGTTGATCGTCGTGGTCTTCCCGGCCCCGTTGGGACCGAGGAGCCCGACGATCTCGTCGCGGCCGACGTCGAACGACACCGCGTCCACCGCGACGGTGTCGCCGTAGGTCTTGCGGAGGTCGCGGACGCTGAGAACCGCTTCGGCTTCGTGCGGCGGCATCGTATTGACTCGGCCCTCGGTCTACAGCCCTCGGCCCTCGGCCTGCTCACGGAGCTCGGTGCGGCGCGGGAGGCGTACAAGGCCGACGGGCTCCCTCCGCGGATCAGCGGCCGAGGGCCGAGGGCCGAGGGCCGAGGGCTGCCCTCAGGGCTTCGAGGCAGGAGTCGGCCCGGGGCCGCGCGCCGGGAAGTGCTCGGCGAGGTACGCGACGAGCTCGCCCTTCCGCTCCGGCGGCACGGTCGCGCCCCACCCCATCATCTGGGTGACCGTGCGGTCCCACCCGGCGGAGTCCTTGTGCTGCACGAGGAGCATCGTCGCGGAGTGGCAGGTCAGGCAGCCGCCGAGGACGAGCTCGCGCTGCGCGCCCTTCGGCAGCTTCGCGATGGACGCGCGCTCGCCGGCCGAGAGGCGGGCGGAGAGCGTCTGGCTCGGCTGCGCCGCGGCCTTCGGCTGCTGCGCGCCGAGAGCCGAGGGCCGAGGGCCGAGCGCGATGAGCGCGACGACGGCGAGCCCGGCGAGACGGGCGCTATCCCGCGACGGCCACATACCGCACCTCGTGCCAGGAGTTGTTGCCGTAGCCGGGCGCATTCGGCTCGGCGCGCTCGGGCTGCACGGCGCCGCTGCGGTCGGTCGCGCGCACGGCGACGCGCTGGGGGCCGGGCGACGCGGCCTCGACCTCGGCCTCCCACGCGCGCCACGCGCCGGGGCGCTCCGCGCCGACGAGGCGCGCCGGGCGCCACGTCCGGCCTCCATCCGCCGTGACCTCCACCGCGCGGATGCCGCCGGCGCCCGCGCCGCTCCATGCCTTGCCGCGCACCGCCACGCGGCCCACGCGCACGCGCGCGCCCTCGAGCGGCGCGGCGATCACCGACTTCACGCGCATCGCCTGCACCGGCGTGCGGTCCGGGTACCGGTAGCCGGTCGCCATGTAGAAGTTGTCCGACTCGACGGGCTTCGCGTGGATGCGCGTGAGCCACTTCGTGGAGGCCATCCCGAACCACCCGGGCACGATGAGCCGCACCGGGCCGCCGTGCAGCGTGGGGATGGGGCGGCCGTTCATCTCCCAGGCGACGAACGCGTCGCCGAGCGCGACGTCGCGCGGGATGCTGCGCAGGAACTTCGGCACCTTGCCGAGCGGCGCCTGGTCGGCGGCCTCGGTCCAGAAGTGGAGCGCCCCGGGTCGCGCGCCGGCGCGCTCGAGGAGCTCGCCGAGCGGCACGCCGGTCCACGTCGCGTTGCTGACGGCGCCGTAGCCCCACTGCACGCCGCTCGTCTTGGGGAGCGCGAAGACGCCGCGGCCGTTCCCCGCGCACTCGAGCGTCACCGGCCGCCGCTCGCTGCCGAGCCGCCGCAGCGCGGCGAGCGAGAGCGAGAGCGGCCGCTCGACGTCGCCGACGACCTCGAGGCGGAACGGCGAGGCGGCACGCGTCGGCGGGCCGAAGTGGCTGCGCACGAAGAAGAGGTCGGCGTCGGTCTCCCACCGCGCGAGCGCGCCGAGCGGCGCCTCCGCATCGAGCGGGCGCTCGTTGCGAATGACGAGGCCGTGTGAGGACGGCTGCGCGAGGAGCCGGCGCGCCGCGAGGCTGCCGGCGGCGGCCGCCGCGGCGAGCGCGATGGCCTCGCGGCGCGATATGAAGACGTTGTCGGACATGAAGGTCATCTCGCCGAAGGGCCGAGGGCCGAGGTCAATCTACTCTGCCCGCAAGGACGTCATCGGATCCGCCGCCGCCGCCCGACGCGCGGGCACGAGCGTCGCCGCGAGCGTCACCGCGCCGAGCAGCGCCACGACGGCCGCCATGATGCCGGGGCTCGCGGCCGGGGTGCCGAAGATGATGGTCCGGACGACGCGCCCCGCGGCGAGCGTTCCCACGAGGCCGACGACGACGCCCGCCGCGACGAGCGCGAGCGCGCTGCGCACGACGAGGCGGGCCACGTCGCGGCCGCGCGCGCCGAGGGCGATGCGCACGCCGAACTCACGGAGCCGCTGCGCGACGCCGAAGGCGAGCACGCCGTAGAGTCCCGTCGCGGCGAGCACGAGCCCCACGAGCCCGAAGGTGCCCACGAGCAGCGCGCCGACGCGCTGCGGGAGGACGAACTTGCCGACGTCGTCCGCGAGGAGCGCGGGGCGCTCCAGCGCGACGTTGGGGTCGATGCGCGCGACCTCCTCGCGTGCGGCGCGCAGCGCGTCGGCCGTGCCGCCGCGCGCGCGGAGGAAGAGCTGCGGCCCCGACCCGAACTTCCGGAGGTTCTGCGCGAACGCCATGTAGCCGAAGCGCCGCGGACGCTCGTAGAGCAGCGAGTACTTCCCGTCGCCGATCACGCCGACGACGGTCATGCGCTGGTCGTAGCTCGTGATCTCCTGGCCGACCACCTCCCCGGGCGCGCGGTCGGGCCACAGCTGGCGCACCGCGGTCTCGTTGAGCACCGCGGCGAGTGGCGCGCCCTCCGCGTCGGCGGCGGTGAAGGTCCGGCCGGCGAGCACGGGTGTCTTCAGCAGCTCGATGAAGCCGACGTCCGCGACGGACCACTGCAGGCTCTTCTCCGGCTCGTCCGGCTGGTCCACGCGACGCGTACCCCAGCTCTGCGTGTTGCCGGTGAGCGGGGCGGCCCCGGCGACGGAGACGCCGGCGACCTCCGGCCGCGCGCGCAGGCGCTCCTGGAGCAGCGTGAAGAACGCCTTCGCGCGCGCCACGTCGTAGCCGTTCGCGCCCAGCCCGATGCCGGCCCGCACCACGCCCTCGGCGCGGAAGCCCGGGTCCACGGCGAGCGTGGCCTGCAGGGCGCGAACGAACAGCCCGGCGACGCCGAGCAGCACCACGCTCAGCGCCACCTGCGCCACGACGAAGGCCCCGCGCAGCCGCGTGCGCCGCGGGCCGCCGGACTGCAGCCCGCCCGCCTTCATGGCGGCCGAGAGGTCCATCGACGTCGCGTGCACGGCCGGCGCGAGCCCGGCGAGCAGCGCGGTGCCGAGGACCGTGACCGCCGCCACGCCCACCACGAGGCCGTTCAGCCCGAAGTCCGCGCGCACGCGGATGGGGAGCGGCGGCTGCCACGCGTTGAGCAGCCCCGTCACCCAGTAGGCCAGCAGGAGCCCGAGCGCGCCGGCCGCGAGGCAGAGCAGCACGCTCTCGACGAGGAGCTGCCTGACGAGCTGGCGCCGGCTCGCCCCCACGGCCAGCCGCGTCGCGATCTCGCGGCGGCGCCCCGCGGCGCGGGCGAGCAGCATCCCCGCCGCGTTGGTGGCCGCGATGAGGAGCACGAGCCCCGTGATGCCGAGCAGCATCTGCATGAAGCCGGCGATCGGCTTCTTGAGCTCCGCGGGGAGCACGGTCATCGGCTCGAGGTACGCGTCGGCGATGCGCGTGTCCGGGTTCTCCGTCGGCACGCGCGGCGCGATCGTGCGAAGCGCGGCGGTCGCGGCGCCGGGCTCGACGCCGGGGCGCAGCCGCGCGAACAGATTCATCCACACTAGGCGCGGCCCGCCTTTGCGCACGGAGTCCGACGCGGCGGGCGGGGGGAGCTGGTACGCCGCCGCAGGCACCCAGACGTCGGGCACGAAGAACGACGCGAAGGCGCCGCGGAAGTCCGGCGGCGTCACGCCGATGACCGTCATCGGCCGGCTGTCGATGTGGATGGCGCGGCCGATCACCGACGGGTCGCCGCCGTACGCGCGCTGCCAGAAATCGTAGTCCAGCACCACGACCGGCTCGGCGCCCCCCGGCCGGTCCTCGGTCGCGGTGTAGAACCGGCCGAGGGCGGGACGGATGCCGAGCACCTCGAAGTAGTTCCCGGTGGTCGCGAAGCCGTCGATCGCGCGCGTGTCGCTGCCGATGCGCGCGGAGAACGACTCGTACGACTGCCCCGCGAGCCCGGTGAAGACGCTTCGCGTGGCGCCCTGGTAGGCGAGCGCGCGGTCGTAGCGGAAGGTGCTCGCGCCCATGGAGGTGGACTGATTCGGGCCGCGTCGCTGCTCCTGAAGGACGACCATTCGATCGGGCGCGGCGACGGCGGGCTTGCGCAGCACGATCGCCTCGAGCGCGCTGAAGATCACCGTCGTCGCGCTCAGTCCGATGGCGAGCGTCAGCACCACCGCCGCCGTGAACCCCGGCGCCTTGCGCAGCGTGCGCACGCCGAAGCGCGCGTCGGTGAGGAGCCCGGACGCGGCGGCGCGGGCACGGTCCATCGGAGCGGTGCCGGCGGTGACCGCCACGGGTGGCGCGGGGCGCGCCGGCGGCGGCGCGAGGAGGCCGCGCCGCGCGCGGAGCCGCTGCCTGACGAGCGAGATGGTCTCGAGCGCGCCCTCCGGCGCCGCGGCGCCGCGCAGCAGCGCGTCGCGCAGGTCGCGCGCGCGGGCCCAGCGCTGCCCCGGCTCGTACGCGAGGCAGCGGGTGACGGCGCTCGTGAGGTCGCGCGGTGCGGCGGGGGCGCAGACGACGAGCGGCGTCCCCGGCCCCTGGCGGTACTGCACGAGGCGCTCGGTGACGGACTTCGCGTCGAACGGGAGCCGGCCGCCGAGCATGTAGAAGCCGATGACGCCGAGCGAGAAGATCTCGCTGCGCGGGTCGAGCTCCGTCTCGCCGAGCGCCTGCTCGGGCGCCATGAACGCCGGCGTGCCCCACGTCTCGACGCGCGGGTTCACGCCGGGGTCGCGCATGTGGAAGGCGGCGACGCCGAAGTCGATGAGCCGCACGCGCGGCGGCACGTCGTCGCTCACCGCGCCGGCGCGCTCGAGCAGGACGTTCTCCGGCTTGAGGTCGCGGTGGAGCACGCCCTCGCCGTGCGCGTAGGCGAGCGCGTCGGCGATCTCGATGAGGATGCGCCGCGCCTCGCGCGGGTCGAGCCGTCCCTCGCGCTCCATGCGCGCGGCGAGCGTCTCGCCGCCCACGTACGGCATGACCATGTAGACCGTGGACGCGGTCTCGCCGTACGCGAGCAGGGGGACGATGGCGGGGTGGCTCAGGTTGGCGAGCGTCCGCGCCTCGCGCAGCAGCCGCTCGCGCTCCTCCGTGCTGTCCGCGCGGTCGGCGTGCAGCAGCTTGATGGCCACGAGGCGGTGGAGCTGCCGCTCGCGCGCGAGGTACACGGCGCCGAAGGCGCCGCTCCCCAGCGCCCGGACGATCTGGTAGCGGTCGCCGAGCTCGCGCTCGAGGTTGCGGAGGGAGTCGGACATTTCGGCAAGCTCCCTCGTGGGGGAGGGAATGTCCAGGGCCGAGGGCCGAGATCAGCCCGGCACGACCGGCATCCCGTCCGTCACCCACGCCTCCCACCCGCCCACGAGCGCACGCGCCCGCGGCCAGCCCGCCCTCCGAAGCTCGCGCGCCACCCGGGCGCTCGTCGCTTCGTCCCTTCAAGCACAGAACAGCGCGATCGTCGCGTCCCTCGGCAGCCGCAGCCGCTCGGCGGCGCGCACTGCCTCGTCCGGGGAGACGCGCACCGCGCCCTCCGCGCGGCGCGGGTCAGCCCCGTAGGCGCGCTCGGTGCGCACGTCCACGACGACCAGCGGCTCGCCACGCGCTTCGATCGCGCGCAGCTCGTCGAGGGTGAGACGCTCGGGCACCGCCTCGCCGGCCGGCGCGGCGCCGCGCCCGTTCGCGGCGGTGCCGTGGGAGATCGCGCGCGCCAGGGCGTGGACGGCGGGGGGCGCCGGCGCCACCTCCACGGGCGGCGCTCCGGGCGCGGCCACGGGCGCCGGCGCGGCGTCGGCCGGGCCCGCGGCGCCGGGCGCCCGGCGCAGGAACAGCGCGATGGCGCCGCCGTGCAGCACGAGCGAGAGCAGCACGACGAGGCACGTGACCGCGAACAGCCGCGCCGAGCCCGGCACGCCGGCGAACACCGGCAGCAGCACGAGCAGCAGGCTGCTGAGGCCGCGCGGCCCGAGCCAGGCGAACACGCGAAGGCTGCGCGCATCCATCCCCGAGCCGCGCATCACCGGGAAGAGGATCGCCGTGCGCACCACGAGCGCGAGCGCGGCGAAGACGAGCGTGCGCCCGTCCGTCGCCTCGGGGAGCCCCATCCAGATCACGCTCGCGCCGAGCGCGACGAAGGTGAGCAGCAGGAACATCTCCGCCGTCGCCTCGCCGTAGTCCAGGAAGCAGTCGCAGAGCTCCACGTCCACGGCGGCGATCACGAGTCCCGCGGCGAACGCCGCGAGGAAGCCGCTCCCGCCCGCCGCCTCCGCCGCGGCGTACGCGGTGAGCGCGACGCCGAGCGCGTAGATCGACTCGTAGTCGCGCCGCACGCCGATGCGCGTGCGGATCGTCTCGAGCGCGGTGATCGCGATCCACCCGACGAGCACGCCGAGCCCCGGCCCGAGCACGAAGAGCCCGACGAGGTCGCGGCCGACGCCGCCGCCGGCCGGCGCGGCCGCGCCGGCGTCGCTCCCCGCCCGGAGCGCGAGCATGGCGAGCATGACGACCGGGAGGAGCACGACGTCGTTCGTGCCGCTCTCGAGGCGCAGCGCGAGGCGCGCCGGCGTGGGGAGCGCGGGATGACGCACGAGACCGCGCAGCAGCACCGGGTCGGTGGACGCGAGCGCGGCGCCGAGGATCGCGGCGGCCGCCCACGGCAGGCCGAGCAGGAACCGCGCGGCGATCGCGAGCGCCGCGGCGGGAAGCAGCGTCCCGGGCCCCAGCACGAGCATCGAGAGCCGCCGCTGCTTGCGCAGCGCGCCGACGTCCATGGCGATGGCGTCGGTGAAGAGCACGAGCACGAGGCCGAGCGTGGCGATGACGCGCAGCGTCGGCGAGTCGAGCCCGAAGTCGAGCAGGCCCAGTCCCGCGGGGCCGGCGATGAGGCCGAGCAGGAGGAAGATCGCGACCTGCGGCACGCCGCTCCGCTCGATGAGCCCGGAGAGGAGCGACGCGACCATGATGACGACGCCGACGAGGGCGACGGTGAGTACGAGCGCGTGCGTGTCCATGGCGGGAATGTACACGGGGTCCGGCGATGAACCCGCGAGCCGCGTTTGTAGTTTCGAGCTACATCTTGCACGGCGCTCGACACGCGTCGTAGCGTGGCGGAGACACACGCCACCTCTGACGCCGCACCCATGCGCTCCATGGACCTCCGCCGCCTGCGCTCCCACCGCCCGCACGCCGAGCCGGTGCGCCCCGGCGCTGCCGCGCTCCTTCGCGCGCGCGGCACCGCCCGCCGCACCGCGCGCGCGGTGACGTCGCCGGCGGTGGCGCCGGTCCTGGGGCTGGTCTCGCGTGCCGAGC
>JBJMNJ010000249.1:0-5064 GCA_045804325.1 Gemmatimonadaceae bacterium
CCCCGGCCCGCGCTGAGCAATCGCGCGGGCCGCGTCCGTCACACCACTCCGTAGCGCCGCGCGGCGGCAATGTCGCCATCCCGCACGCCGACGCGCCTCGTGCTCGAGACTCGACCGATGACCCCCTGTCCGACGACCGGCCCGTTGCTCGCCCATGCCCTCGACGCCGACGACGCGTCGGGCGAGGTCGCGCGCCACGCCGCCGGCTGCCGCGCGTGCGCCGACGAGCTGGCGCACCTGCGGGCGGCCGCCGGCGCGCTCCGCACGGCGGCCCGACGCGTCGACGCACGTGACGCCGCGTGCCTCGACGAGGAATCGCTGGCGGCGCTCGCGGAGCGCGAAGCCGGCGCGGACGCCGGCGTCGACGCACCGCGTCTCGCGCACGTCGCCGAGTGCGACGCGTGTCGGCACCGGCTCGCCTCGCTCGCGCGCCTGCTCGACGACGAGGGCGTCCGGCGCGAGCTCGAGCGGCTCGCCCCGCGCCGCGCCGCCGGCGCTCCGCGGCGCCTGACGGCGGTCGCGTCGCTGGCGGGCCTGGCGGCCGCCGCGTGCCTCCTGCTCGTGCTGCGCGCGTCGAGTCCTCGGGACGCGGCGTATCGCCCGACGCTGCGCGAGCCCGCCGGGCTGGGCGCGCTTCCCCCGCGGCCGCGCTCGCCGCTCGGCGCGGTGCTCCGTGCGGACACGATGCGCTGGTCGTCGGTTCCGCACACCACCGTCTACCGCGTCACGGTGTTCGACGGCGAGGGCTCCGTCCTCTGGGAGACTCAGACCGCCGACACGGCCGCGCTCTTGCCCGGGTCGATCGGCCTCCGCGCCGGCGAGACGCTGCACTGGCGGGTGGACGCCCGAGTCGGCGTCGAGGACCGGTGGGCCGAGTCGGAGCTCGCGTCCTTCACCGTCCTCGCGCCACGCCGGGGCGGGCCGTGACGCCGTGCGCGGTCGTCGCCGCGCTCCTCGTCTGCGCGCAGACGCCCGTCGCCGGCCGCGCCGCGCAGCGGTCGCCCGCCCACGACGACTCGCTGGTCGCCGCGGCGCGGCGGCGTCCCGACGAGGCGCGCGACCGCCTGGCGCGCCTCCGGGCCCGGGCCGTGCACGCCCGCTCGCCGGGCGCGACGCGCGAGGCGCTCGCCGCCGCGGCGCGGCTCGCGGGCGCGTACGCCGTCGCGTGGGGCGACTCCTTTCCCGCCCGGCAAGTCGCGTCGTTCACCGCGGCGAATCCCGCACGGCGCGCCGCCCTGGTCACCGTGGACAGCCTCCGCCGCGCCGGAGTGGCCGCCGTCCGCACGCGCGGCGTGCCGACGGCCATGGCGCTGTGGCGCGCCAGCCTCGCGCGCGCCGCCGCCGCCGCCGACACCGGCGGCCGCGCGGCCGCGTTAGGAAACCTCGGCGCCGGCTACTTCCTCTCGGGGCAGCTCGACAGCGCCGAGGCGTACCTCGTCGCGGCGCACGACCTCGCGGTGACCACGGGCGACCTGCGCGCGGCGGGCAACGCGCTTGGCACCCGGGCCGACGTGCGCCGCGAGCGCGGCGACCTCGAGACCGCGGCGCGGCTCTACGCGCAGGCGTTCGCGACGCGCGAGCGCGTCCCGGACGTGAGCGGCATGGCGGCCGACCGCAACAACCTCGGGCTGCTCGCCCTCGCCCGCGGCGACCTCGCGGCGGCGCGGGCGGCGTTCGACGACGCGCTGGCGCTCAACCGTCGCTACGGCCGGCGCCGCGGGGTCGCCACCGACCTCACCAACCTGGCGGGGCTCGCGACGCGCGTCGGCGACTACGCGGGCGCGGACACGCTCTACCGCGACGCACTCGCCCTCGACGCCGCGACGGGCTCCCGGACGGACGCGGCGGACGTGCTCCATGCGCGCGGGCTCCTCGCGCTCCGCCGCGGCGACTTCCCCGCCGCGCGCGCCGACATCGGGCGGGCGCTCGCCGTCTACGACGAGACCGGCGACGAGCTCGGCGCCGTGGCGGCGCGGCGCGACCTCGCGACGGCGCTCGCGGCGATGGGCCGGCTCGAGCCTGCGCTTCGCGAGCTGCGCGGCGCGGAGCGGCGCGCCGCGGGCGCCCCGCCCGCCCTGCTGGCGTCGCTGGCCATGACGCGCGCCGACCTCGCCGTGGAGCTCAACCACCTCGCCGACGCCGACGCCGCGTACGCGCGCGCCGAGCGGCTGTTCCAGGCGGCGCACGACGAGCCGGGGCGCGCGAGCGCGCGGCGCGGCCGCGGACTCCTGCTCATCGAAGGGGGCGAGTACGCGCGGGCGCTGGCCCTCTTCCACGACGCGGCGCGGGCGGAGGCGGCCGCGGGCGACGCCCGCGCGGCGGCCGCGTCCGAGCTGCTCGTCGCCGCCGCCTTGCAGGGCGTGGGCGATGAGGTGGGCGCGCGGCACACGCTGCTCGGAGCCGCGGCGGCCCTCGGGCGGATGGGCGACGCCGCGGGCGTGGCGGCCGCGCTCGCGGCGCTCGGCGAGCTCGACCTCGCCGGCGGGCGCGCGGACACGGCGGCGGCGGAGCTGCGGCGCGGGCTGGACGCGCTCGGCGGGCGCGAGCTGCCCGACCTCGCGTCGCGGCTGCACGCCGCGCTCGGCGAGGCGCTCGGGCGGCTCGGCGAGTCTGATGAAGCGGTCGCCGAGCTCCGCGCCGCGGTGACGTACGTGGAGAGGCCGAGCGCGCAGCTCCGGCTCGAAGAGCGGCGCTCCGCGTACCGGGACGACAAGTGGTCCGTCTACGCGCGGCTCGCGCTGGCGGAGCACGCGCGCGGCGACGACGCGGCCGCGTTCGCGGCGAGCGAGCGCCTGCGCGCGCGCGCGCTGCTCGACCGCCTGGCGCGCGGCCGCGTGGATGCGGGCACTACCGGGGGGGCCGACGTGGCGCGAGAGCAGGACCTGCGCTTCCGCATCACCGAGCTCACGCGCTCCATGGAGCTCGGGGGCGGCGCGGGACCGCGCCTGCGCGGACCCGGCGCCGGCCTGCCGTCCGCCGCCGCGCGCGAGGCGCTCGACGCGGCGAGCCGCGAGTACGGCGAGCTGCTCGCCGCCATGCGCGAGCGCAGCCCGCAGTATGCGCGCATGGTGCAGGGCGAGACCGTCGGGTGGCGCGAGGTCGCGCTCGGGCTCGCACCGGACGAGGCGCTCGTCGAGTACCTGGTGGACGACTCGACCTCGCTCGCGCTCGTCGTCACCGACGCGGCCGTCCACGCGGTGGACCTGCACCTGCCGCGGCACGCGCTGGCCGGCCTCGTGGCGTTCGCGCGCGCATCCCTCGCCGATTCCGCGGGCGTGCCGCGGCGCGACCTCTGGCGTGCGCCCCTCGCGCGCCTGTACGACGGGCTCGTGGCGCCAATCGAGGCGTCGGGCTATCTCGCGGGCAAGCGGTCCCTCGTCATCGTCCCGCACGGCGAGCTGCACTTCGTGCCGTTCGCGGCGCTGCGCCGTCGCACCGCGGGCGCCGAGGACGAGTATCTCGTCGCGCGCTACTCGCTGCGCGTGGTGCCGTCGGCGTCCCTCTGGGTGCGGCTCCCGGCGGCCGCGCGCGGTGGGGCGCGCGACGACGTGCTCGCGCTCGCGCCGCGCGAGGCCGCGCTGCCGGGGTCGCGCGCCGAGGTCGACATGCTGCGTCGCCTCTACGGCGAGCGGGCGACCGTGCTCGAGGGGGCGGCGGCGTCCGAGGCGGCGCTCCGTGCGCGGCTGCCGCGCGCGGCGATCGTGCACCTCGCCACCTTCGGCGTCCTGAATCGCGCCAACCCGCTCTTCTCGTTCGTGGACCTGGCGCCGAGCGCCGCGGACGACGGGCTCCTCGAGGTGCACGAGGTGTTCGGCCTGCCGCTGCGTGCGCGCCTCGTGGTGCTGAGCGCCTGTCAGACCGCCGTCGGCTCCGGCGCGCTCGGCGACGTGCCCGCCGGAGACGACTGGGTGGCCCTCGCGCACGCGTTCCTGTTCGCCGGGGCCGGACACGTGATGGCGACGCTGTGGCCGGTGGACGACCGCGCCACCGCGCGCTTCATGCAGCGCTTCTACGCCGGCCTGCGCGCCGGACGCACGGAAGCGGACGCGCTCGCGTCCGCGCAGCGCGACGCCGCCCGCGACCCGCGAACGGCACACCCGTTCTACTGGGCGGGCTTCGTGATGTTCGCGCGTCGGGAGGCGTGCGCCGGCGCGGCGTGCGCCACGGCGGCCGACGGCAGAGGGAGACCATGACCGAGCGTCGAGCCACGCCCCATGCGGGCCGACTGACCGACCGCGGCGCGTCCACCGACGCCGCCGCTGAGCCCACCACGTGAATTCCTCCGACCAGGAGAGACGATGACCGGACGTCGCACGATTGCCCCGGGTGGGCGCGGCGCTCGCGCGCCGCGCCTGCTCGACGGGGCGCTCCGCGTCGCGACCGCCGCGCTGCTCGCCGGCGCCGTCGTCGGCGCCGTCGCCTGCGCCGACCGCGCGACCGGCACCGGGCCGCCACCGACGCCGGCCCTGCCCGGGGTCGCCGGGGTGGTGGTGACGGACCCCGTCGCGAGCCCCTCGGGCGGTCTCGCGTACGTGTCGATCGCCCCCGACTCGACGCCGGCAGGGCGGAGCGTCAGCATCCGCAACACCCGCCGCGGGGAGTCGGTCGTCGCCGCGTTAGGCGCGGGCGAGCTCGACCCGCTGACGATCGCGGCCGACGTCGACGACGTGCTCGCCATCGAGGTGCGCGACGGTGCCGGCGTGATCGTCGGCGTCTCGAGCGTGCCGGTGCCGCGCCGGCGGCCCCCGCGGGTCCTCCGCGTCGACCCGCCGAAGGGGAAGACCGACGTCGCGCTCAACGCGAGCGTCGTCGTCGTCTTCAGCGAGCCCGTGCTGATCGCGACGCCGGATGCTCCAGCGGTCCTCCTGCTCGCGCTGGGGGGCGGCGGGACGCCGGTTCCCGTCGAAGCCTCCGTGCTGTCCACCGACGGGGGGTTGACGGTCACGATCGTCCCCGCGCGGCCGCTCGCCGGCTCGACGACGTACGCCGTCCTCGTGACCACCGGCGTCCGCGACCTCACGGGCGATCCGCTCGAGGCGCCCGTGCAGAGCGAGTTTACCACCG
>JBJMNJ010000250.1:0-5706 GCA_045804325.1 Gemmatimonadaceae bacterium
GCCTGGGCGATCTGGTCGGTGAGGCGCTCCTGCACCTGGAGGCGGCGCGAGAAGACCTCGACGATGCGCGGGAGCTTGGAGAGCCCCACGATGCGGCCGTCCGGGATGTAGGCGACGTGCGCCTTCCCGAAGAACGGGAGCATGTGGTGCTCGCACAGCGAATACAGCTCGATGTCGCGCACCATGATCATGTTGTGGTGCGTCTCCTCGAAGATCGCGTCGCCGACGACGTCGTGCGCGCTCATCTCGTAGCCGCGCGTCAGCCACGCCAGGGACTTCGCGACGCGCTCGGGCGTCTTGAGCAGCCCCTCGCGCTCGGGATCCTCGCCGATGAGCTCGAGCTGGCGGCGCACGAGCCCCTCGAACTCGGCGGCGCCGTCGTCCTCCGGGGGGACGAGGGCGGCGCGGTCGGGGCGGAACGCGAGGCTGGCCGCCGCCCGCTGCATGGCGTCCCTACTCGCCGGCGTACTCGACATAGTTGTTCTCCGTCTCCCAGAGGCGGAGCCGCGCGAGGCGCGCGGGCGCCACGTGGGGCTCGATGGCGCGCCAGCACGCGACGACGATGTTCTCCGCCGTCGGGTTGATGCCGCGCAGGAAGTCGACCTCGAGGTTCATGTTCTTGTGATCGACCTTCTCGATGACCTCGCGCTCGACGACGTCGCGCAGCTTCGAGAGGTCCATCACGTAGCCCGAGCGCGCGTCGATCTCGCCGCGCACGCTCACCTCGAGGACGTAGTTGTGGCCGTGCCAGTTCGGGTTGTTGCACTTCCCGAACAGCGCCGCGTTCTCACGGTCCGAGAGCTCCGGGTTGTGGATGCGGTGCGCGGCATTGAAGCGCATGCGGCGCGTCGCGAGCACGATCGGGGGCATGGCCGGGGTCTCGGGGCGGTGATCGCGAGGCCGGGCTGGCAGGCGCGGCCTCGGGGCGACTAATTTCCCGCACGTGCGGGGAGTTCCCGAATATACACCTGCCCTCGGCCCTCGGGCCGAGGGCGGAGAGCGCGAATGCCCGCGCCGTGAGGCGCGGGCATTCGCGAGCGTGAGGAACGAAGAGGGTGTTTTTCAGCCCTGTCGAAAAAATAAGGTCCTCACCGCACCTTCCGAAGTCCCCGCACTGGGGCGTGACGTCGGCACGGATTGTCGCACCCCTCAACTGGACTCATCGGCCCAAAAACGAGGCCTCTCCGCCCCACGTGCAATACAGCCTTCGCACGTACTGACTGCGCGAACGTAGGACGGGTCACGGGGCGCGTCAAGAGCGCGTCGCACACACTAGAGGACGTTACGCCATGGACCTCGGAATCGTCGCCGCCGCCGTCATGCTGATCGGCTGGGCGATCGCCACCTTCGTGATGAACGACGCGCCCGGCTGGGTGCACGCCTTCCTGACCGCGGGCGTGTTCCTGCTCATCTACCGCATCGTCGCGCGCGGCACGCCGAAGCCGCCGAAGGAGGGCGCGGCCCCGGCGGGCGACCGCACGCCGCGCGGGTAGGTCAGAAATAGACGGTCGCCATCACCCGCGCGGCCAGGCAGCGATGACGAGGGAGGCGGCTCGGACGCGCACGGACGCGAGGGGCATGGGGCAACGTCTCGTGACCAGCCTCCCGGTTCTCTCGCCCCAACGCCCATGCCAGCTCGGTGGCTGATCGCATTCGCGGCGACGCTCCTCGCCGGCGCGTCGTGCCGTCGCGCGCCCGGCGAGGACACACCCGCCACCTCCGCGCGCCCGAGTGCCTCGGCCGCCGCCGAAGCTGAAGCGCTGGAGGTGGCGGCGCGGGGGATCGTCGCGTTCCTGCGCGGGGAGGCACCACTCGCGGGCGTGGCCCTCGCCGACAGCGTGGCGCTGTACGTGAGCCCGGAGGGCGGCGGAGGCCGTACGGTCATCGCGCGACCGGCGCTCGCCCGTCCCGAGGGCTGGGTCGCGCGCTCGGCGGGGCGGAGCTACACGCTCGTGCCTCCGCCGGGCCTGACGAAGCTCATCACGCGCGTGGGCCGGCACCTCGACTGCCGCGAGTATCCGCTGTCGTCCCGGTTCCCCGAGCTGGCGCGGCTGCCGCACGTGGGCACGATGCTTCAGTCGGCAGATGCCGGAAGCTGCCTTCGGACGTGGAACGTCACCTTCGTCTTCGACTCGGCGGCGCGACCGCCGCGGCTCGTGGCGGCGGTGTACGACCAGTGGGAGTGGTGAGACCGGACGCACGCTTCTTGCTCGGCTGCGAGACGCCCGTCCTGGGTGGACTCGACGTCTCGAGGTGTGCTGATGCTCCGTCTCGCGCTCGTGCCACTGGTCGCCCTCCTCGTCGCCGCGTGCCACGACGACATCGCCGGCCCCGATGCTCCGGCCCCCACGCGCACGGGTCTCCGCGCCGACGTCGGCCCGCCCGAGCCGCACGCCTTCGGCCGCGACACGTACCGCGTCGGCATCTTCACGGGCGCGGCGGTCACGCAGCCCGGGCTCACCTGCGACCCGGCGCAGCCCGACGACGCCTCCGTGCCCGTGCGCCGCTGCAGCGGCTTCCTCGCGAGCGCGGTGGACGGCGCGCGGCTCGACGTGACGCTGCAGATCCCGACGAGCGCCCCGCGGCCCGTTCCGCTGGTGGCGCTGCTGCACGGCTACGGCGGGAGCAAGTCCAGCTCGAGCGACATCGCGCAGGCGCTCGTCGACGCCGGCTACGCGGTGCTGCGCTACTCGACGCGCGGCTTCGGCAAGTCGTGGGGGCAGGTGAACCTCGTGGACGTGCACGCCGAGGTCGCCGACCTGCGCAGCATGGTCGCGCAGGTGGTGGACGATGCCGGCCTTCAGCTCGACGCCGAGCACGTCGCGGTCACGGGCGCGTCGTACGGCGGCGGGCACTCGTGGCTCGCCGCGATGGAGCCGACGTGGCCCACGCCGCGGGGCGACACCGTTCACCTGCGCACGGTCGTGCCCATCGCCGCGTGGAGCGACCTGCTCTACGCGCTCCTGCCGAACGGCCGCGAGCGCGAGTCGATCGACCGGCCGGGCGGGGTGAAGCTCTCGTACGTGAATGGGCTCTACTTCTCCGGCATCCGGCGCGACCCGGCGCGCCCCTACCTCAATTACCCGCTGTACTTCGTGGGCTGGCACGCCTGGCTCAACCTCGCCGAGCCTAACGATGCCGACCCGGTGTTCGGCTCCATCGCGGACGGGCTCGCGGGGTACCGCTCGATCTGGTGGCAGCAGCGCTTCTGGCAGCAGGCGCCGGCGGCACGCCTGCCGGTCTTCGCGGTGCAGGGCTTCACCGACGACCTGTTCCCGATGTCGGAGGCGGCGCGCATGGTGCGCGCGCTGCGCGACGTGGACGCGTCGTACCCGGTCGCCGCGTACTTCGGCGACCTCGGGCACCCGCGCGCCAGCAACAAGACGGGCGAGGTGGACTACGTGCTCGGGCTGATCCGCCAGTGGCTCGCCTTCTACCTCCGCGGGGAGGGCGCCGAGCCGCCGCACGTGGTGTACGCGGCGCTCACGCGTCCGCGCGACGAGCCGTTCAATCCGGGCAACGTCATCGTCGTGCCCTCGCTCGACGCGCTCGCGACGGACACCGCCCGCGCCGACCTCTCGACCGCGCTCGGCACGCCCGCGGTGCTCGTCAACCCGCTCACCGACCCCGCCGGCGGCTTCTTCTGGGACCCGCTCGTCCTCGAGGGCGCGCGCGAGCTCCGCCCGCTCCCCGTACCGCCCGAGTCGCCGCTCGTCCCCGGCAGCCTCGCGACGTACGACGTGCCCGTGGCGCAGCTGAGCGGCGGCGGCGCGCTCGTCATCGCCGGACAGCCGCAGGTCGCGCTGCACGCGTCGACCTTGGCGTACCGCGTGCAGCTCGACGTGCGCCTGTTCGAGGTGGACGCTGCCGGAGCCAGGCGGCTCGTCACGCGCGGCACCTACACGCTCGACAGCGGCACGCCGGGCGTGCCGCTCGGCGACGTGGACGTGGTGATCCCGACCTACGGCAACTACTGGCGCGCCGAGGCCGGGAGCACGCTGCACGTGGAGCTCACGAACGTGGACAGCCCGTACATCGCGCCGAGCCGGGTGCCGAGCGTCACGACGGTGACCGGGGTGCGCCTCGCGGTGCCGACGCGGACGGAGGCGGGCCTGGCGGCGGCTCAGCGGCCGTCCCGGGCCTCCCAGGCCCGCACGCTCCGCCGCGCCGCGTCGAACAGCCGCTCGTAGTTCCCGCGGCGCACGTTCGCCCGCGCCTCGGGCGACAGCGCGTTCCACAGCGGCTCGTACATCAGGTACGTGGCGAGGTACGCCTGCGCGGTCTTCGGCGCCACGGCGTCGGTGCCGAAGAGGAACCGGTCCGGGTACCGGTTGATCAGATCCGCCGCGATGCGCACCGCCTCCGGCGACGCGACGAGATACTTCGCGACGGCGTCCCACGAGATGTCGAAGTAGAGATTGCGAAACGCGGCGTCGGCCAGCATCGCCTCCAGCACCGCCGCGTGTCCCCGGACCGGCCGCACGACGCGGCCGAGGCCCGTGTGGGCCCAGATGATCGTCGTGGCCGGGTGCCGGCGTATGAGCGCCTTCATGCCGGCGAGGTAGGCGGGCGCGGCATCGCCGCTCGCGAACGGGACGTCCATGTCGTTGTGGAGGATCACGAGCAGCCCCGCCTCGCCGGCGAAGCTCAGGATGCTGTCGAGCGCGGGGTCCTGCAGGCTCGCCGGCCCCGGGCGCACCTTGTCGGACACGAACTCCTTGTGCACGCTGAACTCGCCGATGCCCGTGAACACGCCGGGGAACGTGCGCAGCACGCGGCGGATGTGGTCCGCGGCGTACATGTCGCCCGGGTTGAACCCGGTGATCATCGGGTCGAAGCGCTCGCGCTCCGCCGCGGACAGCGACAGGTACTGCGACGCGATGAAGGCGTCCGTGAACGAGTAGTAGTAGAGCGGCGCGTCGGAGTGGAGGTAGTAGGTCGGCGCGTTCGCGCCCGTCACGGCGTCCACCCACTCCTGCTGCAGCGGGATGCCGAACAGCGCGACCCGGCCGACGCTGTCGCCCATCAGCCTGAGGAACTCGTGGATGTCCGGCCCGCGCTGCACGTAGTTCGTGAGGTGAAAGTGCGAGTCGTTCACGACGGTACGCGCCGACACCGGCCCTTGCCCGGCGGCGGGCCGCGCGACCAGCGCTGCGTACACGACGAGTCTCGCGCCGCACTGCAGGCGACTGCGCATGGGTCTGGGGGACGAGGGGTTGCCGAGGCACGCACGCAGCCAACCTGTGCCGCACGGTGGCTCGGCGTGATTGGACGTTGGGCGTAGACGTCCGCCCATGCGGCCAAGGTCCCATGTTCGAGCCTCGTGGCAGGGCGCATCCTGCCCTCGCGGCGGCCTCATCCCGTCGACGTCACGACTTCCCGGAGCTCGCGATGCATCGTCCTCGCCTGGCCCCGCCGGCCCGCATGTCGGCGCTCGCAGTGCTGCTCGCCGTGCTGCCCGCCGTGTGGCCATCCGCGGCCGCAGGGCAGGACGCGGATCCCCAACCGGGCAAGGCGGACTCGGCGAAGTTCCCCAACACCACCGCGGGCGAGTTCACGCCCGGCACGGGCTTCACGATCGTCCAGACCGCGCGCGGGAGCCTCAACGTCAGCGTGTACGGGCTGTTCCGCTATCTGAACCAGTCGCCGGCGAACCAGACGTTCGTGGACCACCTCGGCCGCGAGCGTGCGGTGAACGACCGTAAC
>JBJMNJ010000251.1:0-6133 GCA_045804325.1 Gemmatimonadaceae bacterium
CGGTGCGCACCGCGCAATCGGTCATTTTGTCCGCCAGCGCCGCGAGACGGCCCGCCATCAGTCGGGCGCGGAACCCCATGAAGGCTCCGAAATCGGCGGAACCCCATGCAGACGGGGGGTGCCCTCCCCGCCGCCGGGGCGGCCGATGACGAGCCGCGAACTCCCCCGCGCCTGGCGGGAGCGGGCCGCCCAGCTCCGGCGCTACGCGCCCGAAGTGGCGAACGCCCTCGACGACGCAGCCGGGGAGCTCGAGGCGGCGATCGGCGAGGACGACGCGCGGGAACTCACGCTCGCCGAGGCCGCGGCGGAGAGCGGGTACAGCGCCGAGCACCTGCGGAAGCTCGTGGCGACCGGGCAACTCGCCAATGCGGGGCGCCACCACGCGCCCCGCATCCGGCGCGGCGACCTGCCGCGGAAGGCCACACCGCGGCCCGGTGCGGGGGCTTACAGCGTCGATCGAGACGCGATCGACCTCGTGCGTCGGCAAGGCCGCCCGAGGGCAGGATGAGGCCGAGAACTGCGGCGAAAACAACGGGAATGACTCCGGTGGTGACTCCGGCCGCGAAGGCGAGTCTGCGCCCCGGCCGCCGCCACCCTCACTAGCGGGAGGGCGACGACATGCCGTACGGATACCACGCACGACAGGGGGGCCTCTTCGGCTCCGGCGTGCGAATGCCTCAAGTGCAGACCGGCGCGGACGCCGCGGCCTCGATCATCGGCGCGCTCGCCGGCGGCGCGGCGGGCGTCGTGCAGACCGCGCTGCTCGTACGCGAGCGTCGTCTCGCGGAGGAGCGGGCGGCCGAAGAGCGTGTAATGCGGGCGCGCGCCGAGCAGCGCCAAGTCGACGAGACGACCTACAAGCGCGGCCAGGACCGCCTGACCCGCGAGCGTCAGGAGGCGGTCGACCGTGCGAACGCCGAGCGGCAGCAGCGGGAGCTGGAGTTCAAGGAGGCGGACCAGGCGCGCGCCGACGCCCGGTTCCACGCCGAGGGGGGCGTGGACGCGCACGGGCGGGGAGCGGCCGCGGAGCCGCTCGGGCCGGGCGAGGCCGGGCGGACCTTCTACGATCCCGCGCTCAGCGCCAAGGCTCGGCACGAGA
Source organism: Gemmatimonadaceae bacterium (assembly GCA_045804325.1). Lineage (GTDB taxonomy): Bacteria > Gemmatimonadota > Gemmatimonadetes > Gemmatimonadales > Gemmatimonadaceae > JBJMNJ01. Next base: position 1,100 of record JBJMNJ010000251.1, read on the forward strand.
AGGCCGAGCGCGGGCGACGGGTCAGCGCGCTCGTGAAGGCCTACCCGCACGTCCCGCGCGAGCGGTTCGAGGCGCACCTCGACGACCCCGCCGCGCTCCGCCGGCTCGCCGGGCTCCAGACGGGCGCCTCGGCGGACGACGACGAGGGGGGCGCCACCTTCGTCTACGGCGGGGCGGGGGGCGGGAAGGCGGCGAAGGGCGCGCTCGATCTGAAGAAGGAGGGCGCCGCGTCGCTCGGGCGGCAGGCGAACGAGGCGCAGCAGGACGTCTCGGCCGCGCGCGGCGCCAGCGCCGCGGCGCGGAAGGAACTCGACGCGGCGTCGGACCCCGCGCTCCTCGAGGACGCACTCACGCACGAGGACTCCGCGGCCGTGACGACGCGGCGCGCGGGCGCCAAGGCCGCGGCGGACAGCGCGGCCACGCGCGAGGGGCAGCTCGACAGGCGCTACGGGGCGTTCCGCCACTCGGCCGACTCCGCCGAGGCCGACGTGCAGGCGTTCGTCCAGAAGCTCATGGGCGGGGGGAGCCCCACCGCGGCCGCGGCGCCAGCGGCGGCGGGAGCCCCCGGCGGCGCGCGGCAGGTGATCAACCCGTTCCGCACCGACCCTGCTGCGTCGATGGCCCCGGTGCCGCTCGCCATGCAAAAGGAGCTGGACGCGATCGGCCAGGCGGCCGCGACGCTCAAGGCCCGCGGCGTCCCCGACAGTGCGATCGTGCAGGCGACCGCCGACGACGTGGCGGCCGTCGTAGGGAAGTACGGATATCGAGGGAGCACCGGACGCCCGGCGAGCGCGCCGTCAACCGAGCATCTCGTCGATGGCGCCCTGAAGATCATCCGCGAGGGCCGGGGGACGCTCGAGCAGCTCGAAGCGCACCCGGACGTTCCGCCGGAAGTGAAGGTGGAGGTGCGGCGGCGCCTCGCCGCGGGCGGGAGCCACTGACTTCGGCTGCCCTGTTCATCGATCTGCCGCCAGCTCTCGCGCGCCGGGGCGGCGAAATGTCACACGAGGGCTCGCGGCATCGCCGCCGCCGTCCGCCATTACGCAGGAGGGAGCGTGACCCGGAAGCGATCTTCGACGAGCGGCCCCGCGCAGACGCGGCACGTGCGGGGCGCGGCACGGGAGAACAGAGCACCAGGTGCCAGCGGGTCCGAGCAGCAGCAGCTCAAGGAACAGCCGCACGGGGGCGCCATCCGGCAGGGTGGAAACCCGGGTAATCGCGGCGGGCTGGGTCGCACGCCCAGCGCGGTGCGGCGCGCGCTGGTCGGCAGTTTTGACGAGCGCATCCCGGTGCTCGAGGCGATCGCGGACGGAGAGCCCGTGCAGCGGACGCGCGTCCCACTCGCGGCCATCCTCCAACACGCGAGCTGCCCGAAGTGCGGCGACGCGCTCAGATCCGACCTCGACGTCGCGTCGACGGCGCTGATCGAGATCGACGGGCGGACGAGTGCGACGCCGAAGGAGCGCATCTGCGCGATCGGCGTGATGGGCCAGTACGGGCTGGGGCCGCAGCACGCCCTGAGTCGCGAGTCGGTGAAGGAGAAAGTGCTGGAGACGGACGTGGTGCTCCGCCGCGCGCTCGCGCCCGAGGCGTACGCCGCGGTGACGCGCGAGCTCCGCGACCTGTGGAACAGCCTGTGAGCGCGCTGGCCCGAACAGAGTCCGACGAACTGCGCCCCGCCTTCGACGCGCTCGACGTCGGCGACGAGCTCGAGGCGGCCGACGAGTGCGACGCACGCGCCGAGGTGAGTACCGACGACGCGTCGTGCGAACGGTTGCGGCGTCGGGCCGAGCGCCATCGCGAGCGCGCCCGAACGATAGCGCGGCTCATCGGGGTGGGGTACGCCGAGCAGGAATGGTACCCGGCATCGGCGATACTCGCGCCGCTGCCGTGGCGGACGGTACGCGCCGAGGGCGGTCCGTTCGGCGGCCTCGTGCTGCGCGTGGACGACCCACCGCGCCCCTTCTGGGTGGCGCGCCTCGGCGACGGCTACTACGTGCACTACCTCATCTCGCTCCAGCCGCCGGCGCTGCCGGGCGACGGCGAGACGCTGGGCGGCTACCGGTGGGACGCGCAGCGCCGGCGGCTCACGTGGTGGGCCCTCCGCGGGCGAGCCGAGGCGCCCGCTGCGGCGGGGCACGGGACCCAGTGAGGGACAGGCGCGCCGAGCATCGATAGGCCGCCTCGCGCCTTGCGCCGGCCATGGCGAGGCGCCTATGGTCTCCGCGCGAGGCGTCCCACGACGCGTTCCGCGAAGTTCGACGGCGGAGCCCGGAGGCATCGACGTGCAGCTCTTCTCGCCACAGGGCCGACGCGTCGGCCGCTGGCTCCGACTGTGGGGCCCGGTGCTCGCGTTCCTGCTCTTCGGCTGGCCGACGCCGTACCGCTACATCGCGAGCGCGCACCTGGGGAATCGAGTCGTCACCGTGCGCGTCAACCGGGTTACGGGCAGCGCGGCCGTCCTCACAGCCGCAGGCTGGCGCCCGCTGGTGAGACCCTAGTGCTGCCTTCATCGCTGACGCCGAGGCGCGTGGTGCGGCGGGCGCGGTACGTCTGCCCTGCGCGCGGCCGCCCCTAGGAGCTCGCGCGTGCCACGTACGAGCCGCCCGCTCCGCATCGACGCGTCGGACACCGACGTCCGGCTGACGCACCCCCGCGCTGGCGACCTCGTAGTCGAGGCGCGCGTGTGGCAGCGGGTCGACAACGGCCCGCAGCGACTCTTCAGCCGCGGCGCCTGGCGCTCGTACGGGTTGATGCACGCGTTCGCCCTCGAGGTGACGCCGGAGGGCGTCGCGACGGCCAACTGGCTGCGCGCGTCACCCGCGAAAGATCGGCGGCCGGCGCGGGTGCTCGGCGAGCGGCGCGCCGAGCTCTGGGGGGCGCTACGTTCGCTCGGCGACGTCGCGCCGCCGCGCCGGCGCGTCTTCACGGACGCGCGGCTGCTCGTCGCGCGCGCCGTCGTGGAGGAGATCCCCTCCCGGTGGGTCGCCGAGATCGGCCGCGACTCCTGGTTCGAGAGCCTGAGCGACGGCGAGGACTTCGACGCGCCGATGTACCGTGCCGTGGATCGCCTTCGCGAGGTGACTCTTCCGGGTGTCGCGCGGCGGCCACTCTCGAACGGCGGCAGCCTCCACGTCTTGCGGCTCTTCGAGGTGCACCCGGCCTTCGCCGGTCAGCTCCTCGGCGCGCGGCTGCTCGCGCACGCGCTCTGGGTGCTCATGCGCCACCCCGGCGACCTGGTCTATCTGGCGGCATGCCCCGGGCGTGCGCTCTTCACGCGGACGCCGCTCCCGCGTCAGCCCTCGCACGTGCCGGCAGCCGCCATCCGGAGCCTCGTGGCGTATTACAGGCGTCTCGGCTTCACGCGCGCCGAGCGTGGCCCGATGCAGGACGGCACGCCCGTGCCGATGTATCGACACGTGGGTGCATTCGGCTGATTCAGGTCTGGATACAACCGCGGCAGGCCGGCGGGGCGCGCAGGGGCGCCGAGGTGGCGGCTAGGCCACGCCCGCGTGCTGCATGGCCGCCGGCGCCGCGCGCTCAACGACCCGGGCGGCGAGGGTCTCCCCGGGCGCCCGGTCGGCGCGCCGCTCCCCGGCCCGCGAGCGCAGCCGCTCGGCCGACCTCGCGACTTCCACGCAGGGGCGGGGCAGGCGAGCCTGACGGACGACATAGGGACTCGCATGGTCGTGGTGTTCCAGTTACGTAGTCGCGAGGGAGCGGGCCTTGACGGCCCTGGCTCTACGGGTACGCTTAAGCATTCCACGACCTGCAGCGGCCTACCCGAGGCGGACTTGCGACTCGACACGAAGCGGCACTTTCACTTCGGTGTGAACTTCATCGTAAGTCCGTCCCCGGATCCGGCGCAGCTAAACGTCCTCCAGTTCCAGCAGCACCTCGCCAGCCCGGCGCGTGGGATCGTATTCGACCAGACGCAGCGACAAGGGGAGGCTGTGGTACTTGGTCGGACGAGCCCCGCACTCGAGGTGCGGATCGGCTCGATCGGACCGCAGGTCGGGCAGCTACTCGTTACCTCCTCCCGGCCAGAAGGTCGTATTGAGGACTTCATCGCGGACGCCGAAGAGCTTGTTGCGGCGTACCAACAGGTGTGGCCTCAGGTCAACCAAGTGCTCCGCCGGGACTGCACAATCCGGCATCTGTATGCATCCGGCGAGGAGCACGCGTTCAAGTATCTGTGGGAAAAGCGCCTCCACCAGCCCGAATCGGCCCTTAACACCTTCGGGCGGCCGATCGCCGGAGGTGGCATTCGGCTTGTATTCCCGGCACTCACCGCCGAGCAGCCGCTCATCGAGCTGAAGATCGAATCGCTGCTAGTGGACGCCTCGGAGCTCTTTGTCGAGGCCGGCATGGTGTGGAACCAACCGGTCTCAGGCGACCATATGAACGCTCCGGAACTGCTGATGACGGTTGAAGAGTTTCTGAATAGCCAAGTGGCGAAGTTCATCGCCGAGGACAAATGATGGCCATCTCACACGCGATCCCTCTTCCTCCCGCATCGAGTGATTCGCCGAGCGCAGGCGCCGAGGATAAACGTTCCGAGCAGATGCCGTCGGCAGGGCGAGAATCCTCGACGTGGATCCAGGCGCCGGTTGCGCGCTTCGCCTTCGTTCCCATCGGTGCTTCGCACGCTCGCACCGCCGGGGCCTACGCGAGCTTCGATTCGCGTGCGGTGCCCTTGCTTCGACGCGAACTCTCTGAGTGGCGAACGGCTGGCGCTTCGGCGTTTTGGGCCTTCGAGGATTCCCTTCCGGAGGACTGACAATCCTCGCGCGCGGGGAAGTGGTGTGGGTAGAACTTCCCCGGCCGGGATCGGCCGGGCGAGTGCAGAGCGGCCGCCGACCGGCGGTCGTTTTGCATTCAAGCGACAGCCTGAATCAGGTCCCCGTCGTCATCGTCGTACCTGGCACCAGCAAGCGAGCCGCCCTGCGTTTCCAGCACACGGTGCTCGTCCGGCCGACCGCGGCGAATGGCCTGTCCATGGATACCGTCTTCATAGGCTTCCAGGTTCAGTCC
>JBJMNJ010000252.1:0-4052 GCA_045804325.1 Gemmatimonadaceae bacterium
TCTGCACGACTACGCGTACAAGGCCGCCATGCCGCGGGCGACCGGGCGCCAGCCGGCGTACTTGAGCGCGTGGACCACCGCGGCGCCGGCGCCGTCCGGCGCGACCCAGCACGCCGAGCGTACGGCGCGCACGTAGGCCGGCAGAAGCTTGCACCAGGCGCAGCGCGCGCTGGACGGGAGGCCGCGCGGTATGGGGTGCCCGCAGCGGGCGCACTGCGGGTGCGGCAGCAGCTCCAGCCGCGCCCAGCACAGGCCGCAGACTACCCCCGCCTCGGCGTCGTCCATCGGGCGCTCGCAGACGGCGCAGTGACGAGGGAGGAGAAGGTCGAGGGCGCCGCGGGCGAGGGCGCGCGCGACCGGGAGCATGCGAGTGAGCACGCGACAGGATGTCCGCGGCCATCGCGCCGACCATCACCCGCGCGTGGCGGCTCGCACCGCCGCCGCTAGGGCCTGCCTCCCACCGCGGCCCACATCGCCTCGCGGTCCGGCGCCGCCCCGAACCATCGCTCGAACGCCAGCGCCCCCTGCTCGATCAGCATCGCGAGGCCGTCCATCGCCCGGTGCTTCCGCAGCCGCGCCTGCCGCACCCACGCCGTGCCGCCGCGGCGATACACGAGGTCGAGCACCGCGGCGCGCTTCGGCAGGGCGATCACCGGCACCGGCAGATCGTCCGCGTCGCTCAGCCCGAGCGGCGTCGCGTTCACGACGAGGTCCGCGCGGGCGATCGCGTCGGCCAGCGTCGGGACGGCGTGTGCCACTCCGCGGAAGCGCGTCTCGAGCGCGCGCGCCCGCTCCGCCGAGCGATTCCACACGGCCACGTAGCACGCCGGCCAGCGCTCCATCGCGGCGAGCGCCGCGGCAGCCGAGCCGCCCGCGCCGACGAGCGCGACGCGGCAGTTGCTCCACGGCCTCTCCCGCAGCGCACGCGCCGCCGCGTCGAAGCCGCCCACGTCCGTGTTGTCGCCCACCAGCGCGCCCGCGTCGTCCACCCACCACGTGTTCACCGCGCCGACGCGCTCCGCGAGCGGCGTGAGGCGGTCGCAGACTTCGGCCGCGCGCTCCTTGTGCGGCACGGTGACGTTGCCCGCCGCGCCGAGCCGCGCGAGTCCGCGCAAGACGTCAGCGAATGCGCTCGCGCCGACGTCCATGGCCTCGTACGTGGCGTCGATCCCCGCCGCGCGGAGCGCGGCCGTCTGGAACGCGGGGGAGAGGGAGTGCGCGACCGGGTGGCCGAGGAGGACCAGCCGGGACGGTGCAGGCGGCACCCTGGATCGCTACGACGCCCGGCGCGGGCGCTCCGCCTCGACGCGGTCGAGGACGGCGCGAATGGCGCTCACGAGCTCCTCGTACGTGGCGCGGTAGGTGTCGAGGTCGCCGCCGTACGGGTCGCTGATCGCGCGCGGCGCCGCGCCGCGCGAGGCGTAGTCCGTCAGCAGGAAGGACTTGCCGCGGCCGCCGAGCGCGTCGATCCGCTCGTGGTGCTGCGGGCCCATCGCGAGGATGAGGTCCGAGTCGGCGACGATCTCCTTCGTGAGCTGGCGCGAGCGGTGCTCGCCGAGGTCGACGCGGTGCTCCATGCCGACGAGGAGCGCGCCGTCGGACGCCGGCGCGCCATCCCACGCGCTCACGCCCGCGCTCGCGGCCTCGATGTCGAGCGCGCGCTCGGCGGCCTGCTGCCGGGCGATCGCCTCGGCGATCGGGCTCCGGCAGGTGTTGCCGCTGCAGACGAACAGGAGCTTCATCACGCGTCACCGATGAGGTCGGGCACCGTCTGCCGCAGCACGGCCGCCGGGATGGCGCCGGGGCGGATGACGCGCGGCCGGCGTCCCATGCAGTCCACCACCGTGGACGGCGGCGAGGGCGCCAGGCGGCCGCCGTCGAGGAGGCGGACGAGCCCCGAGCCGAGGGCGCCGGTCCACTGCGCTTCAATCTCGGATGCGGACATCGCGGGCGGAACCCCTGGGCGGTTGGCGCTCGTGGAGGTGAGCGGATCGCCGTAGGCGCGGAGCAGCCGCTGAAGCGCGGGGTGCGACGTCCACCGCACCGCGATGCCCCCCTCGGGCCCGCGCAGCCGGGCCGGGAGGCGGCGCTCGCCGCCGGGGATCACGAGGGTCAGGGGGCCCGGCCAGTGGCGCGCCGCGAGCATCGCGGCGGCCGGCGGCAGGTGGAGGTCGAGGCGGCCGAGCATCGCGCTGTCGGCGATGAGCAGGAGGAACGGCTTGCCGTGCGGGCGGCTCTTGAGGCGCACGAGCGCGTCCACCGCGGCCTGGTCCACCGCCCCGCCGAATCCGTAGACGGTCTCGGTGGGATAGGCGAGGACGCCGCCGTCGTTCAGGTGCTGGATGGTGCCGCGGAGCGAGGCCTCGACCTCCTCCTCGGACCAGAACGGCACGAGCGGCAGGCCGGCGGTCTTCACTCGGGCACCGCGTACATCGCGTCCGCGCGCACGAAGTCGGCCTCCTCGGTGATCTTGAGCGCGCGCTCGCTGCCGCGCACGACGACGACCTCGAGGCCGAGCCGCTCGCAGAGGCCGGCGTCGTCCGTTGCCACGGCTCCGCTACGCGTCGCCTCCGCGTGCGCGCGCTCGATCATGTCGCGCGGGAAGCCCTGCGGCGTCTGCGCGCGCCACACGCGCGTCCGGTCGATGGTGCGGACGATGCGCCCGCCCTCGTCCACCTGCTTGAGCGTGTCCACCACCGGAAGGGCCGCGATGGCGCCGCGTCCACTGCGCGCCTCGGTGATCACCCGGTCGATGGTCTCGTCGCTCACGAGCGGGCGCGCGGCGTCGTGGATCAGCACGATGCGCACTTCGTCCGGCAGGTCCTCGAGGCCGTTGCGCACGGACTCGTGCCGCTCGCGTCCGCCGACGGAGACGAGCAGCCGCTCGACGTCGCACTGGAAGATCCACGGCGGCGGGTCCCCGGCGTGGGACTTGGGGAGCACGCACACGACGCTCGCGACGTCCGGCCGCGCCATGAACGCCTGCAGGCTGTGGAGCAGCATCGGCCGCCCCGCCACCCAGCGGAACTGCTTGAGCTCCGCGCTCCCGGTGCGCGACCCGCTGCCCGCGGCGACGATGACGACGCCGACATCCCGAGTCACCGGCTGTACCATGGACGGGCAATCTAATCCGTCCGCGGCCGTCCGGGCCTACGCGAAGAGCCGCTCGAACAGCTCCCGGATCGTCCGCACGCCCACCACCTGGATGTCGCGCGTCCCGCGCTTCGGGACCGACCGCTCCGCCACGTACGCCCGGCGGAGCCCCATCTTCGACGCCTCGGCCAGACGCCGCTCGGTCTGCGCGACGGGGCGGATCTCGCCGCCGAGGCCGACCTCGCCGAGGAAGATGGCGTCGGTCGGGAGGGCGCGGTCGTAGACGCTGGAGGCGAGCGCCGCGGCGACGGCGAGGTCGCCCGTCGGCTCGGACATGCGCATGCCGCCGACGACGTTGAGAAAGACGTCGAGGGTCGCGAAGGAGAGCCCCGCGCGCTTCTCGAGCACGGCGAGCAGGAGCGCCAGGCGGCGGCCGTCGAACCCCGTGGCGACGCGCTGCGGCGTGCCGAAGCCGGCGCGCGCGGCGAGCCCCTGCACCTCCACGAGCAGCGGCCGCGTGCCTTCCATCAGCGCGGTCACCGCGCTGCCGGAGGCGGCCAGGTCGCGGTCGCCCATGAACAGCTCGGAGGGGTTCTCGACCGGCACGAGCCCCTCCTGCGTCATGCGGAAGACGCCGATCTCGTCGACGGACCCGAAGCGGTTCTTCGTCGCGCGGAGCACGCGGTGGTCCACCGAGCTCTCGCCCTCGAAGTAGAGCACCGTGTCCACGATGTGCTCGAGCGTCTTGGGCCCCGCGATGCCGCCGCCCTTCGTCACGTGGCCGACGACGAACACCGCGGTGCCCGACTCCTTCGCGAAGCGCATGAGCCGCGCGGCGCACTCGCGCACCTGGCCGACGTTGCCGGGCGCGCCCTCGAGGTCGCCCGTGAAGACCGTCTGGATGGAATCCACGATCATCACCCGCGGCTGGCGCGCGCTCGCGGTTGCGAGAATCGTCT
>JBJMNJ010000253.1:0-14384 GCA_045804325.1 Gemmatimonadaceae bacterium
TCGTCCCGCGCGCTCTCGCGATGCTCACGCTCGTCCTCGCCGCCACGCTCTCCGCGTGCGGCGAGGACCCCGTCTCGACGCCGCTGCCGCCGGAGGCGCGGATCGACACCACGACGTTCGCGCCGTCGCTCGGCATCAACCTCGCCGAGTTCACCGTCAGCGAGTCCGGCCTCTACTCGAAGGACCTCGTGGTCGGTACGGGCGACCAGGCGGCCGCCGCGGGCGACACGGTGACCGTTCATTACATCGGCTGGCTGCCGAATGGCACGGTCTTCGATCAGACCTCGCCGGACGCGCCGCCGTTCGGCGCGCCGCCAAGCGCGCCCCTCATCGTCGGCGCCGGCTCGGTAATCGCCGGTTGGGACGAAGGGCTCGTCGGCATGAAGGTCGGCGGGCACCGCATGCTCATCGTCCCGCCGAGCCTCGGCTACGGGTACGCGCCGAACGGGCGCATCCCGGCCAACTCGGTGCTCGTGTTCCGCATCGACCTCGTCACTCTCAAGAAGCGCACGACGACACCGTGACCATCCGCGACGTCGCTACGGCGCCGTTCGCCGACCAGAAGCCCGGCACGTCGGGGCTGCGCAAGAAGGTCCCGGTCTTCCAGCAGCCGCGCTATCTCGAGAACTTCGTCCAGTCCATCCTCGACACGGTGGGACTGCCGCGCGGCAGCACCCTCGTCGTCGGTGGGGACGGGCGCTATCACAACCGCGAGGCGGTGCAGACCATCCTGCGGATGGCCGCCGCGAACGGCGTCGCGCGCGTCGTCGTGGGGCGCGGCGGCCTCCTCTCCACGCCGGCCGCGTCGCACCTCATCCGGAAGCGCGGCGCCGCGGGGGGCATCATCCTCTCGGCGAGCCACAATCCGGGCGGGCCGCAGGGCGACTTCGGCGTGAAGTACAACGGCGCCAACGGCGGGCCGGCGCCGGAGAAGGTCACCGACCAGATCGCCGCGCGCGCCGCTACGATCGACGCGTACCGCATCCTCGACGCGCCGGACCTGGCGCTGGAGCGCGACGGAGCGTCGAAGCTCGGCGAGATGGTCGTCGAGGTCGTGGATCCCGTGGCCGACTACGCCGCGCTCATGGAGCGCCTGTTCGACTTCGAGCTGCTGCGGGCCACGTTCGCCGCCGGATTCCGAATGCGCTTCGACGCGATGCACGCGGTGACGGGCCCGTACGCGACGGAGATCCTCGAGCGCCGCCTCGGCGCCGCGCCCGGCACGGTGATGAACGGGACGCCGCTGCCGGACTTCGGCGGGGGGCACCCGGACCCGAACCTCACGTACGCGCCGGAGCTGGTCGCGGCGATGATGGGGGACGGCGCGCCGGACTTCGGCGCGGCCTCCGACGGCGACGGCGACCGCAACATGATCCTCGGGCGCCGGTTCTTCGTCACACCGTCGGACAGCGTCGCGATCCTCGCGGCGAACGCGACCCTCGTGCCGGGCTACCGGAACGGGATCGTCGGCGTCGCGCGCTCCATGCCGACGAGCGCCGCGGTGGACCAGGTGGCGCGCGCGCTCGGCGTGGAGTGCTTCGAGACGCCGACCGGGTGGAAGTTCTTCGGCAACCTGCTCGACGCGGGGCGCATCACGCTCTGCGGCGAGGAGAGCTTCGGCACGGGCTCGGACCACGTGCGCGAGAAGGACGGGCTCTGGGCGGTGCTGTTCTGGCTCAACGTCGTGGCCGCCCGCCGCCAGCCGGTCGAGACCATCGTGCGCGAGCACTGGGCGCGCTTCGGACGCAACTATTATACGCGCTACGACTACGAGGCCGTGGACGCGGCGGCCGCGCGCGGCGTGATGGACCACCTGCGCGCGCGGCTCGCCTCGCTGCCGGGGGCGGAGGCCGAGGGACTGCGTGTGGAGGCGGCGGACGATTTCGCGTACCGCGACCCGGTGGACGGGAGCGTGAGCGAGGGGCAGGGGATCCGGCTGCTCTTCGCGGGCGGCGCGCGCGCCGTGTTCCGCCTGTCGGGCACGGGGACGGAGGGCGCGACGCTGCGCGTCTACCTGGAGCAGTACGAGCCGGACGCGTCGCGGCAGGACCGCGACCCCCAGGAGGCGCTCGCGCCGCTGGTGCGCGGGGCGTTGGCGTTCTCGGTGCTTCGCGAGCGCACGGGGCGCGAGCGGCCGACAGTGATCACGTAACCCGCGGTGCGGGTGAGCCGTCCTTTTCTTGCCGCGGCCCGACGTGCCGCCGAACAATCCGCGCAGTCGGCGGTCGCGGCGACGTCCGGCCCCGAACTTTCATGACGCGCAGCGCATGACCCCCGCAAGCGGCTCCAAGCGCCCGCGCAAGGGCGCCAAACGGCCACAACCGTTCATCATCGAGGCCACGCGCGGCGGCGTGGCGGTCTATCGCCGCCCCGTCGGCAACCTCGCCATCCCGCGCCTCTGCGGCGTGCTGCCGACGCGCCAGCAGGCCATGGAGTTCGCGCGCCTGCTCGCGCGCGCGGAGTCCGCCGCGCCCGACCTGTTCCTCGAGGCCACCGACGACGGCATCGAGGCGCTCGACGCGGTCATCGCCGCGTGCATGGAGTCCGCGACGGCCGGCAAGGCTGGACGCCAGCGCGGCCCGCGCCCCCGCCCCGGCCGCAACGGCAACGGCCCCGAAGGCGAGGAGGCCGAGGCGGCCGAGCGTGCCGAGGCCGAGACGCCGTCCTCCGAGGCCGCGGCGGAAGGCGTGCGCCGCCGCAACGCCGGACGCCGTCGCGGGCGGCGCGGCCGCGGACCTCGGCGCGGCCGCGGCGAGCCGGGCGGCGAGGGCACTTCCGGCTCGTCGCCCTCCGACGAGTAGGGCGGTCGGGCGCGCGTCGGGCATCGCCCGACATCGAATCGCCTACTTTGCCGGTGCACGGCGGGAGCGTGGCGGGCGACCTTACGTCGCATGAGTAGCGACACGCCCCCGCCGCACGACCCACGCGCCGACGCGCTGCGCGCCTGGTTCCTCGGCCCCCGCGCGGAGAATGCCGAGCTGCTCGAGCGGCTCGTCGTCGAGGCAGTGCGCGACCACGTCTTCTGGCGGCGCAACTTCCACCCCGAGGACGGGATCACCATCCGGGAGGTGGACAAGCGCACCGAGGCGTACGACGCGGCGGTGGCGACGATGACGCAGGAGCTCATGGGGCTCCTGTCGTCGCTGAAGCGCGGCGTCCCGTTCTTCAGCGGGCGCTACAAGGGGCACATGCTGTTCGAGCAGACACTCGCGTCCCAGATCGGCTACTTCGCGGCGATGCTCTACAACCCGAACAACGTCTCGGTGGAGGCGTCGCCGGTCACCACGCGCCTCGAGCTCGAGGTCGCCGAGCAGCTCGCGCGGATGGTGGGCTACGATCCGGCGAGATCGTGGGGCCACCTCACCTCGGGCGGCACCGTCGCGAACTTCGAGGCGCTCTGGATCGCGCGAAACCTCCTCTACCTCCCCGTGGCCGTCGCGGGCGCGGCCGAGCAGCTCGGGCTCGCGCTCGACGTGACGCTCCCCGGCGGCGACACGGCGGCGCTCAACGATCTCGGACTCTACGAGCTGCTGAACGTGCGCGGCGCGGACGCGCTGGCCCTGCACGCGCGGCTGTGGGCCGCGGCGCCGCGCGATGACGTGCGCCGCGCGCTGACGTCGCGCACCCTCGCCACGGCCGGCTACCAGGACTACACGCGCTGGCTCGCCGAGCGCTGGGGCGACCCGCTCGCGCCGAGCGTGGTGCTGGTGCCGGCCACGGCGCACTACTCCTGGGAGAAGATCCTCCGCGCGCTCGGCATCGGGTCCAACCAGCTCGTGCACGTGCCCGTGGACGGGCGGTTCCGGATGGACCCGCACGCGCTCGCGGCGTACCTCCACGAGCTCGCGGGCCGCCGCGTGCCGGTGCTCGCCTGCGTCAGCGTGTGCGGGACGACGGAGGAGAGCGCCGTGGACCGGCTCGACCTGGTGCTCGCGGTGCGCGATCAGCTCGCGGCGGAGCGCGGCGCGACGTTCCACGTGCACTCGGACGCGTGCTACGGCGGGTACGCGGCGAGCGTCGTCCGGCGCGAGGGCGGCGGGGTGCGCACCGCGGCGGAGATCCGTGCGGGGACGCGCACGGACTGGCCGAGCGAGGAATGGGTGAAGGCGATGGAGGCGCTGGCGCGGGCGGACTCGATCTCGGTGGACCCGCACAAGCTCGGCTACATCCCGTATCCGGCCGGCGCCTTTCTCCTGCGCGACCGGCGCGCACGCGAGCTGGTGTCGGTGGAGCCGCCGTACCTGCTGCCGACGCAGGGGCTCGAGAGTCCCGAGGACCTCTTCCTCGGCCGGTACATCCTCGAGGGCTCGAAGCCGGGCGCGGCGGCGGCCGCCGTGTGGCTCAGCCACAAGGTGGTCCCGCTGGACGAGCGCGGGTACGGATACCTCATCGAGCGCACGACGACGGGTGCGCGCCGGCTGCACGCGGCGCTGCGGGGCGAGGCGCTCGCGCCGTTCGCCGCGGTGCTCGCGCCGGAGCCGGACATCAACATCGTGTGCTACGTCATGACGCACCCGTCGCTCGCGACGCTCGCCGACGTCAATGCGTTCAACGAGCGCGTCTACGAGCGCCTGAGCATGATGAGCCCCGGCGCGGCGCCGGAGTACCTCATCACGCGGACGCGCCTCCACAGCCCGGCGTACGACGGCGCGGTGGACGAGCTGCTCGCCGCGCTGGGCCGCGACGCGGCGGAGGCGTGGGAGCACCAGGGGCTCGTGGTGCTGCGCTCGACGGTGATGGACCCGTTCCTCGCGAGCACGCGCCCAGGACCGGACCACGTCGGCGGCTTCGTCGCCGCGCTCGGCCGCGCGTGTGCTGCGGCTCTGGCCGGATAGACCCCCACGCGGGAACGTCTTCTCGCGCACGTCCCGGGCGTCGCCGCTCCGATTCCTGTGTGCATCCCGTCAGAGCGGGTGCTCCTGATCCGTCCTCGAGGCGGTGTCCAACGCGCGGAGGAAGGTCTCGAGGGGCTGCGCGCCCGCGACCGCGTAGCGATCGTCGAGGACGACGAAGGGGACGCCCGTGACGCCGAGGCTGTGGGCTTCGCGCTGGCTGGCCTGGACCTCCGCCGCACCTTCCTCGGTCTCGAGGTGGGACCGCACGACATTCGCCTCGAGGCCCGCCTCGGCGGCCAGCGCGGCGAGCAGCGCGCGGTCGCCGAGATTCGCGCCCTCGGCGAAGTGGGCCACGAACAGGCGCTCGGCGACCTCCCACTCGAGCCCCGCGTCGGCGGCCAGGAGGATCGTGCGGTGCGCGTCCGCCGTGTTCGGTGCGTGTGCGACGCGGTCGAAGTCGAAGCGGACGTCCACGTCGGCGCCGGAGGCCGCGACCTGCGCGAAGGCCGCGCGGGCCCGCGCCTCGCTGCCGAACGTCTGCCGCTTGAAGTCCGCCCAGGACGCGCCCTCGCGCGGCAGCTCGGGGCGGAGCTGGAAGGGGCGCCAGCGCCGTTCCACCCGCAGCTGCGGGCGCTCCGCGAGGGCGCGCGCGAGGCGGCGCTCCCCGATCCAGCACCAGGGGCACACGACGTCCGCATAGACGTCGACGACGAGCGGGACGTGATCCGTCATTGACCGATACCTTACGCGCGCCGCGCCGCCCCCGGCATTGCCGAGCCGGACGGCGCGCCCGCATCTTCGTGGTTCCTCGCGCCGCACCGCGCCGCGCCCCACCTCATCGGCAGACATCATGCTCAGGATCCGCCTCCATCTCGTGCTCGCGGGCGCCGCGCTGGCGCTGCCGCCCCGCGCCCCGGCGCAGGCCGCCGGGCGGCCCACCTTCGCCGAGCCCAGCCTCTCGCCCGACCGCCGCGAGATCGCCTTCACGTCGGGCGGCGACATCTGGACGGTGGCGTACGAGGGCGGCGAGGCACGGCTCCTGGTGTCGCACGCCGCGCACGAGAGCCGTCCGCTCTGGTCGCCCGACGGCTCCCGGCTCGCGTTCGTGTCCACGCGCACGGGCAACGGCGACGTCTACGTGCTGACGCTCGCGAGCGGCGACCTGCGTCGCGTCACCTTCGACGACGCGGCCGAACAGCTCGACGGCTGGTCGCGCGACGGGCGGTGGCTCTACTTCTCGTCGAACGCGCGGGACATCGCGGGGATGATCGACGTCCTTCGCGTGAGCGCGGACGGCGGCACGCCCATGGCCGTGGCCGGCGACCGCTATGCGTCGGAGTACTTCGCGAGCGCGGCGCCGGACGGGCGGACGCTCGCGATCACGGCGCGCGGCGTGACGGCGGGGCAGTGGTGGCGGAAGGGGCACAGCCACCTCGACGAGAGCGAGATCTGGCTCGTGCGCGAGGCGGGCGCGGCGGCCGAGGCGGCGCCGCGGTACGAGCCCGTGACGGCTCGCGGCGCGAAGAGCGCGTGGCCGATGTGGTCGCCGGACGCGGCGACGCTGTACTTCATGAGCGACCGCTCGGGGGCGGAGAACCTCTGGAGCCGGCCGGCGGCGGGTGGTGAGGCGCGGCAGCTCACGCAGTTCCGCGACGGGCGCGTGCTCTGGCCGGCCATCTCGCAGGACGGCCGCGCGATCGCGTTCGAGCGCGACTTCGGCGTGTGGACGTACGAGGTGCAGAGCGGGCAGGCGCGGCAGGTGCCCATCACGCTGCGCGGGGCGCCGGCCGGTGCCGCCGTCGAGCGCCTCGCGCTGTCGAACGGCTTCCAGGAGCTGGCCCTGTCGCCCGACGGCAAGAAGGTCGCGTTCGTGGCGCGCGGCGAGATCTTCGCCGCCTCGGCGAAGGACGGCGGGGACGCCGCGCGCGTGACCGTGACGCCGAACGCCGAGGGCCAGCTCGCGTGGGCGCCGGACAGCCGGCGGCTGGCGTACGCGAGCGACCGCGACGGCCAGTACGACCTCTACCTGTACGACTTCGGCACGCGCACCGAGACGCGGCTCACGCGCGCGGCCGAGGCGGAGGTGACGCCGAGGTGGTCGCCGGACGGGAAGCGCATCGCGTACGTGCGCGGCGCGAAGGAGCTCCGCGTGCTCGACGTGGCCTCGGGCCAGGACCGCCTCGTGGCCACGGGCCTTCTCGACCAGCCGCCGTTCCTCACGGAGCGCGCCATCGCGTGGTCGCCGGACGGGCGGTGGCTGGCGTACAGCGCGCAGGCGGGCGGCCGACTCTTCACGAACACGTACGTCGTGAGCGCCGACGGCGGCGAGAGCCGGCAGGTGAGCTGGCTCCCGAACGTCTTCGGCGGCACGATCGCGTGGAGCCCGGACGGGAAGTACCTGCTGATGGGCACGGGCCAGCGCACCGAGACCGGGCAGATCGCACGCATCGACCTCGCGCCGCGTACGCCGCGCTTCCGCGAGGACCAGTTCCGCGACCTGTTCGGGCCCGACGCGCCGCGCCCGGGCCAGTCGCCGGCCACGCGGCCCGCGGCGCCCGCGCCGGCACGCGACACGAGCGCGCGGGACACGACGCGCGCGGACAGCACGCGCGCCCGCGCCGCGACCAGCGTGGTGTTCGAGGGGATCCGGCGGCGCCTCTCGCTCCTGCCGACGGGGCTGGACGTCGGCGCGCCGGTCATCAGCCCCGACGGCAAGACGGTCGCCTTCTCCGCGCAGGCGGCCGGGCAGGTGAACGTCTACACCTTCTCGCTCGACGACATGGCGCGCGAGCAGCCGGTCGCGAAGCAGCTCACGTCCACCGCCGGGTTCAAGGGCAACCTCCACTGGTCGCCCGACTCGAAGGAGGTCTACTACCTCGAGAACGGCCGCATCAACGCCGTGACCGTGGACACGCGCGCCGTGCGCGCGGTCGCCGTCACGGCGGAGATGGACGTGGACTTCGCGCGGGAGAAGCTCGAGACCTTCGAGCAGGCCTGGACATACCTGCGCGACAACTTCTACGACCCGAAGATGCACGGCGCGGACTGGCAGGCCGTCCACACGCGCTTCGCGCCGCAGGTGCAGGGTGCGCGTACGGGCCCCGAGCTGCGCCGCATCCTCTCGCTCATGGTGGGCGAGCTCAACGCCTCGCACCTCGGCGTGAACGGCCCGCCGGGCGGCGCGCCGGTGGTCGGGCGACTCGGCGTGCGCTTCGACCGCGCGGCCTACGAGCGCGACGGCCGCCTGCGCGTCGCCGAGGTGCTGCCGCTCGGGCCCGCGGCGCTGATGGGGATCGCCGAGGGCGACTACCTGCTGTCGGTCGACGGCCGGACGATCGACCGCACGACGAACCTCGACGAGCTGCTGTCGTACAAGATCGACCGCCAGGTGACGCTCGGCGTCGCGCGCTCGCCGGCGGGCGCGGCGCGGCAGGTCAGCGTGCGTCCCGTGAACCTCGCGACGGAGAAGGGGCTGCTCTACCGCGCCTGGGTCGAGAGCCGCCGCGCCTACGTCGCCAAGGCGAGCGGCGGGCGCCTCGGCTACGTCCACATGCCGGACATGTCGTTCGAGTCCCTGAATCAGCTCTACGCCGACCTCGACGCGGAGAACTACGCGCGCGAGGGCGTCGTCGTGGACATCCGGAACAACAACGGCGGCTTCGTGAACCCGTACGCCATCGACGTGTTCGCGCGCCGGCCGTACCTCAACATGCAGCCGCGCGGCGCGCCGGCGGCCGTCCCCGCGCGCACGGTGCTCGGCCAGCGCTCGCTCGAGCTGCCGACGGTGCTCGTCGTGAACCAGCACTCGCTCAGCGACGCGGAGGACTTCACGGAGGGCTACCGCTCGCTGGGGCTCGGCAAGGTGGTCGGGGAGCCGACCGCGGGGTGGATCATCTTCACGTCGAACATGCCGCTCATCGACGGATCGACGGTGCGCCTGCCGATGAGCCGCATCACCGACACGCAGGGGCGCGACATGGAGCTGCACCCGCGCCCTGTCGACGTGGAGGTCGTGCGGCCGGTGGGTGAGAGCTACACGGGGCGCGACACGCAGCTCGACGCGGCGGTGCGGGAGCTGCTCGCGCGCCTCGGCACGGTGACGGGGACGGGCGGGAACAAGTAGGCGGTCACGTTCAGCGCATGGCACGGCACGTCGTCGTCATCGGCGGAGGTATCAGCGGGCTCGCAGCGGCCGAGCGGCTCGTTGCGCTCGCACCCGACGTGCGTGTCACGCTGCTCGAGGCGCGCGAGCGGCTCGGCGGAGTGATCCAGACCGAGCGCCGCGACGGGCGCATCATGGAGCGCGGGCCGGACGTGTTCCTCGCCTCCAAGCCGGCGACGCTCGAGCTGTGCCGGCGGCTCGGCATCGCCGACAGGCTCCAGGGGACGAATCCCGCGGTGCGCGGGGCGTACGTCGTGCGCCGCGGCCGCCTGCAGCGCGTGCCGGAGGGGCTCGCCGGGCTCGTGCCGACGAGGCTCGGACCGTTCGCCGCCACGCGGCTGCTGTCGCCGCTCGGCAAGCTGCGCGCGGGGCTCGAGCTCTTTCTGCCGCCGCGGCGCGACGACGGGGACGAGTCCGTCGGCGCGTTCGTGCGGCGACGACTGGGCCGCGAGATGTACGAGCGGCTCGTCGAGCCGCTGGTGAGCGGGATCTACGCGGGGGACGGCGACAAGCTCAGCATCCTCGCGACGTTCCCGCAGCTCCGCGAGAGGGAGCGCGCGCACGGCGGGCTGCTCCGCGCGATGCTCCACGATCGGCGACGCTCCGGCGGGGCTGCAACGGGGAGCGCCACGGGTGCGGCGCCGGCCGGCTTTCTCGCGCCTCGCGGGGGCATGGCGGAGCTCATCGAGGCGCTCGAGGCGCGGCTGGAGCCACGCATCGAGATTCGACGCAACCTGCCGGCGGTCTCGGTCAACCCGGCGAACGGGGCGGTCCACGTGCGCTACGCGGACGGCGACGGCGACGAGTACGACGCCGCCATCCTCGCCGTGCCCGCGCACGCCGCGGCGGAGCTGCTCGCGCCGGCGAGCCCCGAGCTCGCGGATCGGCTCGCGGGGATGGAGCACGTCTCCCCGGCGACCGTCTCGCTCGCGTTCCCGGCCGCCGCGGTCGCGCGCCCGCTCGACGGCACCGGCTACGTCGTGCCGCGCGCCGAGCGGCGCGCGGCGCTCGCGTGCACGTGGAGCTCGGCCAAGTTCGTCGGACGCGCGCCCGCCGGCGAGGCACTGTTCCGCGTGTTCTTCGGCGGGGCGGGCCGTGCGGACGTGGTCGGCCTCGGCGACGCGGCGCTCGTCGCGATGGCGCGGCACGAGCTCGCCGAGATCGTCGGCGTGCGGGGAGAGCCGGTGGACGTCTGCGTCACCCGGTGGGAGCGCGCGCTGCCGCAGTACGGACTCGGGCACCTCGAGCGCCTGGCCGCCATCGAGCGCCTCGCGGGGGCGCTCCCGGGGATCGCGCTCGCCGGGAACGCCTACGGGGGCGTCGGCGTTCCAGACTGCGTCCGCACCGCCGAGCGCGCCGCGCGCGCCGTGAGCGACTACCTTTCGAGCGTGCACGGGGCGGCGCGCTAGGCCCGGCCATCCTTCGATTCCACGCGGCGCGGCACGCGGCGCCGCCATCCCCATACATGTCCTCCGTTCACGACACGCTGTTCATGCGCGCCGCGCGGCGCGAGCCCACGGAGCGCACGCCCGTCTGGTTCATGCGCCAGGCCGGGCGCGTCCTCGCCGAGTACCGCGCCGTGCGAGAGAAGCTCTCGCTGCTCGAGATCTGCCGGCGCCCCGAGCTGTGCGCCGAGGTGACGCTGCAGCCCGTGCGGCGGTTCGAGATGGACGCCGCCATTCTCTTCGCCGACATCATGCACCCGCTCGTCGGCGTCGGCGTGGACCTCGACATCGTCGAGGGCACGGGCCCGGTGATCGAGCGGCCGGTGCGCTCGAGCGCGGAGGTGCAGGCGCTCCGGCCGCTCGATCCGGAGGCGGACCTGCCGTACGTCCTCGAGGCCATCCGCGTCCTCGTGCGCGAGCTCGGCGGACGCACGCCGGTGATCGGCTTCGCGGGCGCGCCGTTCACGCTCGCGTCGTATCTGGTCGAGGGGCGCCCGTCGCGCGACTTCCTGAAGACGAAGTCCCTCATGTACGGCCAGCCGGCGCTCTGGCACGACCTCATGGAGCGGCTGAGCGGTATGGTCGCGGCGTTGCTGCGCGCGAAGATCGCCGCCGGCGCGAGCGCCGTGCAGCTGTTCGACAGCTGGGTGGGGTGCCTCTCGCCGAAGGACTACGTGGAGTACGTGCGGCCGCACGTGCGGAGCATCTTCGCGCGCGTCGCCGACCTCGGCGCCCCGATGATCCACTTCGGCGTGAACACCGCAACGCTCCTCCCCCACATGAAGGACGACGGCGGCACCGTGCTCGGTCTCGACTGGCGCACGCCGCTCGACGAGGGCTGGGAAGTCATCGGCCATCACCGCGGCGTTCAGGGGAACCTGGACCCGGCGGTGCTGCTCGCGCCGCGCGAGATCATCGAGCGCGAGGTGGCGGACGTCCTCCGCCGCGCCGCCGGCCGCCCGGGCCACATCTTCAACCTCGGCCACGGCCTGCATCCGGGAACGCCGGTGGAGGGCGTGGCGGCGGCGGTGGAGGCGGTGAAAAGGCTGTCGGCCGAGGGCCGAGGGCGGGAAGACGAGTCATGACCGAACGAGCGATCCTGTTGATGGCCTACGGCACCCCCGCCACGCTCGACGACGTGGGGCCGTACTTCACGCACATCCGCCGCGGCCGCGCGCCGTCGCCGGAGGCGGTGGCACACCTGCGCCACCGGTACGAGCGCGTCGGCGGCGCGACGCCGCTCCGCGCGATCACCGAGGCGGTGCGCGACCGGCTCGAGGAGTCGCTGCGCGCGGACGGCGACGGGCGGCGCGTCTACGTCGGGATGAAGCACTGGCACCCGTTCATCGCCGAGACGGCGCGGGCGATGGCGGCCGACGGCGTGCGCGAGGCGACCGCGGTGGTGCTCGCGCCGCACTACTCGCGCATGAGCGTCGGCGGCTACCGGAAGTACCTCGACGACGCGCTGGCCGAGATGGAGCGCCCGTTCAGCGTTCGCTTCGTCGAGCGGTGGCACCTGCAGCCGGCGTTCGTGGCCATGATGGCGGACCTCGTGCAACGGGGCCTCGAGCAGTTCCCGGCGGGAGAGCGCGACGACGTGACCGTGGTCTTCACGGCGCACAGCCTCCCGGAGAAGATCCGCGAGTGGGGCGACCCGTACGAGCGCGAGCTGCGGGAGAGCGCCGAGGCGGTCGCGGCCCGGGCGGGGCTCGCCCGGTGGCGCCAGGCGTGGCAGAGCGCCGGGAGCACGGGGGAGCCGTGGATCGGCCCCGACATCCTCGACTTCCTCGAGACGCTGCACGCCGAAGGCGTGCGCCGCGTACTGCAGGTCCCGATCGGCTTCGTCTCGGACCACCTCGAGGTCCTCTACGACATCGACGTCGAGGCGAAGGCGAAGGCCGCGGAGCTCGGGATGCGGCTGGAGCGGACGGCGCTGCCTAACGCGACGCCGGAGCTGATACGGGTGCTGCGGGCGGTCGTCGACGAGGCGTAGAGCACGAGCAACGAGAAAGGAGAAAGGAGACGCTGCTCGCTCGAGGCCTCTCCTTTCTCCTTTCTCCTTTCTCCTTGCTAGGTAGTCGCCTCCCCCAGCCGCACCCGCACCGTCTTCGTCCGCCGGTCCTCCGCGTTCACCACGGTCATCGTCACCGTCTGGCCGGGCGAGCGCTGACGCAGGATGCGGCGGAGGTCGGCGCCGTCGTTGATCGGCGTGTCCTCCACGCGCGTGATGATGTCGCCCGGGCGGAGCCCCGCCCGGTCGGCCGGGCTGCCCCGCACCACGCCGAAGAGCACGACGCCGTGGCGGGTCGGGAGGTCGAACTCCTCCGCGACCTCGGCCCCGATGTCGCGGTACTCGATGCCGACGTACGAGCGCGTGATGCGGCCCGTCGTCAGCACCTGGTTGAGGATGGAGGTCGCGAGGTTGATCGGCACCGCGAAGCCGAGCCCCGTGAGGCCGCCGCCGGCGAGCACGGCGGTGTTGATGCCCACGACGCGCCCCGACGCGTCGAGGAGCGGCCCGCCCGAGTTGCCGGGGTTGATCGCGGCGTCGGTCTGGACGGCGTCGGCGATCGGGTAGCAGTTCGGGGAGTCGATCGTGCGGCCGAGGCTGGAGATGATGCCCGTCGTCACGGTGCCCTCGAGGCCGAACGGCGAGCCGATCGCGATCGCCTGGTCGCCCGGCTCCAGCTTGGTGGAGTCGCCCAGCTCGAGCGGCTTCAGGCCGCCCTTGACGGCGCCCGGATCGACCTTCAGGTCGGCGAGGTCGCTCGACGGGTCCTGGCCCATCAGCCGCGCGGGGATCGGGTCCGGGTTGCCGCCGATCACCACCTGGAACTGATTCGAGCCTTCCACGACGTGGTCATTGGTGACGATGTGGCCGTCGTCGTCGAGCACGAAGCCCGATCCCGTCGACAGCGCGAGTTGGCCACCGGTCTGCGAATCGAACGCGTTCGGGCCGGTTCCGACCGTGTTCGCGCTCACATAGACCACGCTGGGAGCGGCGTGGTCGTAGATCGCGTCCACGTCGAGGCGCGCGTTCGACGCCGTCAGCACGCCCTGCTGACGGCCGACCGACATGCTCGAAGGCCCGTCGTCCCGCTTGACCATCGCGGCAGCCGTGATCCCGCTGCCGAGCGCGGCAGCGACGAGCGGCACGGCGATCTGACTGCTCCTCACGACCCTCCAACTGTGGCCGCGGTCGGTTAGTCGGAACTAAACGCCGGTATCGCTACCGCCGGTGAGGCTCAGGGTGGCCTCCTCGACGTCGGGGGCGCGCATGAGGGTCTCGCCGATCAGCACGGCGTCGACGCCGACGCGATCGAGCTCGTCGAGCTGGTCGCGGGTCGAGAAGCCGGACTCCGCGACGACCGTCTTGCCCGCCGGGATGTCGGCGAGCAGGTCGTAGGTCCGCTCGATGTCGACCGAGAAGTCGGCGAGGTCGCGGTTGTTGATCCCGAGCACGTCGGCCTCGACGTCGAGCGCGACCTCGAGCTCGCGCTCGTCGTGGACCTCGACGAGCGCGTCGAGGTCGAGCGCGCGCGCCTCCCCCAGCAGCGAGGCCAGGTCGGGCAGCTCGAGCGCGGCGACGATGAGCAGGATCGCGTCCGCCCCGGCCGCCGAGGCCTCGTAGAGCTGGTACGGGTCGACGATGAAGTCCTTGCGCAGCACCGGCAGCTCGGTGACCGCACGGGCAGCCCGCAGGTCGTCGAGCGAGCCGCCGAAGTGGAACGGCTCGGTGAGGATCGACAGCGCGGCGGCCCCGCCGCGCTCGTACGCCAGCACGATCTCGTCGACCGTCGCGCCCTCGCGGATCAGGCCCGCGGACGGCGAGCGGCGCTTGTGCTCGGCGATCAGCGAGATCCCGGGCCGGAGCAGCGCCTCCGAGAACGGGCGCGCCTCCGGCCGGTCGGCGATCGCGGCCTCGAGCCGCGCAAGCGGCAC
>JBJMNJ010000254.1:0-19310 GCA_045804325.1 Gemmatimonadaceae bacterium
CAACTGGTGGAACACCGGCACGCCGTGGGTCGCGGTGAACTGGAACTTCGAGCGCCGCATCGCGCTGCTCCCCGCGGGCTTCGACGCCGACGGCCAGATGTACGTGGACACGCGCTTCGCGGACTTCCCGCGCCGCGTGCCGCCGGAGCGCTGGCGCTCCACCGACGATCTGTTCGTGGGCTGGATGCTGCTCTCGTACCGCAAGCCGGTCACCGCGTCGAGCGCGCGCGACTCCTTCCCGCCGTCGCCCGCGGTGACCGACGAGAACCCGCGCACGTACTGGGTGGCGCAGGACACTCGCCGAGGCCAGTGGCTCCAGGTGGACCTCGGCGCGGCTCGCGACGTGCGCGCCGTGCAGGTCAACTACACGGACTACAAGTCGAACCTGTGGCCGCTCCCGCCGGGCGACACGGCGATCTGGACGAGCTTCCGCATCCAGACGTCGCTCGACGGCCGCACGTGGACGACCGCGGCGCGCGTCGGCGAGACGGCGGCCGACCATCGCGACCGGGCGAACGCGTACGTCGAGCTGCCGCGCGCGTTCCGCGCCCGCTACGTCCGCTGGGTGCACGGCCACGTCGGCGCGGCGAACCTGGCGGTGAGCGACGTGCGCGTCTTCGGCACCGCGGGCGGGCCGCCCCCCGCGACCCCCGCCGGCCTCACGGCGCGCCGCGACCGCGACGAGCGGAACATGACCGTGAGCTGGACGCCCGTACCCGGCGCGGTGGGCTACAACGTCCGCTGGGGCATCGCGCCGACGAAGCTCTACCAGACGTACCAGCGCTTCCACGACGAGCCGATCCCGCTCGAGATCCGGGCGCTGACCGTCGGGCAGGAGTACTGGGTGGCGATCGAGAGCTTCGACGAGAATGGGGTGTCGGGGCTGTCGGCGCCGGTCAGGGTGCAGCGGTAAGGCACTGCGTACTGCGTATCAGAACCCCCGGGAGGCTCCTACTCGCTTCCCGCGGGTCTTGGTACGCAGTTCGTAGTACGCAGTACGTAGTGATTTCTACCTGAACCGCGGCGGCGCCTCCCTCAGCACCGTCGTCGTCCCCGTCACCGCGAACCTCGCCTCCAGCGTCGCCGCCGAGCTGCCGCCCGCCCACAGCGTGAACGTGCCCGGCTCCACCACGCGCCGCAGGTCGCGGTCGTAGAGGGCCATGTCGTCGGGGCGGAGCGTGAAGGTCAGCGTGCGCGTCTCGCCCGGGCTCAGCGTCACGCGCCGGAAGCCCCGGAGCTCGCGGATCGGGCGCGTCACGCTCGCCGCGTCGTCGCGCACGTAGAGCTGCGCCACCTCGGTGCCCGCGCGGCTCCCCGTGTTCGTCACGTCCACCGTCACCGTCACCGGCTGCCCCGCGCGCACGCTCGGGGACGACGCGCGGAGGTTCGCGTAGCCGAACGTGGTGTACGAGAGCCCGTGGCCGAACGGGAAGAGCGGCGTCCACGCGACGTCCACGTAGCGCGACGTGTACTTCTGGCCGCGCTCGAAGATCGGCTCGGCCGGGCGGCCCGTCTGCTTGCGGTTGTAGTAGATCGGCAGCTGCCCCGTGCTCCGCGGCATCGTGATCGGCAGCTTGCCGCTCGGCGCCACGTCCCCGAAGAGCACGTCCGCCAGCGCGTTCCCGTGCTCGATGCCGAGCTGCCAGCTCTCCACCAGCGCGCTCGCGCTGTCGGCGAGGAAGGGGACCGCGAGCGGGTGGCCGTTCATCAGGACCGCGACGACCGGCTTCGACGGGGTTGCAGCTCGCACCGCCCGTACGACCGCGCGCGCCAGCCACTCCTGCGCGCCCGGCAGCTCGACGTAGGAGCGGCTCGCGCCCTCGCCGCTCAGGTCGCGGTGCTCGCCGAGCACGAGCAGCACCGCGTCGGCCGCCGTGGCCGCGCGCACCGCCTCGGCGATCCCGGCGGCGTAGCGCGGGTCGTTCGACTCCACCACGCGCAGCGTGTCGATGGGGACGCCCATCACGTGGTCGACGCGCGCGCTCGGCAGCGCGCGGCGCAGACCGGCGAGCACGCTCACGACGTCCTCCGGCCGGCCGTTGCCCGACCAGGAGCCGAGCGGCGTGACCGAGTCGGCGGCGAGCGGCCCGATGACGGCGAGCGAGCGGAGCGACTTCGCCAGCGGGAGCGCCGGTGCGTCGCCCACCCGGCTGTTGGTGAGCAGCACGATCGCCTTCTGCGCGATCTCGCGCGCGGCGCGGCGATCGTCGGCCGTCACGACGCCGGCGCGCTCGCGCTCCTCGCTCGAGCCGCGGTACGGGTCGTCGAAGAGGCCGAGCGCCGCCTTCGCGACGAGGACGCGGTGCACCGCCGTGTCGACCACCGCCCGCGGGAAGCGGCCCGCGCGCACCTCGGCGGTGAGGCGCTCGCGGTAGAGCGCGCTCGACATCTCCATGTCCACGCCCGCGCGCAGCGCCTGCCGCGCCACCGAGAGGCTGTCGCCGATGCCGTGGCTGATCAGCTCCCACACGCCCGTCCAGTCGCTGACGACGAAGCCGCGAAAGCCCCAGGTGTCGCGGAGGACGCTGGTGAGCAGCCAGTCGCTCCCGTGCGCGGGGATGCCGTCGATCTCGTTGAACGACGCCATGAACGAGCCGGCCCCGGCGCGCGCAGCCGCGGCGTACGGCGGGAGGTACGTCTCCCACAGCTCGCGCTCCCCGACGTTCACCACGTTGTAGTCGCGCCCCGCCTCGGCGCCGCCGTACGCCGCGAAGTGCTTCACCGTGGCGAGCACGGAGTTCGGCGAGCGGAGGTCCGGGCCCTGGAAGCCGACGACCTGCGCCGCCGCCATGACGGAGCCGAGGTACGGGTCCTCGCCCGCGCCCTCGATGACGCGGCCCCAGCGCGCGTCGCGGGCGATGTCCACCATCGGCGCGAACGTCCAGTGCACGCCGCTCGCCGTCGCCTCGCGCGCCGAGATCTGCGCCATGCGCACGGCGGCGAGGGAGTCGAAGGTCCCCGCCATGGCGAGGTTGATCGGGAAGATCGTGCGCATCCCGTGGATGACGTCGAAGCCGAAGAGGAGCGGGATCTTCAGCCGCGACTCCTCCACCGCGACCTTCTGCGCGGCGCGCGTCGGGACGGCGCCGGTGAGGCCGACGTACGCGCCGATGCGCCCGGCGCGGACGTCCGCGGCGCTCCCGGCGGTCGCCGTCGGGCCGGTCTGCTGCCAGTCGTTCGGCACCTGCGTGAGCTGCCCGAGCTTCTCCTCGAGCGTCATGAGCTTGAGGACGGAGTCGGCGATGTGGCGGGCCCGGGCCGACGTCATCGACGGATGCGTGGGCGAGGCGGTTCTCGGCCCTCGGCCCTCGGCGCGCGGCGGCTGTTGGGCGGCCGCGCGCCGAGGGCCGAGGGCCGAGAGCACGAGCACGGCACCCAGAATGGCGCGGGAGCTCAGCATCGCCCCGCCAGCCATCCGCCGCGGAAGCCCGCGCGGCAGAGGCCGCGCGTCACGTAGGGATTCTTCTTCATGAGTCGCCACACGAGCTCCGTTCTGTAGTTCTCGATCATGATGAGGATCGGACCCTGGTCGATCCCAAGATAGTCCGTGTCGAACCAGCCCACGCCCGGCACCACCCGGCCGTGGCGTAGGGGGAGCCCCGCGACGCGCAGCGTCGGATTGTACGCGTCGAGGAAGCCGTAGCGGCCGAAGAGCGGCTCCCCGTACGTGCGGCGCAGGTGGAGCAGCGTGGGGATCGTCGCCTCGGGGGCGAAGGGCACGGAGCCGCCCACCGCCGTCGGCACGAGCGTGCCGTCGTCGTTCAGCTCGTCGGCGCCGGCGCCGCGCGCCCAGTACGTGTGGAACGTGCGCTGGCGCCCCTCCACCACCGCCGTCGTGTCCAGCGGGCCGTCGCTCGCCGTGAGCCCCCACGCGAGCGCCGAGTAGCCGCGCCAGTGGCCGGGGTTCGCGACGGCGTAGGCGCGCTGCGAGAGCACCGCGCGGCGCGAGTTCTCGAAGTAGTCGATCTTCTTCTCGCGCATGTACTCGTCGGGGATCCCGCGGTAGTCGATCCAGACGTGCGAGTACTGGTGGCCGAAGAGCGGCGCGAACTGCACGAAGTCCTGGCCGTAGTAGCGGTCCCACTTGTAGCCGCTCGTCCAGGCGCGCCACGCCTCGGGCGCGATGGGGTGGGTCGGGGAGCCGAGGGCGAGCGCGTAGAGGAGCATCGCCTCGTCGTAGCCGAGCCAGCGGGCGTCGATGAACCCGCGGTGGCGATTGGCCGGATCCGACGCCGGGTGCCACCCCATGCTGAGCGACGCCTCGCCGTTGCGCGCCCACGGCCAGTCCACGCGGAAGTAGATCGAGTCGGCGAGCGCGCGGATCTCCGCCTCGGCCGCGTCGGCCCGGTCGAAGTACTCGCGGCCGGTCAGCACGCCCATGAGCAGGAGGCCCGTGTCGATCGTGGAGAGCTCCACGGTCTCGAACCGGCGCCCCGTCTCCATGTCGAGGAAGTGGTAGAAGAACCCGCGGTGCCCCGTGACGCCGGCCGTCGCCTCGCCCTGCGGCGCCGTCCAGAAGAAGCGGAGCGTCGCCAGCGCGCGGTCGCGCGCCTGGTCGCGGGTGATCCACCCGCGCTCGGCGCCGATGGCGTACGCCGTCAGCCCGAAGCCGACGGCGGCGACGCTCGAGAACGACTTCGTGGGCCAGCGGTCGGGGACGAGGCCGTTCGCGGGGTTCGTCGTGTCCCAGAACCAGTCGAAGGTGCGGCGCTGGAGAGTGTCGAGGAACGCCTCCTCCGCGGGGCCGGGGCGGTACTCGGCCGCCGGTCCTCGGCCCTCGGCCCGATCGTTCGCGGCCGAGGGCTGTCGGCCGAGAGCCGCGGGCCGACAGGCCGCGACGGCGAATGCGCCGGCGAGGACGAGTCCCCGCCGGCGCACCGCCGCGATCGTGGCGAATCGCGCGAGCTTCACGCGATCAGGTGCCGGACGCGCGGGCGCGATAGCCGTAGCGGAGCCCGAGCTGCAGGCGCCGGCCGAGGCCCGCGCACTGCGGGCGGCCGAAGCGCGACCGCCAGCCGGCGTCGTTCGGCTGGTCGCCGGTCGGGATGATCGTCGTCTCGTAGCAGCCCCAGTTCGACGAGTTGAACGCGTTGAACAGGTCGGCCACGAGGCTCGCCTGCTGGCCGACGCCGACGGTGAAGGGCTTCTCGACGCGCAGGTCCATGTTCTGGGTCGCGAACACGTGCCCCATGCCGAGGAACGGCCGCCCCGGCGGCGTCCACGTGTAGGGCTGCTGCTGGTACGGACCCCACCCGCCGCTCGCGTCGGTCGCGGTGAGCGCGATGCCCGTGCCGAGCGTCACGATGCTGCTCACGATGAACTGGGCCGGCAGGCGCACGACGGCGTTGGCGGTGATGGCGTGCCGCTGGTCGCCCGGCGCCAGGACCTTCGGCATGTCGGACACCGTCGGGTGCGCGTCGTTGAAGTCCCAGAAGATGTCCGTGCTCTTCCCGCGCTCCTGGGACTTCCCGAGGGTGTACGAGAGGCCGCCGCCCCAGCGCGACGTCTCGAGCAGCGGGCGCTGCGCCTGGAACTGGAGCGCGTTGTAGTACGTGCGGACGTTGTCGTCCGTGATGAACACCGTGTTGTAGTTGTGCGTCGGGGTCGTCTCCGGGCCGCCCCACGGGCTCGCGCGCACGAAGTTCATGAAGTTGTAGCCGCGGATGCCGTTGTACGACAGCGTGAGCTGGTAGCCGCCGAGCGCCTGCCGCAGGCCCGCGCTGAACTGGTGCGTCTTCGGCGGCCGCAGGTCGTTCGCGATGAGGAACACCTCGGGCGCGGTGGCGTAGCCGAGCGTGCGGAGCTGGGCCGGGTCCTCGTAGCGCGGGTCCCACGGCACGCACGCGAACGCGCCGTTGCAGTTGTCGCTGAAGTTGATGTCGAGCTGCGAGTACTGCCGCCGGAACTGCTCGTCGAACAGCGTGTTCCAGTAGTTCCGGTCGTAGTAGATGCCCACGCCGCCGAACACCACCGTGCGGCCGTCGCCCGAGACGTCGTACGAGGCGCCGACGCGCGGCTGGAACGCCTTCTTGTACATCGGGCGGTCCGAGCTGCCGGTCGTGAGGAAGTTCTCCAGCCCGCCGAGGGAGCTGATCGGCGACACGGTCCGCGAGCCGCTCGGGAGCGACTGCTGGATGACGAGGTTGCCCGCGAGCAGGCGCAGCGAGTCGGCGAGCGGCTGCGGCGTGACGTACGAGTTGTTGATCATGTTCGTCTCGCCGTCCCACCGGAGCCCGAGGTTCAGCGTGAGACGCCTCGTGACGTTCCAGTCGTCCTGCGCGTACACGCCGAACTGGGTGTTGTGCGTGCCGATGGTCGGGTCGCCGAAGCCGAAGCGCGCGCGGACCGGCGTCGCGTAGTTGTTGCCGGGCACGTACGTGTAGAGCGGCGTGGTGAAGAAGAAGTTCTTCGTCGCCTCGTACGACAGGAAGTCGACCGAGCCGCCCATCTTGAAGGCGTGGTCGCCGAAGAGCTGCACGCCGGCCCGGGTCACGTCGTCGCGCAGCGAGAGACGCTGCTGGTTCCAGTCCTGCCCCGCCTCCTTGCCGCCGACGCGGATGAGGCCCTCGTAGTTGCGCGCGATCAGCCCCGGGTTCGTCGGCGTCGGGTTCCAGGTGAAGTTCTGGAGGTTCACCTGCGCCTCGTTCAGCCAGCGGTCGCCCGCGCGGCGCCAGTTCGCGACGCCCGTGAACACGTCGACGGCGATGTTCTCCGCCGCCTCGTAGGCCGTCTGCCCGCCGAAGCCCCTGAAGTCGGCATCGTGGCGGAGCGTGACGCCGGCGTCCACGGTGCTGCGGTCGGTCGGCACCCACGTGAGCTTGCCGAAGCCGAGGTGCTCGCGGAACTCGCTGATGAACCGCCCCTCGTACTGCGAGGGGTCGAGGCCGGGCGGGGGCGTCGTGGTGCCGGGCCGGACGTACTGCGGCTCGTCCCGGAAGTTCAGCTCGTACGTGCCGAAGAAGAACAGCTTGTCGCGCACGATCGGGCCGCCGAGGCTGCCGCCGGCCTGCGTGCGCGTGTAGTTCGGCTCGATGCCGGAGCCCTTGCTGACGGTGAACGCGTCGCGCGCGGTGAGCCCCTTCGGCACGCCGTACCCGAACAGCTCCGCGTCCCAGGTGTTCGTCCCGCTGCGCGTGGTCGCCGTGATGATCGCGCTGCCGGCCTTCTGATACTCGGCCTTGTAGTTCTGGGTGATGACGCGGAACTCCTGCACCGCGCCCTGGGGGAAGGGGTTCCCCCGGCTCGCGTCCTGGCCGACGACGCCGCCCTTCAGCACGTCGTTCTTGTAGGTCGCGCCGTCCACGAACACGTTCACGGCCTCGGCGGGCTGGCCGCCGGCCGCGAGGAACTTGTCCGTGTTGTTCGGCTGCGACGCCGTCATGCCCGGCGCGAGCTTGGCGATGTCGAGGAAGTTGCGCTCGAAGTTCGGCAGGTTCTCGATCTGGTCGCGCGTGATGTTCGTGCCGACCTCGGAGGTGCGCGTCTCGGTGCCGGGCTGCCCACCGGTGACGACGACCGTCGAGAGCTGCGCGGCGGCTTCGGCCGCGGTGAAGTTCAGGTCGCGCGTCTGGCCGATGAGGAGCTGGACCGTCTCCGTCTGCGGGGCGAAGCCGATGCGCCGGAACGTGATCTCGTAGCGGCCCGGGCGGAGCCCGCCGAGGTAGTAGTAGCCGGAGGCGGTCGAGGTCGTGCCGCGCGTCTGGTTGTTGTCCACCGAGCGGGCGGCGACCTGCGCGTCGGCCACCGGCGCGCCGGAGGCGGTGCGGACGTAGCCGCGGAGGTTCGACGTGGACGTCTGGGCCCACGCGGCCGGCGTGGCGAGGGCGGTGAGAAGGAGCGCGGTGCCGGCGCCGCGGAGGAAGGAGGGCCGGCGGGGTCGCACGCCGGTGGCAGAACTCGGGGTCGTCACCGGGAAGCCTCCTGTGGTGAGTGACGGAGCAGCGGCGCCGTGGGGGTGGGCCGCCGCCTACATCATAGTTGCGGAATCGGGCGGCGCCACTACCTCTCCCCGGCCGACAGCAGCCTTACAGCCCGTTACCTTTCGAGGCTCCCGCCGCCTCCCCGCTCGAATGCGTCGCCCCACTCTCGCCCTCCTCGCGACCCTCGCGGGCGCCACCGCCGCGCCCGCCCAGGACCGCGCCGTCCCACACGACTCCGCCGCCATGGGTCCGCAGGCCCCGGCGGACGCGCGGGCCGTTCGCGCGCGCCGCGCGCCGGTGCTCGACGGGCGCATGGACGACGACGCGTGGCGAGAGGCGCCCCCCATCCGCGCCTTCCGCCAGTTCGACCCGTCCGAGGACGGCGAGCCGTCCGAGCGCACCGAGGCGCGCGTCGCGTACGACGACCGCAACCTCTACGTCTTCGTGCGGGCCTACGACCGCGCCCCCGACAGCATCCGCACCATGCTCGGCCGGCGCGACGCGGAGACGGCGTCGGACAAGATCCGCGTGATCCTCGACCCGTACCTCGACCGGCGCACCGGGGTGCAGATGGACGTGAACCCGGCCGGCGTGCGCCGCGACGCGTCGATGTACGACGACGTCGAGGACGACCAGTCGTGGGACGGCGTCTGGGACGTCGCGACGCTCGTGGACTCGCTCGGGTGGACGGCGGAGTTCCGGATCCCGCTCTCGCAGCTCCGCTTCACGCCGGGGCCGACGCTGCGCTTCGGCCTCGGCATCTGGCGCGAGATCGCGCGGCGCAACGAGCGGATCGGCTGGCCCGTCTACCGCCCGTCGCGCCGCGCCCACGTGTCGCAGCTCGGCGTCCTCGGCGGGCTGGTCGGCGTGCCGGCGCCGCAGCGCCTCGAGGTGCTGCCGTACGTCGTCGCCCGGAACGAGAGCGAGCTGCGGGACGAGCGCTGGGGGCGCGCCGGGGAGCTCAGCGTGGGCGGGGACCTCAAGTACGGCGTGACGCCGACGCTCACGCTCGACGCGACCATCAACCCGGACTTCGGCCAGGTGGAGGCCGACCCCGCGGTGCTCAACCTCGGTCCCTTCGAGCAGCAGTTCGAGGAGCGGCGCCCGTTCTTCCTCGAGGGCGTCGGGCTGTTCCGCTGCGGCGGGCCGTGCGAGGGGATCTTCTACACGCGCCGCATCGGACGGTCGCCGCAGCTCCGGCGCGACGACCTCGACCCCGCGGCCTCGACCATCCTCGGCGCGGCGAAGCTCACGGGGCGCGTGGCGCGCGGCACGTCGGTGGGGCTCGTGGACGCGGTCACCGACCGCGAGGTCGGCCGCGACGGCGGGACGGTCGAGCCGCGCACGAACTACCTCGTCGGGCGCGCGTACCAGGAGCTGCGCGGCGGCCGCTCCGGCGCGGGGCTGATGCTCACGGGGGTGAACCGCGAGCTCGACGAGGTCAGCGCGCCGGTCCTCCGCCGCGAGGCGTACACGCTGCTCGGGCAGGGCTTCCACCGCTTCGCGCGCGAGCGCTACGAGGTGATGGGGTACGTGGGGCTCAACCACGTGGCCGGCTCGCGCGAGGCCATCGCGCGCACGCAGCTCGGCTCCGTCCACTTCTATCAGCGCCCGGACGGCTTCCGCTTCGACTCCACGCGCACGACGCTCGGCGGCGCGGTGAAGTCGCTCCAGCTCCGGAAGCTCGACGGCGCCGTGACGTTCCACACGAACCTTCGCCACGCGGACCCGGGGGTCGAGCTCAACGACCTGGGGTTCGTGACGAACGTGAACGAGATGTCGGCGCGCAACACGATCAACGCGCGCACGCGGCGTCCGGGGCGCGGCTACCGCCGGCTCGAGGCGGAGCTGGAGACCTACAACAGCTGGACGGTGGACGGGCTCCCGAGCGGCGGACGCCTCGAGCTGAACGGCGAGATGGAGCTGCCGAGCGCGTGGGAGATCGAGGTGGGGAGCGCGCTGGAGAACGCGCGGGCGACCTACTGCACCACCTGCGCGCGCGGCGGACCGTCGGTGCGCCGCTCGCCGGCGACGCACCTGAGCCTGGAGCTCCGCGGCAACCGGCAGCGCGCGGTCACGCCGTACATCGAGACGTCCTTCCAGCGGTCGGACGTCGGGCGCTCGCGCAGCGCGTCGGCCGAGGTGGGGGCGCAGCTCCGCGCGTCGAGCCGGCTGGACGCGTACCTCGAGCTGGAGGGGGAGCGGAAGCGCGATGACCGGCAGTGGGTCGACAACTTCGGCGACCCGCTGAGCGACACGACGCACTTCACCTTCGCGCGGCTCGGGCAGTCCACCCTCTCGGCCACGGCGCGCGCGACGCTCGCGCTCACGTCGGCGCTCTCGGTGCAGGTCTACGCGCAGCCGTTCGTGAGCGCGGGGAAGTACGCGGACTGGCGCGAGCTCGCCGACCCGCGCGCCGGGCGCTACGAGGACCGCTACCAGCCGTACGGCGGTGGGGCGGTGCCCGAGGGGTTCAACGAGAAGGCGTTCAACTCGAACGTGGTGCTGCGCTGGGAGTACCGCCCGGGCTCGGTGCTCTTCGCGGTGTGGCAGCAGGGGCGCGAGCAGGACCACCTGGACCCGGGCTCGTTCGACGCGCTGCGCGACGCGCGCAACCTGTTCAGCGCGCACCCGCGGAACACGTTCCTGGTGAAGGGGAGCTGGTGGTTCAACCCCTAGCCCTCGGCCGAGGTGTGAGCGACCATCCCTTCGAGATCAGATCGTCCCCCATGCACGGCCGCGGCGCCTTCGCCACGCGGCACACTCCCGCGGGGACGCGGCTCATCGAGTACGCGGGGGAGCGCATCACGCCCGAGGAGGCCGACCGCCGCGACCCGGACGACCGGCCGGGGCCGCACCACACCTTCCTCTTCGCCATCGACGACGAGTGGGTGATCGACGCGGGCGTGGGGGGCAACGAGGCGCGCTGGATCAACCATTCGTGCGA
Organism: Gemmatimonadaceae bacterium; assembly: GCA_045804325.1. Lineage (GTDB taxonomy): Bacteria > Gemmatimonadota > Gemmatimonadetes > Gemmatimonadales > Gemmatimonadaceae > JBJMNJ01. Next base: position 10,867 of record JBJMNJ010000254.1, read on the forward strand.
CCCGAACTGCGACGCGGTGGTCGAGGACGGGCGCATCTGGATCGAGACGATCCGCGACGTGGCGCCGGGCGAGGAGCTGGCGTACGACTACGCGCTGGTCCTCCCGACGCGCCACACCCCGACGGCGAAGCGGCGGTTTCCGTGCCGGTGCGGGGCGGCGCGGTGCAGGGGGACGATGCTGGCGAAGAAGTCAGGGAGCAGGAAATAGGAAGCGGGAAACAGGGGACTCGTACGCGCCCCTGTTTCCCGCTTCCTCCTTCCCGTTCACTGAGTGTTTCGCGGCGACTCCACGCCGTTCTGCATCCCGCTCTTCCCCTCCGCCTGCGCGTCGCCCGCCGCGTCCGAGGCGGCGTCCTGCATGTTCTTCGCGACCTTCTGGCGGTCGAGCTCGTGCAGGCCCGACTTGTCCTTGATGTCGTCCTTGTTCGCGCCGCCCGACTCGGGGCGGTCCGACTGGAAGAAGTTCGAAGCCTTGGAGCCCATCGGTTCCTCGTCCGCTGTGGGTGAGTTGCTCGATGGCTTCTCACGATCCGTGCCCGAATCGGTGCCGCGAACCGGGCTCGGCCGAGGGCCGAAGGCCGAGGGCCGGAGTCAGAGCTTCAGCTCCCACGTTTCGGCCACCAGCGGCACGCCGAACTCGTCGTGCTCCTCGGTCGCGACGATCGTGAAGCCCTTCTGCTCGTAGATGCGGCGGGCGGCGGTGAGGACGCTGTTGGTCCAGAGCACGAGCTTGCGGTAGCCGGTGTCGCGGGCGAAGCGCACGCACTCGTCCACCAGCCGCGCGCCGATGCCGAGGCCGCGGGCGGACGGCTCGACGAGGAGGAGGCGGAGCTTCGCGACGGTCTCGCTCTGCTTCACCACGAACACCGAGCCCACCGGCTCGCCGTGCCGCTCGGCGATCCAGCACCGCTCGCGGCGCGGGTCGTGGTTGGCCACGTAGTCGGCGACGACGCGCGCGACCAGCCCCTCGAAGCGCTCGTCCCACCCGTACTCGCGGGCGTACAGCACGCCGTGCCGGTGCACGACCCACCCGAGGTCGCCGGCGCGCGGCGGCCGGAGAACGTACGGCGCCGCCTCCGCCGGTCCCGCCGCGCCGAGCAGCCGCTCGATGGACTCCAGGGCGGCGAGCAGGCGCCCGCGCTCGTCGGACGGGACAGGGTCGAGCAGCGCCGCCACCTCCTCGTCCTGCCGCGCGTCGAGCTCGGCGAACGTGCGGGCGCCGCGCTTCGTGAGGCGCAGGTGGCTCCGCCGCCGATCCTCGGCCGACGCGGTACGCGCGACCAGGCCGCGCCCCTGGAGCCCGCGGAGGACGCGGCTGAGGTACCCGGCGTCCATCCCGAGGTCGGCGGCCAGCTCCGCGGCGGTGAGCCCCTCGCGGTGGGAGAGCTCGTACATGACGCGCACCTCGGCGAGCGAGAACTCGCTCCGGAGCAGCCCCTCGCCGAGGACCCCGATGCGCCGCGTGTAGAACCGGTTGAACCGCCGCACCGCGGCCACCGGATCGGTCCTGCCTCCGCTCACGTCGGCCACCCGGCTCCCCCGAGTCCGCACATGGTGCCAATGTCAACGTATTCATTGACGAAGTCAAGTATCGCCACCGGTCGGGGCCCGGCACCGGATGAGCCCCGATCCCGTCCTCATCCCGTCATGCAGTCGCTCTTCCCGCGAATCGCGAGATCGCGAACGGTGCCGGGTCGAAGCGCGGCGGCGTTCCCGTCGTCAGGTCGGCTACCAACTCGCCCACCGCGCTCGCGAACTTGAACCCGTGCCCCGAGCACGCGCTCGCCACCACCACCCGCCGGTGCGCCGGGTGGCGGTCGATCACGAAGTGCCAGTCCGGGGTGTTCGTGTAGAGGCACACCGTCGACTCGCGCAGCGGACCGCGCGCGGCGGGGATGATGCGCTCCAGCAGCGCCCGCACCGGCGCGGTGTCGGCCTCGTCGACGTCGCGCCGCACCGCCTCCGGCGTGCGGGCAGTCTCCCCCTCGTGGTGGACGGCGCACTTCACGCGCCCCTCGTGCGCCGGAAACGAGTAGAAGAACCGGTCGCGATCGTGCTCCCAGATGGCGATCGGGCAGCGCGACGGGTCGAGGAGCGGCAGCTTCTCGGCGGCCGGCTCGAAGTAGTGCAGCGTCTGGCGTGCGATCTCGAGCGGGAGGGCGAGCTCCGGGAGGAGCCCCGCCGTCCACGGGCCCGCCGCGAGCACGAGCGCGTCCGCCCGGTGCTCGCCCGCCGCCGTCTCGACGACGACGCCGGCGCCGTCGGCGCGCCAGCGCAGCGCCGGCTCGTTCGTGCGCAGCTCCGCGCCCGCCCCGCGCGCGCCCGCGAGGTGCGCGGAGACGCAGCGCTCCGGGAAGAGCATCCCGGCACGCGGCTCGAGCAGCCCCACCCAGTCGTGCTCGAGCGCGAAGGCGGGAAAGCGCGCGTTCGCCTCGCGCGCGTCGAGCATCTCGTAGGGCAGCCCGTGCTCGTGGGCGCTGCGGAGCGCGCCGGCGACGAGCGCGCCCTCGCGCGGCCCGGCCATGAGACCGCCGGTGATCGCCAGCAGCCGCTCCCCCGCCTCCGCCTCCAGCTCGGCCCACAGCTCGTAGGCGCGCCTGACGAGCGGCACGTAGAGCGGGTGCTCGAAGTACGCCTCGCGGATGATGCGCGTACGGCCGTGCGAGGAGCCCATCGCGTGCGGCGGCGCGAAGCGGTCGAGCCCCGTGACGCGCACGCCGCGCCGCGCGAGATGATAGGCCGCCGCGCTCCCCGCCGCGCCGAGCCCGACGACGACGGCCGAGCGCGCGCCGCGGTTCAGCACGGCGGATCCGGCGCGCCGAACGACGCGCGCACGAGGCGCGGCGTGGTCCCGGCGAGCGAGAGCACGAAGAGGTTGCCGTACTGCGCGTCGCAGATCTGCGGCAGGCGCGGGCCGCCGAGCGCCGCGATGTAGGACGGCACCGAGTTCGAGTGGCCGACGACGAGCACCACCTCCCGCGGCCCGCGCCGCCGCACCGCCGCCGCGACCAGCGAGTCGTGCGCCCCCGCGCCCTGCGTCGGCACGACCTCGGGCGTGAGGCCGAGCTGCCGCGCGAGCGGCGCCGCGGTGAGCCCCGTGCGCCGGAACTGCGTCGTGATGACGTGCGTCACCCCCGCGTCGCGCAGCGCGTCCGCGAGCGCGCGGGCGCGCGCCTCGCCGGCGGCGCTCAGCGTGGGGTCGGTGGGCGAGTCGTCCGCCTTCTCCGCGTGCCTGACGAGAATGACGAGCGGCCCGTTCGCGGCCCGCGTCGCGGGCGCGGACGACGTCGCGATGGGCGGCATGCCGCCGGTCGACGCCGGGGACGTCGAGCAGGCGGCGAGGGCGACGAGACAGAGGATCGCGATCTTCATTCAGGTCTCGGTGGTGGCGGCCTTCGGCCGCGGTTCTCGGCGGCCTTCGGCCGCGGTTCTCGGCGGCCTTCGGCCGGCGGTCGCTCATCGGCAACCGCGGGGCGAAGCCCCGCCGAGAACCGACGAGCGGCACGGAGTGCCGCGACGTAGAGGACCGACGAGCCGCGCGCAGCGCGGCGACGTAGAGAACCGAAGGAAGCGGAGCGATGCGCCGAGAGGAATAGAGAACCGCGGCGCGAAGCGCCGCCCCATCACGGCGATCCGTCGCCCCCCAGCACCTCCACCCGTCCCGTGCGCGGGTCGTACACGCTCCCCGGCCCGAGCACGTGCATGCGCACCCCGGCGGCGCCCAGCACGCGCGCGCTCGGCGGCGTCACGCTCGCCGTGCGCGCGTCGTACACCACGGCGGCGCTCTGGCCCACGACCTCCCAGCGGCCGTCCGGGCGCACGACGACGGCCGTTCCCTCGTCGATTCCCACGCCGATGATCGTCGGGTGCTCGAGCACGAGGCTCACGAGGCGGTTGTGGCGCTTGCGGCGGAAGAAGTGCTGGTCCACGATCGCGCCCGGGAGCAGCCCGAAGCCCTCGGCCGTCACGACGTTGCCGCGCGCGATGGTGAGGAACGTGTCCGAGGAGTCGCTCGGGTAGCGGTCGCCGCCGCGGCGGCGCTCGTCGCCGGTGATCATCGGCGTCGTCATCACCGCGGCGCCCGCGGACGTGCCGCCCACCACCGCGCCCTGCACGTAGCGGTCGCGGATGATGCGCGCGGCGCGCGTGCCGAGCAGCACGCCGGTGAGCCGCGACTGGTCGCCGCCGCCGAACCAGACCCCCGTCGCGCGGGAGAGGATCTCCGCCGTCGAGTCGGCGTCCGCGTCGGCGCGCACGAGCTGCAGGCTGCGCGCGCGGGCGCCCATGCGGCGGAAGCGCTCCGCCTGCTGCTCCCCCGCCTCCGCGCCCTCGCCGCTCGCCATGGGCAGCACGACGATCTCGGCGCGCCCCGGCCCGCCCGCGAGCGCGACGAACCTCGACATCACGTCGTCGGGGCGAGGGCCCCCGCCGAGGATGACCAGCGCGCCCCGGGGCGCGGCGCCCGCGACGGCGGCCGAGGGCGTGGCCGAGGCCGGCGCGGGGTTGACGGCGGCGGTGCGGCACGCGGCGAGGAGGACGACGACTAGGGCGATTCGGCGCACAGGAGATCTCGAGATGGTGGACACGGTAGAGTTCGCGACCGAAGATGGGTGTGTGGCGCCGCGCTTGCAATTCGGAAACCGGACCGGACCGCCGCGCGGCGGGTCCTGGTTCATCCAAGGGGGAGAGTCTATGGCGACGAACGATGGGCGCGGGCGGCGCGACTCGGCGGGCATCGGGCCCTACCTGCGCGAGGGCGTCCGGCTCGGGTCGCTCCGCAAGCTCGGCTGGCTGGTGGCCGACGGTGACCAGGACGTGCGCGGCTGGGAGGTGCGCACGGTGAGCGGGCGCGTCATCGGGACGGTGCACGACCTGCTCGTGGACGAGGACGCGAAGGAGGTCGTGCTGCTCGACGTCGACCTCACGGACTCGCGGCGCCGCGGGCTGGTGCAGATCCGCGCGGCGGAGATCGACCGCGCGCGGCGCGTGGTGCTCGTGGACAGCGCCGACGTGCGCGACGCGGAGGAGTTCGGGACGCCGGCGCGCGCCACGCGCGAGGAGCTCGCCGAGGCGCGCGGCGACCTCGCCATGCGCGAGAGCGCGCACCGGGCCGCGGGGGACATGCGGCTCGTGCGCCGGGACGCCCTGGACGAGGCCGCGGAGACCGCCGTGCCGACTACCCCGGTCCAGAACGCGGACGCCGCGCCCCGGGACCCCGTCGTGGTGGAGGAGGTCGTGGTGCGCCGCCGCGTGGTGGACGCCGCCGACCTGCCGGCCGCCGAGGCGAGCGGCGCGCGCGTCGTGCGAAGCGACGAGGTGGTGGACGACCGGCTCGGCTGACCGACGACGCCTGGAGATCGCAGCGGGGCGCGCGGAGCCTTCCGCGCGCCCCGCCGTCGTTCACTCCTCCTCGTCCTCCTCCACGCCGGCGTCCCCCTCGGACGCCATGTCCACCATCTGCTCGCACGACTCGGCGCACTGCGCGCACGCGTCGGCGCACTCGGCGAGCTGCTCGTCGTCCGGGAACGCGCGGCACGCCGTCTCGCACGCGCGGCAGAGCTCCGCGCACACGGCGCAGGTGCCCGCGTGGAACGGGGAGCCGCGCAGCATGAAGTTCGCGCTCGTCTGGCACAGCTCGGCGCAGTCGAGCAGGAGCCCCACGTGCTCCGGGTCCGCCAGCGCGCCCCCCTCCGCCAGCGAGTACTGCGCGGTCATGGTGCAGGCGGCGTGGCAGTTGAGGCACTTCTCGACGCAGTCGTGCATCGCGTCGTGCTCGTGGTGGTCGTGGTCGTGGTGCTCGTGCATGGAGGTCTCCGCGGGGGGGCCGGGCTCGTGGCGCAAGGCGGACGCAAGGGCGGGGCCGGAAGGGAGAAAGGAGATGCGTCCCGGTAGGCTGTGTCTCCTTTCTCCTCTCTCCTTTCTCCTCTACAGCTCTCCCTCGAACCGCATCTCCCACGTCCGCTCGAACCCCAGCGACTCGTACAGCGGCCGTCCCTCGGCGGACGCGTGCAGCACGAGGCTCGAGACGCCGAGCGCGCGGGCGCCCTCGATGACGTGCGTCATGAGGAGGCGGGCGATGCCGCGGCGGCGCCACGGGCGCTCGGTGAAGACGTTCACGACGAGCCCCTGCGGCGCCGTGCTCGTCTCCATGCGGCCCCGGCGACGGCGGATCGTGGGGATGATGGGGCGGAGGAGGATCCCCGCGCCCGCCACGACCGCGTCGGGGCGGTCCGCGGGCGCGGCGAGCCAGGCGTGGTACTGCCCCGCGGGGACGGCGCGCGCGAAGAACGCCGTCGCGTCGCGGACGACGTCGGGGTAGACGTCGTCCGGCAGCTTTCCCATGTCGCGCCACATCTCGGCGCGGTGGCGCGCGAGGACCCGGGCGTCTTCGGCCGTGCCCCGCCTGACGACGACCCCCGCGACCTCCGCCTCAGTCACCCGCCGCGCCCATGTGCATGCGGCGCGCGACGCCCGCGAAGCGCTCCGCGGCGCCGGCCTCCTGCGTGAGCAGCGAGACCACCGCGCCCACGAGGAACGACAGCGGGATGGTGACGAGCGCGGGGTTCCGCAGCGGGAAGCTCGCGCTCGCGTGCTTCAGGATGTCCACCTGGATGGTGGGCGAGAGCCAGATGAGCAGCAGCGTCACGAACGTCCCCACCACCATGCTCGCCACCGCGCCCGCCGTGGTGCACCGCCGCCAGAAGATCGACAGCACGAGGGCGGGGAAGTTGCCGCTCGCGGCGATGGCGAAGGCGAGCGACACCATGTACGCGACGTTCTGCCCCTTGAACGTGATGCCGAGCAGCACGGCGACGATGCCGAGCGCCACGGTCGCCATTCGCGCCACGCGGAGCTGCTCGCCGGCGTCCGCGTCGCCCTTCTTCACGACGCTCACCCAGAGGTCGTGCGAGAGCGCGGCCGCGCCGGAGAGCGTGAGCCCCGCCACCACGGCGAGGATCGTCGCGAACGCCACCGCCGCGATGAAGCCGAGGAGCGGGCGCCCGCCCAGGAGCTCGGCGAGGAGCGGCGCGGCCATGTTGCCGCCCTTGTCCACCGACGTGATCGTCTCGGGCCCCACGAGCACCATGGCGCCGAAGCCGAGGATGAAGGTGAGGAGGTAGAAGAAGCCGATGAGCCCCGTCGCGTAGAACACGCTGGTGCGCGCGGCGCGCGCGTCGGGCACGGTGTAGAAGCGCATGAGGATGTGAGGCAATCCCGCGGTACCGAACATCAATGCCATGCCGAGCGAGATGGCGTCGAACGGGTTGGAGACGAGCTTGCCCGGCGCGAGCACCGCGCTGCCGTAGCGCTCCGCCGCCGCGGCGAAGAGGCGCGCCGGGTTCATGCCGAAGCGCGCGAGCACGAGGATCGCCAGGAGGAACGCGCCGCCGAGGAGGAGCACGGCCTTCACGATCTGCACCCAGGTCGTGGCGAGCATGCCGCCGAAGATGACGTACGCGAGCATGAACGCGCCGACGATGATGACGGCCGGCGTGAACGAGATGCCGATCAGCGCCTGGATCAGGACTCCGGCTCCGACCATCTGCGCCACGAGGTACACGAGCACGACGGCGAGCGTCCCGGTCGCGGCCGCCATGCGGGCGGGCCGCTCGCTCAGCCGGAACGAGAGGACGTCTGCAAGCGTGTACTTGCCCGAGTTGCGCATGCGCTCGGCCAGGAACAGCAGCACGGGCAGGAACGCGACGAGCGCGGCCATGAGGCTCACGAACGCGTCGACGCCGAAGAGGAACACGAGCCCGGCGAAGCCGAGGAACGACGACGCCGACATGTAGTCGCCGGCGATCGCCCAGCCGTTCTGCACGCCGGTCACACCGCGGCCGGCGGCCCAGAACTCGGTGGCGGTCGAGGTCCGCTTCGCCGCCCAGTAGGTGATGCCGAGGGTGCCCGCGAGCACGACGGCGAAGATCGCGAGCGGGAGTGCCTTGACGCCGGCGGCGAGTACGAACGTGGTCATGGCGTGCTCCTCTCCATCGGGGCATCGGCCGCGGTGTCCGCGGCGTCCTCATCGCGCGTGAACCGCGCGCCGGCGCGCTCGGCGACGCGCTGCTCGAGCGGAGCGAACTCGCGGTCGGCCTTGCGCAGGTACATCCAGGTGATGACCCACGTCATGAGCACCTGGCTCATGGCGGCGAGCCACGCGATCGGCACCCCGCCGACCGTGGTGCCCATGAAGTCCGTCGCGAACGTCGCAAGCCCGAGGTAGATCGCGAACACGCCGAACGTCACCGCCGCCGCGAGGTACACGAAGCGGTGGCGCCGCGCCACGAGCTCCCGGAACTCCGGCGAGCGCTCGATGCGCGTCCAGTCGACGAGGTCGGTGCGGCCGTCCTGCGCGCTGCCGTCTGCCATCTCTCCCTCTCCCTCCCGGAAACCGGGTTGCCGCTGGTTGCGTTCCCGCGCCCGCCGGCAGAGAAACCCGAACG
>JBJMNJ010000255.1:0-6292 GCA_045804325.1 Gemmatimonadaceae bacterium
TCGACGGCCTCGGACGCGACGAGGACGGTGTAGTCGTGCTCCGGCTTCTGCGCGACGGCCGCTGATGCGAGCAGGGCCGTGGCGGCCGCGCTACGGAACAACATCGGGCTTCTTCGGCTCGATGCGGACGATCCACAATCCGTTCACGTTGTCGTTGATATACGCGAGGCCGTCCTTCACCACGACGCCCCATGTGTTCGGCGCGTTCTGCACCTTCCCGTCCATGTCGCCCGTGTGCACGTGCACCATCTCGCGCTCCTGTGCGCGGAGATCGCCACGCAGCTCGCCCGAGATGTCGAACGCGCGGAAGCCCGCGTTGTACGCGCCCATGTAGAGCGTGTCGCCCGCGACCCAGACGTTGTGCACGCCGCCCATCTCCGGCTCGTACCACGCGACGCTCCTCGGGTGGGCGAGGTCGCTCACGTCGATCACCTGGAGGCGGCCGTACGCGCGCCCGCCGGCGGCCGAGCGCGGCGGCGCGCCCTTCACGCCGCTCGCCGGGAAGACCTCGTCGGCGATGAAGACGTAGTTCTTGTGGCGCCACGCCGTGTGCGTGCCGCGGATGAAGCCCGGCCCGCCCGTCGCCTCGACGTCGCGATACAGCTCGTTCAGGTCGTACTTGTACTGCGCGACGAGCTTCGGGTCGCTCGGGCTCCCGCCCTTCATCCCGTTGCCCACGTCGAGGATCACGAGGCCGTCGTTCCAGTAGCTCGCGTAGAGGAGCCCGTCCTGCACGTCGATGTCGTGCAGCGTGCGCCCCACGTCCCCCGTCGCCTTCGGGGTGCGCCACTGCGCGACCTCCTTCGGGTGGTACGGGTCGTTGATGTCGATCACGTGCAGTGCGCCGGTGCCGTCGTTCGTGAGGTAGACGTGCGTCCCGTACTTCGCCTGCTGGTAGATGAAGGCCGAGTGGACGCCGGCGGTGACGCCCTGCGTGAACTCCGCGATCGGCTTCGGGTGCTTGGGGTCCTCGAGCGACGCGATGACGATGCCGTTCTTCCGGTCGCTCGCGCCCTCGCGCGTGAAGACGAGGTACTTCCCGTCGGGCGTCGTCATCACGTCGTTGACGCGCCGCGTGTTCGCGATCACCGAGTCGGTGACGACGGGGCTCGCCGGGTTGGAGATGTCGATGGCGTACAGCACGTCACCGCCGCTCCCGCTCCCGAGGTAGGCGTGGTTGCCGTCCGGGTGGATCCACACCTCCTCGGTGGTGAAGCGCGTGCGCGGCAGGCGGCCCACGACCGTGAGCGGGCGCCGCACCTCGCGCCGCGCGAGCGTCACCCCCGCCGTCGCCGTGCGCGCGCCGAGGCTGGCCGAGACGGTGTAGGTGCCGGGCTCGTAGCCGACGAACGCGCCGTCCTCGTCGATGACGCCGTGCCCCGGCGCGAAGGTCCACGTCGGCGTGAGGCCCTCGACGGTGCGTCCCGCGCGGTCCTTCGCCGTCACCTTGAACTTCACGACGTCGCCCGTGCGCGCGTCCATCTGAGACGGCGCGATCTCGACCGATGACAGGTCACCCGAGACGACCTGCACCTGCATCTCGTCCGAGACGTCGCCCACCTTCGCGGTGAGCCTCGCGGTGCCGGGCGCGACGGCGGTCACCATGCCGTCCGCGCCGACGCGCGCGACGCCCGGCGCGGAGCTCCGCCACGCCACGGGGTCGTTCGCGCGCGCGTCGCCCTGCGCCGAGCGAGACGTCGCGGCGAGGCGGAGGCGCTGGCCCGCGACGAGCTTCGCCGCCGCGGGCGCGACGCTCACGCTGACGGCAGGGCCCGGCACCATGCGCACGTCCACGCGCTGCACGACCGGTCGCGAGCCGGGGACCATCGCGACGACGCTCACGGGGAGCGTCCCGGTGGCGCCGGCGGTGACGAGCCCCTGCTCGTCGACCTCCCCCTCGAAGCTCCCGCCGAACTGTCGGAAGGCGATCTGCGCGTTCGGCACCGTCCGCCCCTCGGCGTCGCGCGCCTCGACGCGCAGCTGGAGCGTCTCGCCGACGGCGACCTCGGGGTTCGCCGGCGTGACGACGATGCGGGCGACGGGCGATGGCGGCAGCGCCCCCGCGGGGGCGACGGCCGGCTGCTGCTGGAGCGCGCCGAGGAGGGCGAACGAGAGACGGAGCATGCTGGGAGCGGGCTGCGGGTGGCGGGCGGGACGATTCGGTAGAATCGGGGTGCGTGCGCGGGGAGTCAATGCGCGGGGGACCAGCGGTCCGCGGGAGGCTACGAGGTCTGGCCGTGGCATTCGACGGCTGGCCAAACCGCTCGCGCGCGCGGTGCCACGCGAGCTATTCGGTCCGATTCAGACTCCTCTCCGGCGAGAACCCGTCCGGATACCTCCTCCTGAGCTTCTCGATGTTCGTCCGCCCGATCTCGTCCAGCGACACGCCCAGCTCCGTCGCGAACATCGCGATGTACCACATGCAGTCGCCGAGCTCCTTGACGAGGGCGTCGCGGTCGAGCGGGTAGCCGTGGAAGAGGTGCTTCTTCATCGTGTCCGCCACCTCGCCCGCCTCTCCGGCGAGCCCGAGCGCCGCGTTCGCGATCTGCTGCTCGTGGGTCCGGTCGCGGCCGATGGTGCGGGCGGCGAGCTGCTGGTACTCGTTGAGGTCCATGCGGGGGCGGGCGCGGCGGGTCGCGGTGGTCGGGCGAACAGGGGGCGGGTGCGGAGGGTACGTTACCAGCACACCCGTCGAATGCGAAGCCTGCCGATGAACCGACGCACCACCCTCGCCCTGCTGGCGCTCGCCGCCTCGCTCGCCACCCCGCTCGCCACCCGCGCGGTCCGGGCGCAGCCGCCCGCCGAGCTGCGCATCGAGCCCGAGCGCCCCGTCTCCGGGACGCTCTTCCGCGTGGTCGTGCGCCCCGAGGGCGGCATGCGCCCCACCGGCGGGACGGTCTCGGGCGAGCCGCTGCACTTCACGCAGAATGCGGACGGCACCTGGTCCTCGTTCGGGGCCACGCGCGTCGGCAGCGACTCCGTGCGCGTGCGCGTCACGCTCGCGGGCGACGGGCGCACGGAGGAGCGCGGGCTGCGCGTGCGACTCGCGCGCGGCGACTACGTCCTCGAGCGCCTCTCCGTCGCGCCGAAGTACGGCGGCCCGCCGGACTCGGCGGTGGTCGCGAAGATGAAGGCCGAGAGCATCGCCGTGGCGCGCGTCGTCCGCGAGTCGCACGCGCGCGAGGCGCTCTGGCGGGGCGGCTGGCAGGCCCCGCGGCCGGGCCGCGTCACGAGCGGCTTCGGGAACGGACGCCAGTTCAACGGCGTCGTGCAGAGCCGGCACACGGGAGTCGACTTCGCCGGCGCCGTCGGCGCCCCGGTACGCGCGCCCAACCGCGGCATCGTCGCCCTGGTCGACCGCTTCCACCTCGGCGGCAACGTCGTCTACCTGGACCACGGCGCCGGGCTCACGACGGCCTACCTCCACCTCAGCGCGACCGACGTGGCGGTGGGCGACACGGTGGAAGCGGGGCAGGTCATCGGAAAGGTCGGCCAGACGGGGCGCGTGACGGGGCCGCACCTGCACTGGATCGCGCGGTACGGGGCGGTCACGTTCGACGGGCGGGGGCTGCTGCGGCTCGGCCAGCAGTCTTCGGCCGACAGCCCTCGGCCTGCTCGATAGCGGCCGAGGGCCGAGGGCCGAGGGCGCGTATGGCACCGTCCCTGAACGCTTCGCGTGCGTCGACCACCACCACCGACGGGAGAGGGGACATGGCGGACACGACCGTGCACAAGATCGACTCGAAGGCGTCGCCGCGCGGGAAGGACGGGCAGAAGTACCTCGCGCTCGGGAAGTCCCTCTCGATGCGCCTGTGGGACGCCGTCGAGCCGATGGACGGCAAGGAGCCGCGCGCGCGGAGCTACGAGACGGTCGGCTACGTGGTCTCCGGCCGCGCGGAGCTGCACATCGAGGGGCAGATGGTGCGCCTCGAGCCCGGCGACTCGTGGACGGTGCCGAAGGGCGCGAAGCACACGTACAAGGTGCTGGAGACGTTCACCGCCGTGGAGGCGACGCACCCGCCGGCGGAGGTGCATGGGCGGGACGAGTAGGCGGGCGGGAGCCGCTCACCGTCGCCTGATCAGCGGCACCAGCGACAGCAGCGCCCACAGCCCCTCCAGCAGGATGAACCCCGCCCGGCGGTCCACGACGGCGATCCACGTCAGGAGCCCGCTGCCGACGAAGTTCATGAGGCAGAACGCCGCGCTCTCGCGGTCGAGGCGGCCGGACTGGAGGCCGGCGTAGGCGACGAGGACGAGCGCCGCGCCGACGAGGGAGACGAGTTGTTCGAGCATGCCGGTTCCGTGAGATTTCAGTCGTGACGACGTGGCTCCGCCTCACCCTCGCGCTCGCCGCGCGCGCCCTGCTCCGCCCCGCGCTGGCGGCGGACCTGCTGCGCGTCGCATGGCGCTTCCGCGCCCGCGGCTGGTGGCGGCGGCCGCCGTTCCTGCCGCTGCCCGCGCGCGAGTACCTGCGGTGGCGCATGCACACGGCCTACGGCGACGCCGACGCCGTGCCGCCGGCGGAGGATATCGTGCGGTACGCGACGTGGGTGGGGAAGCAGCGATGACGCCGCTCCAGGCCCTCGGCCCGGTCCCGCTCGAGTCCCTCCTGAAGGCCCAGGCCTACGGCCTCGGCTTCGACCTCGCCGGCATCACGACGCTCGGGCCTGCCGAGACTGCGGCGGCCTTCGAGCGGTGGATCGGCGCGGGGCGCCATGGCGAGATGGCGTACCTCGCGCGCGGGGCCGAGAAGCGGCGCGACACCCGGCGGCCGGTGGAGGGCGCCGTGAGCGCGCTCGTCGTCGGCATGAGCTACGGCGGCGCCGAGCCGGCGGGGCCGGTCGCTCGTTATGCGCGCGGCCTCGACTACCACGACGTGATGGTCGAGCGGCTGCGCGAGCTCCAGCGGTGGCTCGGCGCGCAGGTCGGGCGCGAGGTGGCGGGGCGCGCCTACGTGGACACGGGGCCGGTGCTCGAGCGCGACCTCGCGCGGCGCGCGGGGCTCGGGTGGTTCGGGAAGAACACGATGCTCGTGAACCCCCGCGCGGGGTCGTTCTTCTTCCTCGGGTGCCTGCTCGTGGACCTGGAGTTCGCGCCCGACGCGCCGTTCGAGGCGGACCGCTGCGGGAGGTGCACGCGGTGCCTGGACGCGTGCCCGACGGGGGCGCTGACGGCGCCGCGGGAGCTCGACGCGACGCGGTGCGTGTCGTACCTCACCATCGAGCTCAAGGGGGCGATCCCGGAGGAGCTGCGGGGGCCGACGGGCGGGCTGCTCTACGGATGCGACGTGTGCCAGGACGTGTGCCCGTGGAACGTGCGGTTCGCGGAGTCGTTAGGTGACGAGTCTCCATACGCGCCGCGCGAGGCGCTGGCGGGGAAGGACGCGCGGCAACTCGCGCGCGACTTGTTGGGCATGACCCAGGAGGAGTTCTCGCGCGCGTTCAGCAAGTCACCGATGAAGCGCGCGAAGCTGCGCGGGCTCAAGCGCAACGCGGCCGTCGTGCTCGGGAACGTCGGCACCGCGGACGACGTCGACGTGCTCACGGGCGCCCTCGACGACGACGAGCCGCTCGTGCGCGAGCACGCGGCGTGGGCGCTCGCCCGGCTTGCCTCGCGGCAGGCGTGACGATCAGCGCGCCTCCCGCTCGCGCGTCATCTCGAACATCGTCCTCCGAAGTCGCGCGCCGCCACCGTGTCGTCGAGGGTTGCCGTCAGCGACGCCCCTTCGACGACCAGTCGGATCTTCATACGCGTCTCAGATCGTGAGCAGCGTCTTGATCGCGCGCCGCTCGTCCATCGCGCGGTAGCCTTCGGCGACCTGCGACAGCGGAAGCGTGAGGTCGAAGACTCGGCCCGGGTCGATCGTGCCGCTCAGCACCAGGTCGATCAGGTGTGGCAGGTAGCGGCGCACCGGCGCGGGCCCGCCGTGCAGGTGCGCGTGCGTGAAGAAGAGCCGCGCGCCGTCCAGCGCGACGCCGTGCGGGACGCCGACGTAGCTCACGTGGCCCCCCGGTCGCGCCGCGCCGATGGCCTGCCACATCGACTCCTGCGTGCCGACGCACTCGAGCACCGAGTCGGCGCCGACGCCCTTCGTGAGCTCCTTGATCTTGGCCACGCCCTCCTCGCCGCGCTCCGTGATGATGTCGGAGGCGCCGAACTCCCGGGCGAGCTTCTGCCGCGACGCGTGGCGGCTCATCGCGATGACGCGTTCCGCGCCGAGCTGCCTGGCCGCGAGCACCGCGAGCAGACCCACGGCGCCGTCACCGACGACCGCGACGGTCCTGCCCGGACC
>JBJMNJ010000256.1:0-2888 GCA_045804325.1 Gemmatimonadaceae bacterium
CCAACGTCCCGCGTCCAGCGTCCAACGCCAAGCGGCTCACGTCGCCGGTACCACGCTCCGCGACCACCTCGGTCCCCGCGGCGCGTCCTGCATCACCACGCCGGCGCAGGGCACGTCGAGGCGGCGCAGCGTGTCGACCGCCTGCTGCAGTGGCGCGCGGTCCACCGGCCCCGCCGGCGCCACGAGGAGCACCGCGCGCCCGCCGTCGAGCGCCGCCGCGGTCACGTCGTCGTGCAACGAAGGAAGTCGCACGAGCACGAGGCCGTACTCCGCCTCGAGCCGCGCCACCGCCTCGCTCACGGACGATTCCGCGCCCGCACCGATCGCCGCCGGCAGCGCGCGTCCGGTGAGATCGAGCACGGTCACCGGCGTCGACCGCGCCTGCGCGGTGCGCGCGAGCCGCTCGGCGACCGCCGCGGTATCCGCCGCGGCGCCCAGCGGCACGATGAGCAGCGTGCGGCCGAGCGCCGGCGCGCCGAGCACCAGCGGCTCGCGCGGATCGAAGCGCAGCGCCGGCACGCCGGCGAAGCGCTCCACCTCGCGCGGATCCGCCGCCCACCGCCCGAGCAGCCCCGCCATCAGCGCCGCGATGATGCCGAGCCCGAGCCCGCCCGCGAGGCCGAGCCCCATCGTGAACACCGGCTTCGGGAACGACGGCTTCTTCGGCGGCTCCGCGTCGTCGAGCGTGCGCACGTCGCCACCCTCACCGATCGCCGCGAGCCGCGCCGCGACGAGCTGCGCCTGCAGGCCCGCATAGATGGTCGAGAGGCGCAGCACCTCGCGCTGCAGCCGGTTGCTCGACTCGGCCTGTCCCGGCAGGAGGCCGAGCGCGGCGTACATCGTGTCGAGCTGTATCGACACGTCCTGCCGCCGCTTGGCCACCGACGACGCGTACGCCGCGCCGAGCGGCGCGAGCTGCCCTTCGATGGACCTGATCCCCTGCGTGAGCGCGACCACTTCCGGGTCCTGCTCCGTGCGGCGCTCGAGGAGCTCCGTGCGCTTGGTCTCGAGCTCTGTCAACTGCTTGAGCAGCTCGTTGACCCCGCCGCTCTTGAGGAACTCCGGGTACGCCGCGATCTGCCGCGCCGTGAAGCGCCCGCTCCCGACGAGGCCGAGCATCTGGTTGATCGCGCCCTCTTCCACCTGGAGCTGCGAGAGCGTGGCGCGCAGCTCGCCGGCGCGCTCGAGCTGCAGCTTGCCGACCGTGATCGGCTCGATGACCCCGCTCCGCTCCTGGTGCACGCGCAGCGCACGCTCGGCGGTGAGCAGCTCCTGCGACACGCTGTCGCTCTGCCCCTGGAGGAACTCCGCGCGGTGCTGGTTGACGCCGCGGTCCACCGTCTTGCGCCGCGACAGATACACGTCGAGCAGCAGGTTGGGCACGCGCGCGGCGGTGAGCGAGTCATCGGCACGGAAGGTCACGCGCGCCACCTCGCCCCCGGCCTTCGAGATGCCACGCCGCTTCTCGAACCAGGCGCCGGCGTCCTCGCGGTCCATCAGGTCGAGCGTGAACGCGGGGGGAAGCAGGGTGTCGGCGCGCAGCACCACCGTGCCGACCGGCGTGACGAGCGGCGCGCCCGGGTTCGCCGTGCCGCTCCACTCCTTGGAGGTGACGCGATACCCCCGCGCGCCGGCCTCGCGCACGAACTGGAAGCGGCGGCGCTTGAACGACGGGGCGAGGCGCAGCTCTCTCACGATCCCGACCGCGGGCACGCCACGTGGGTCGCGCACGCGCGCGGCGAGCCGCAGGGAGTCCACCACCTCGTGCGCCACGGCGCGGCTCGAGAGAATCTGGATCTCCGTCTCCATCGGCGAGCGGCCGCCGCCGACGAGGGCACCGAGCCCGCCGATGTCCGGCATCGCCGCGCCCGCGGCACCCGCCGCGCCGCCGCCGATGCGCGAGAGCAGCGAGCTCCCGAGATCCGCCGACGACTTGAGGAGCACCGTCGCGCTCCCGTCGAAGCGGCGCGGCGCCCACACGGTGACGGCGACCGCGGCGAGCAGCCCCACGGCGGCGAACCCCGCCACGTGGCGCCAGCCGCGGCGCATCGTGCGCGCGACCTCGACGAGGTCGATGCCGTCGGCCGCCGGAGCGGCCTCGAGGCGCGCGAGCGCGCGGCTCATCGACGCAGGATGCTGAAGGTGACCGCGGCGACGGTGGCGGCCGTGCTCACCGCGCCGATCGCGTTGCGCACGATCCAGGGCTTGGCGCCCACGTAGATCTGGTCGCCGCTCCGCAGGTCGGCGGCGGTCGTCTCGTCGCTCTGCCACTGCCGCACGCGCGTCGAGCGTCCCTCGCGGATGACCGACACCTTGTTCGGATCGCCGTCGGGGGTGAGGCCGCCCGCGCGCGCGATCGCGTCGCGCAGCGTCGCCGACACGTCGACATACAGCACGTCCGGCTTGCGCACCTCTCCACTCACCGCCACCCGCCGCAGCACGACGACGTCGACCGCGGGGTCGCGCAGGTACGTGGCGTAGCGCGCGCGCAGCGAGTCGCGCAGCGAGGCGATCTCGAAGCGCGACACCGGCACGACGCCGAGCTTCGGGAAGGTGGCCTCGCCCTGCTCGTTGACGAGGATGAGCGAGTCGCTCAGCTCCTTCTCGCGCGCGATCTTGAGCACGAGCCGGTCGCCCGGCGCCACGTGCGCCGCGGCGGCGCGGCGCGCCGCCTCGGTCGAGCTCTGTGGCGTCACCTGCGCGGCGGCCGGCTTCGCCAGAAGAAGCAGAAGGACCCCACCGGCGAGCGGCAGCAGGTGCAGGGCGCCGCGCCGTGGGCGGTGCCTCATCGCGCGAGCAGGGCGATGATCCCCGCGAGGGATCCGAGCACCTGAGCGACCGAGCCGGCCATCCCCACGTAGTCCTTCTTCAGGCTCGGATCCTTCTCC
>JBJMNJ010000257.1:0-11926 GCA_045804325.1 Gemmatimonadaceae bacterium
GGCGCGCGGCACGGCGCTGACGACGCTCGCGACGGCGCTCGACGCCGACGCGGCCGGCGCGGGCACGGACGCCGCCCCCGTGCGCGCGCAGGCGGGAGTCGTGCGCGACCACTCGCACTAGACGGCGAGCAGGGTTGAACGACGTGTGAGGAGTGAGGAACCGTGCCGCAGGGCTGGTTCCTCACTCCTCACTCGTACTGCTCCCTGTCCCCTATCCCCCGTCCCCTGCTCCCTGCCCGCATGCGACTCTCCCGCGCCCTCGCGGTCGCCCTCGCCGCGCTCTCCGCTTTCCCAGCGCACGGTTCTGCACAGGGGATAGAAGCGCTCTGGTACTCCACGGACGCCGAGCCGAGCGTCCAGAGCTTCCTCGCGCACGCGGACCGCATCTCGGTCGTCGCCCCGCAGTCGTTCTCGATGGACAGCCTCGGCGTGATCTGGGGGCGCGTGGACCCGCGCGTCGTCGAGCGGGCGCGGGCGGCGAACGTGAAGCTCGTCCCCCTCATCGTGAACCCCGGCTTCGACCAGGCGATCTTCCACCGCGTGCTCGCCTCGCCCGAGGCGCGCCGCCGCGCGGTCCGGAGCATCACGGCGCTCTGTCGCGACAACCGCTTCGACGGCATCCAGTTCGACTTCGAGAACATCAGCGTCGCCGACCGCGACCTGTTCACCGCGTTCTCGCGCGAGACGGCCGACTCGCTGCACGGGATCGGCTGCACGCTCTCGGCGGCCGTGGTGCCGCGCTCGAGCGACTACCCCGGGCCGACGCCGTACCACGTCTGGATCTACGACAACTGGCGCGGCGCGTACGACTACAAGGCGCTCGCCGAGTCCATGGACTTCCTGTCGCTGATGACGTACTCGCAGCACACGCGCCGCACGCCGCCGGGCCCGGTCGCCGGCTACCCGTGGATGGAGGCGGCGGTGAAGTACGTCCTCTCGCTCGGCGTGCCGCCCGCGAAGGTCTCGCTCGGGCTCCCGGCGTACTCGCAGCACTGGTACCCGACGTGGGACGCGCAGGGCGGCGCGCGCGTGGCGGGGACCGGGCTGGCCTTCGCCGCCGCGTCCGGGCTGCTCGCGAAGAGCGGCGCGCAGACGACGTGGGACGCGAAGCAGAAGGAGGCGTACGCGTTCTGGGAGAACGACGGCACGTTCGAGTGGCTGTTCTTCCAGGACGCCCGCGCGTTCGACGCGCGGCTGGCGCTCGTGCGCCAGTACGGCCTCCGCGGCTACTCCGTGTGGGTGCTCGGCCAGGAGGACCCGAAGGTGTGGGGGCTGCCGCGGCTGCGCTGAGCGCTACGCCGCGCTACGCCGCGCGCGGCGCCTCGAACACGACGTGTCCGAGCTCGCACGCGAAGATCACCGCCGGGAGCGCGTCGTGCTCGAGGCCGGGCGCCTGCGGCGCCAGCTGCACCCACGCGGCCGGCATCGACACGCCGCGCCCCATCCGGAGGAAGAGCTCCGCGAGGAAGCGCGGCAGCGCGTCGCCGCGGCGGTCCATCGTCATGACGAGGTTCGTGCGCCCGTAGCGCGTCTTGGGCACGCCGGCGACGTAGTGCCCGCGCGGGTTGTCCGAGGCGACGACCACGACCTTCGCGCCGGCGTCGCGGATCACCTCGCGCAGGCCCGCGCCGTTCGGAGCGAGCCGCCCCTCGGCGTCGAGCTCGCCGTAGATCAGGAGGACGTCGCAGCGCGGGGTTTCCCGCTGGCTCTCGCGCACGCGGGCGAAGAGCGGAACGATCCGATCGCGGTCCGTCTCGCCCCAGGCGGC
The DNA here is from genome assembly GCA_045804325.1 of Gemmatimonadaceae bacterium. GTDB lineage: Bacteria > Gemmatimonadota > Gemmatimonadetes > Gemmatimonadales > Gemmatimonadaceae > JBJMNJ01. Next base: position 1,769 of record JBJMNJ010000257.1, read on the forward strand.
ACCGGCGCGCGCGTCGAGGAGCATGACGCCGAGGACGGGGTTCGGGACGACGATCCGGGACCAGTCGCGCGGGGCGCGCGCACCCGAGCCGCGGCGCATGAGGAGGACGCCCGCGAGCGCCGCGGCGACGGAGACGGCGCTGAAGATCGGCAGGGCGGGGACGAGCGCGGGGTCGGTGGCGAGCATCGCGGGGCTGGAGGGGTGTAGCGGGCCCTACTGTAGCCATCCTCATGCTGGACGACGCCGGGCGCCCGATGTCACCCGGCGCGCCTCGTCGCGCCCGCCTCCCTGCGGCCTTATGTTGTGGCCCCCGTCCCCCGAGGGATCGATGCGCCTCACGCTGGCTCTCGCCTCGGCCGTCGCCGTCCTCGCGTCCTCCGCCCCTCCGATGCCGGAGCGGATCGCGCCCAACGACAACCGCACCGCCGCGGGCATGCTGCGCGCCGGCGTGCTCACCGTGCACCTCGAGGCGCGTGAGGGGGAGTGGCGCCCGGAAGGGGACGGCAAGCCGGGCATCCCCGTGGTCGCGTTCGCCGAGCGCGGGAAGGCGCTGACGGCGCCCGGGCCCATGCTTCGCGTTCCGGAGGGGACGGAAGTTCACGCGCTCGTCACGAACACGCTTGCGGAGTCCCTCGTCGTGCGCGGGCTCTCGACGCGCGGCGTACGCGGCGGCGCCGACACGATGCTCGTGGCGCCGGGCGCGACGGGCGAGGCGCGCTTCGCGGCCGGCGCGCCGGGCACGTACTACTACCGCGGCAGCGTCGTCCGCGGGGACACGACCGGTGCCCGGCGCGGTGCCGTGCTCGCCGGCGCGTTCGTCGTGGACCCGCGCGGCGCCCCCGCCCGCGCGGCGGACCGCGTGCTCCTGATCTCGCTGTGGACCACGCGGGCGAATGTCGGGCAGGTCGCGCCGGGGGACGTGTTTCGCTTCGCCATCAACGGCCGCTCGTGGCCGAACACCGAGCGCCTCTCCTTCGCGCTCGGGGACACCGTGCGCTTCCGCGTCATCAACGTGAGCGGCGCCGTGCACCCGATGCACCTGCACGGCTTCTACTTCGACGTGAACAGTCGCGGCGACGGGACGGTGGACAGCGTCTACGCGGCCGATTCGCCGCCGTACCGCGTGGTGACCGAGCGGCTCACGCCGGGGCGCACGTATACGATGACGTGGGTGCCGGAGCGCGCGGGCAACTGGCTCTTCCACTGCCACGACAACGCGCACGTGGTGCGCAACCCGCCGCTCGACGGCTCGAGGCCCATCCCCGAGCACAAGCTGCACGTCACCAACCACCTGACCGACATGATGGGTGGGCTGGTGATGACCGTCGACGTGCGGGGGCGCGACGCGTCGCGCGCCGTGCCGGACGGGCGTCGGCGGCTGCGGCTCGTGGCGGAGGAGGATTCCGGAGGCACGGAGGACGAGCCCGCGTACAAGTACGTGCTCCAGGACGGGGCGGCGCACACGCCGCCCGCCCACCCGCTGCTCCCCGGCTCGACCATCGTGCTGAAGCGCGGCGAGCCCGCGAGCATCACGGTCGTGAACCGCATCCCCGAGATGACGTCCGTGCACTGGCACGGCATCGAGCTCGAGAGCTACTTCGACGGCGTGGCCGACTTCTCGGGCGCCGGCAAGCGCGTGGCGATGGCGATCGCGCCGGGCGACTCGTTCGTCGCGCGCTTCACGCCCCCGCGCTCGGGCACCTTCATGTACCACCCGCACGCGGACGAGCTGCGGCAGCAGCAGGCGGGGATGAACGGCGTGCTGCTCGTCGTGGACGACCCCGCGAAGTTCGACCCGGAGCACGACCGCCTGGTGCTGGTCACGGTGCCGCGTCGCAACGACGACGGCGGTCGGGTGCTCATCAACGGGAGCCTGACGCCGCCTCCGATCGAGCTGCGCGCCGGCGAGCGCTACCGCTTCCGCCTGGTGAACCTCCACACCTTCCGTCCCGCCATGATCGTGCGCGTCCAGCGCGACTCGTCGCTCGCGTCGGTGGTGACGTGGCGGGCGCTCGCGAAGGACGGGATGGACCTGCCGCCGGTGCGCGCCGTGGAGCGGCCCGCGAGGCAGCAGTTCGGGAACGGCGAGGCCTACGACTTCGAGCTCGTGCCGGAGGCTCCGGGCGACCTCAGGCTCACGGTCACGTCGGCCGCGGGCGTGCTGCTCGCGCAGGTGCCGATCCGCGTGCGCTAGGCCGTGGCCGCGGGCACCGCGGCCGCGGGGGCGCCGGCGTGGCGCGCGAGCGAGCGCGCCCAGCGCCAGTGCACGACGAACAGGGCCGCCGCGACCAGGAACAGGATCGCGCTCCGCGTGAGATCGCGCTGCGCGTTGAAGCGGGTGCGCGCCAGCCGGTCGGCGCGCAGCCCCTCGTAGCGCCGCCGCAGCTCCGGCTCCGGCACGGTGTCGCGCGGCTGCGGCTGGCCGGTCGGCGTGAAGCGCTCGGCGCGGTCGAGCGTGGCGCGGTACGCCTCGAACGAGGTGACGGAGGGCTCCCACCCCGCGAACTCGCGCCCGGTGTCCGCGAGCGGGTCGGTGAGCGCGAACGTACGGTCGACGATGGTGCCGAGGGTCGAGAGCATCACGATCACGGCCACGAGGCACACCGTGTAGCCGTACAGCTGCGGGACTCGCTCGGGTCGCTCCACGCTCCCTCCGCGGATGAAGTGACTGCGGGCCAGCACCAGCCAGAGCACGAGCCCGATGAGAACGCCGACCCCGACGAACAGCGCGAGCGGCTCGCCGAACAGCCACCCGCTGCCGCCGACATCGTACGACACGACGCGGGCGCTCATGGGCGCGGGGCCGGCATCGACCGCCCCCGGCGCGCCGTCGCGACGCGGACCGTCCGCTGCGCCCGCACGAGCGCCGATGACCCTGCCATGGGGCGAAAATCGAGCAGGAGCGCCGTCAGGGCAATAGGCCCACACGCCGTAGCCCGGACCTAGGAGCATGGTCGCGAATGCTCCTCCGGAACCGAGGCCGCTACGCCGGCACGTGGATGCGCTGCTTGATGTGCTTGAGGTGCGCGACGATGGTGAACGTCATCACCACGAGCAGCGACCACGAGCTCCACTTGCCGACGTGCACCGCGGTCCACGCGCCGAGCTGGTCGGGGTAGCTCCAGACGCGGAAGAACGTGCTCAGGTTCTCGGCCAGCCACACGAAGAACCCGATCAGGAGGAACGACGCGAGCAGCGGCATCGTGCGGTCGCGGTCGAGCGGGCGGAACGTGACGCTCGTGCGCGCGTAGAGCCCCAGCGCGCACGCGGCGAGGTACCAGCGGAGGTCCGCGACGTAGTGGTGCGTGAAGAAGTTCGCGTAGATGGCGAGCGCGATGACGGTCGCCATCCAGAACGGCGGGTGGTGCCGCACCCGGATGTCGAAGAGGCGCCACGCCTGGATGATGTAGCTCCCGACGGCCGCGTACATGAAGCCCGAGAAGAGCGGGACGCCGAGGACCTTCGTGTAGGCGAAGTCCTGGTAGCTCCACGCGCGGATCCCCTCCGACGTCTTGAACGCCTCGAGCGCGAAGCCGATGGCGTGGAACAGCGTGATCGCCTTGAGCTCGTCCCAGCTCTCGAGCCCCGCCCGGAGCATGCACGCCTGGATGAGCAGCGCGACGAGGAGCAGCACGTCGTAGCGCGGGAGCCCGAGCACGCCGCCGCGCGGCACGGCGAAGACCGCCGTGAAGAAAAGCCCCGCGAACAGGCAGGCGCGCAGGCTCTTGAGGCCGAACACCCACAGCTCCGCCGCGGCCCGGCGGAGGCCGGTCAGGTCGTCGCGCGGGGTGGCGGCGGCCAGGCGGGCGTCGAGCGCGCGGAGCGGCACTCGGCGGCCTAACGATCGAGCACGGGCAGGTACGCCCGCCACGGCCCGACGGCGTCGCGGTACTGCTTCGCGAGCACGCGCGACGTCTGCGCGAGGTGCCCGAGGTCGTGCGCGACCCAGGTGGCGAGGAGCTGCCGCAGGGTGACGGGGCCGAGCTCCGGGTGCAGCCCCTCGAGCGCCAGCTCGCGCTCCGTGAGCTGCCACCCGCGGAGCGTCGCCACGTTCTCGGCGCGCAGCCGCGCGAGCTCGTCGAGGAGCTGCGCGGCCGTCTTCCCCTGGCTCTCGCGCACCTGCGCGAAGCGGTCGTACCGCTCGAAGGTGCGGTCCTGCCCCTGCGCGAGGATGATGCGGGCGCGGGGGATCCAGTCCGTGCGCTCCCCGTGAATCAGGTGCCCGAGGTTGTCGAAGGCGCTGAAGGTGTCGGGGCCCTCGTTGGGCGCCGTCCACGCCTCGGGCAGCCCGCCGAGCAGGGCGCGGAACGCCGCGGGGGTGCGCTCGAGGATCTCGAGCGCGCGCGGGAGCTGGAAGTCCATCGGACGACCGCCGCCAGGCAGGGTTGCCCGACGACGTCAGGCCGCGCGGCGGCGCCGCTGGCCCACGAGCCCGAGCACCGCGCCGGCCGCGAGCATCGCCACGCCGGCGTAGCGGGCCGCGGGGAGGTCCTGCTTCTCCTTCACGCTCGCGTGGAAGGTGCCGAAGCGCGCCACCTCGCGGCTCCGCGTGATGCCGTAGTTGCCGAGGACGAGGGCCCCGATGCCGAGGGCGATGAGGAGGAGGCCGAAGCCGCGCATGGTGACCGTATCCGGGTGATGGCCGACGCCCGGCGCACGAGTCGCGCGCCGGCTGCTCCCATTGCGACGACCCAGAGGGGTGCGCGGTTTCCCCTAGACGCCGCTCCGGGCAGACGTCCATCGGGCGTCGGCGAGCACGACCGACGTGGCGATCTGCCGCTCGGGGATGGACCAGTAGGTGCGGAGGAGGCGGTCCTTCTCCGCGTCCGAGACGAGCGCGTAGCCGTTCCGACGGTAGAAGTCGATCGCCCACGACGCGTCCGCCCACGTTCCGATGAGCACGGGCTTGCGCACGAGCGCCTCGACGTGGCGGAGGAGCCGCGACCCGACGCCCTGCCGCTGCGTGCCGGACGCGACGTAGGCGTGGCGCACGAGCGCGACGTCGCCCCGGTCCTGGATCCCCATGACGCCGAGCACACGCCCGTCCTCCTCGGCCACCCAGAACGCGACGCCGCGCGCGATCTCCGTCTCGAGCTCGTCCATCGGCATGTACGGCTCGTGCCACCGGTCGGCGGGGATGACGCCGCGGTACGCCTGCGCCGCCTCGTTCACGATCGCGAACACGTGCGGCAGGTCCGATTGCTCGAACGCCCGGATGCGCATGGATCTCCCTACGTCAGCTCGTCGCCGCCTCGCTCGTGCGCGTCACCGCTCGGCGCTACTGGCCGCGGCGCCCGGACTTGGACGACGTCGGCTGCGGCTTCGGCGACGGCGTGCGCGTCGGGTGCACGCGCGAGGCGTCGGCCTTGAACTCCGGCGGCGTGGGGGTAGTGGCCGTCGGGCGGTGCGTCGAGAAGTCCGGGATCTGCTTCGTGCCCTTCTTCTTCATACAAGCCTCCGCGTAGCCGTTCGACTCGTTCACTTCCTCGTCGTCTTCTTCGCGCTCGCTGTCCTGGCGCCTGCCTTCTTCGCGCCTGCCTTCTTCGCGCCCGCCTTCTTCGCGCCCGCCTTCTTCGCGCCGGTCTTCGTCGCGCCGGTCTTCTTCGCCGCGCGATTCGCCGCGGCGCCTGCGCGCGCCGCCTCGTGCTGCGCGATGAACCTGTCCACCGAGCACCCGGCGACGAACTCGCCGATGGCGTCGAGCGGCAGGTCCTCGAGTCGCTGGAAGCGGATGCACGACTTCCCGGCATCGTAGCGCTTGCCCGCCCGCTCGAACGCGGCGCGGAGCCAGGCGGCGCGCTCGGGGTCGCCGTAGGCGCACTTCAGGTAGAGCGCCAGGTGGCTCTTCTGCGCCGCCAGCGCCGCGTAGCAGAGCGGCTGGCCGTTGTAGGTGTCCGGGTAGCGCGCGAGGGGCACGCCGTAGCTGATCATCCCGTATCCCATCGTCTCGGCGTAGCCGGCGGGGAGGCTGCGGCGCAGGACGTCGCGGACGGCGCCCACGACCACACGCCGCTCGGGCGGCAGCTCCGCGAGGTACTCGTCGGCCGTTCGGGCGCGGGACATGACCATGGGCGGGCGCGGTGAAGGGGAAGGAGTCGAACGTGCCGACGGGCCGCCGGCGGCGCAAGATCGGCCGGGCACGGGTGGGCGAGCCGAGCAGACGACTGGGGACGTGTCCACGATGTGTCAGGGTCTCATTCGGCGCAAACCCCGCGCTGTTGCGCGATCTCACCACGCCGCCCACTATCACGGGTCCGCCCCTGCCCACTTCTCGGGAGACCGTATGAAGATCTCGTGTGCCGCGTTCCTGTCGCTGGCCCTGCCGATGAGCCTCGCCGCCCAGCAGCCCCCCGCCACCCCGCCCGTCAACCCGATCACGACGGTGTTCCGCGGCCGGACGATGGGCCTGCAGCGCAACCTCGCGCAGGCGTTCGACTCCATTCCCGCCGCCAAGTTCGGCTACAAGCCGACGCCGGCGCAGCTCACGATCGGCTACATCGCCCAGCACCTCGCGAGCGACAACTACTTCTTCTGCAACGCGTTCGGGGACTCCAAGGCGACGGTGCCGGAGAGGGACACCGCGACCCCCGACTCCGTGAAGGCGGGGTGGCCCAAGGACACGCTGGTCGCGAAGCTCAAGGCGTCGTTCGCGTTCTGCGAGAGCGCGTTCGCGCAGCTCGACGACGCGAAGCTGGCCGACCAGGTGTCGATGACGTTCGGCGGCCAGTCGCGGACCGTCACGCGCGCCGGCATGGTGCTCGGCCACGTCGTGGACATGGCGGACCACTACAGCCAGCTGGCGAACTACATGCGCCTGAACAACATCCTCCCGCCGACGGCGCTCCCGCGGCCGGCGGCGCCACGTTAGGCTGCGCTCGGGAACGGCGGCGCGGCGCCTGACGTGGCGCCGCGCCGTCACGAGGCGCGGCGGGGCCGCTGCTTCGCCGAGACGGACTTGATGACGAGCCGTCCCGTGGTTCCCTCGGCGAATGGCGCGGACGCGCCGGCGGTCGCCGCGGCGAGCAGCGCCTCGAGCTCGGGCCGCTCGAGCGCCTCGGGCGCCGGGATGCGCACGAAGCGCGTCTGCTTCCCGGAGCCCTGCAGGAGCCCGTGCGGGTCGGCGAGCCGCGCGCCCTGCAGGAAGCAGAGGCTCACGCCCCTGGCCGCCGCCGCGATCGAGACGACGGCGTCCGACGGGCGCTCGGTCGGCGAGTAGCCGATCACGAAGAAGTTGTAGTTGTCGTAGGCCATCTCGATGGCCGACGGCCAGCGCCGCTGCAGCGCCGCGCGCACCGCGCGGATGAGCGCCCGCTGCGGCGGGGCGAACTTCGCGATGAAGCGCCCGAGCTCGGCCTCCGCGTCCGGAGCGGGCGAGGCAGTGCGCGGCTTCGGCTCCTTTCGCATGTGACGCTCCTCGGCGCCGGATGGCGGCCGACGCTCAGGGTTGGTAGTCGGGCGGCTGCACTTCGCGCAGTCCGGGACCCTGGGCCGCATCGGCGATGGGGTGGTGGGGGCGAGAGCGGCGACCGCCCGCCAGTCTACGCCCCATGGCAGACGTGCGCCAGCGACGCCCGCGCCGCTCACGCGTCGCCGCGGATCCGTGCGACTTCGGCGCGCGCGCGCTCGGTCGTGAGGCCCGCCCAGTCGAGGACCTGCGCGGCGATCCCCTTCTCCTCGGCGCAGAGCCCGAGGAGCAGGTGCTCCGCATCGGCGGCTTCCGCGCGAAGCCGCGAGGCTTCCTGGATGGTGAGCTCGAGCACCCGCTTGCCGCGCGAGGTGTAGGGAAGGTCCGGACCCTCCACCGGCGCCCGCCCCGAGACGAGGGTCTCCTCCAGCTTCCGTCGAACCCACTCGGACTCGACGCCGAGATTCCGGAGCACGGCCGCGGTGACTCCGTCCGCGTCCCGGGGGAGCCCCAGCAGGAGGTGCTCCGTGCCGACGTACTCGTGGTGGAGCCGGACGGACTCCTGGCGTGATGCCTCGAGGACGTTCCTGAGCCGTGTCGTGATCCCGATGCGTTCCGTCGTCGTTCCCCCTTGCGCGAGCGGCCCTGCTGGCCCGCGCTCCACGCCCCAGCGATACAGCCGGCCCTGATGGGTAATACCGCACGCGTGATGGCCGAGCGCCAGCGGCAGTCAGGTGGCGGCGTCGTGTCAGCCCGCGGTCGGGTCCGCCCCGGGCGCGCTCGCGAGCGACCGCGCCATGCGCACGAGGGGCACGACCACGCCGCCGGGCAGCGTCGCTTCCACCCGCTCGATCGCCACGAAGCCGAGCGACTCGTAGAATGGCTCGCCGGGGAGCGTCGCCATCAGCTCGACCGCGCCGAAGCCCGCGGCGCGCGCCGCCTCGGCGCACGCGACATGGAGGCGGCGCGCGAGTCCGCGTCGTGCCCACGCGGGGTCGACGAAGAACGCGCGGATTCGCGCCGGCTCGCTCGCCGGGTCGAGCCGAGGGTCACCGGCGCCCGCCTTCATCTGGTCGCCGCCGTAGAGCGTCCGGCGCGCACTCCACCCGCCGGCCGCCGCCGGCACGCCGCCCGCCGTCTCGATCACGTAGTACGTGCCGTCCGCGATGAGCTGGGTGTCGACGCCGAAGACGAACGCGATGAGCGCCTCGACCTGGCGCGGCGAGTAGTAGCCCGCGCTCAGGCCCCGCGCCGACGCCGCGATCAGCGCGTTCAGCGCCGGCACGTCGGCCATGGTGGCGTGCCGCAGCTCGACGCGCTCGGTCAGGTGGCTTCCGCCGGGAGCTTCCCGTGCTTGAACATGTCGTACCAGAGGGCGGCGTCCGCCGCGCTGAACAGCGCGAGCTCCGCGAAGATCTCGCGTGCGAAGTCGACCGCCCCGAGGCCGCTGGCCGTGACGACGCCGCGGTCGCGCACCGCGAGGGCGGAGTCGTAATGCGCCGCGCCCCGATAGGCAGGGGCGGCGCCGCTCAGGTATTCGAGCCCGTTGCTGGTGTGGCGGCGCTCGTCGAGCAGCCCGGTCCGGGCCAGCGCCACGGTGGCGGCGCAGATCGCCGCGATCGGCCGCCCCGCTGCGGCGACCCGAGTGAGCAGGCCCTCGACCTCGACGCGCGGGTAATCCTCCTCGCGCTCCCACGCGTCGCCCCCGGGCACGATGAGCATCCGCACCTCCTCCTCGCGGACGTCGCCCAGCGTGCGGTCCGGGACGACGCGGAGCCCACCCATCGACGTGACCGCGCCCGGCCGGAACGCGACCGTCACGACCTCGTGGTGGCCCCACCGCCGGAGCTCCGCGAGCGCGAACGAGGGCTCCCAGTCCGCGAAGCCGTCGAAGACGAGTACGTAGATCTGCTGCGGCACGGCCCCTCCCGCGAGAATGGACGTGGCCTCTGCAACGCCACGTTAATCCGCACCGACGCGAGAGGCCAGGAGACCCGTGCGTAGCTGTCGCCACGTCCAGGTGCCCGGCGGCCTGTGTCGGCGAGCGGGTCGGTACAGCTCGGGCCGTCCCCTTCGGCGGCTTCTCAGCATGCGTTCACCGCCGCGCGTGGTGCTGTCACCGCAAATTCGTTGTCGACGGCCTTCGGACGGCTCTAGCTTCGCGCCCTCGGATCAAGATGGCGGCGACCAGCCAGAATCCCGGATCCCACGGAGGCGTCCGATGTCCGCACTGCGGCAGTCACTCTCGTGTGCTCTGGCAGCATCGATCCTCGTCGTGGCGGCCGCGTGCCGAGAGGCCACTGAGCCCGGGGCGCCGTCGATCGCCGCGCCCGGCTCGCCGGCACTGGCATCGTCCGCCGACAGGAAGGCCCCGACGAGGCCGTCGAATCTCCGATCGACCGGCAACACGTCGTGGAGCGTCTCGCTCGCCTGGGACCCGTCGACCGCCAGCACCGGCATCGCGTCGTATCGGGTCCGCGACAACTGGGGGCGCGAGATCACCGTGGCCGGCACGCAGACGAGCGTCACGTGGAAGTACCCCGCCCATCCGCCACTCAATCCGGGAAGCACCTATTCGTTCTCGGCGTACGCCGTGGACGCGGCCGGAAACAAGTCGGCGACCAGCAACAATGTGACCGTGGCGCTTCCGCTCGACAATCAAGCGCCGACAGTCCCCGCATTTTCGGTAACGAGCGTTGGCACGAGGCATATCTCGCTCGCATGGTCGTCGAAGGACGACAGCCCGTTAATAT
>JBJMNJ010000258.1:0-3917 GCA_045804325.1 Gemmatimonadaceae bacterium
ACACCGAGGCGGCCATCCTGCACTCGCTGCGCGACGCGCTCGCGGCGCGCACCGCGGTGATCGCGTCGCACCGCATCAGCGCCGTGCGCGACGCGACGTGGATCGTGGTGCTGGAGGAGGGACGCGTCGTCGAGCAGGGGCGCCACGACGAGCTGATGGCGCTCGGCGGTCGCTACTGGGCGCTGCTCAACCGGCAGCAGCTCGAGGAGGAAGTGGAGGAGCAGGTCTGAGGATCGTCTGTCCGTCGGCGCTGCCGAGCACTACTTTGGGGCCATGGCGACCACGCACTTCGACGACGTGAGCGAGCTGCGGGCGCGCATCGCGCTGCTCGAGACGCAGCAGGGCGATGCGGCGCGCGTCATCGCGGACCTGGAGGCGCGTGACCGGCTCAAGACGCAGTTCCTCTCCAACATCTCGCACGACCTGCGCACGCCGCTCACGGCGATCATCACGCACGCCGAGATCCTTCGCGACGGCATCCTCGGCCAGCTCAACGCCCGGCAGAGCGACAGCATCGAGGGGATCATCAAGGGCGGGCGCCAGCTCCTCGACATGGTGGGCGAGATCCTCACCTACGCGCGCGGCGCCGCCAACCAGCTCACGCTCTCGCTGACGGAGTTCCAGGTCGCGCAGGTCATCGAGCAGGCGCGCTCCCTCAACGAGTCGCTCGTCGGGCGGAAGCAGCTCCTCCTCGACGTGGACGTGAGCCCCGACATCCCGCCCATCCGCGCCGACCGCGACAAGATCTCGCACGTCCTCGGCAACCTGCTCGGCAACGCCATCGACTTCACGTCGGCGGGCGGGCGCGTGTGGATCACCGCCCGACGCGTCGCGATCGCGGGCGGCGCGGAGCTCGTCGTGGAAGTCGGCGACACCGGCATCGGGATCGCGCCCGAGCACCACGACCTGATCTTCCGCGAGTTCGCCCAGGTCGACGCGAGCGCGTCCCGGCAGCACCACGGGACGGGGCTCGGCCTCACGATCGCCCGCAAGCTCGTCGAGCTGCACGGCGGGCGGATCTGGGTGGAGAGCGAGCTCGGGGGCGGGAGCCGCTTCTTCTTCACGATCCCGTACGGGCTCAGCGCGTAGCCGTCCCGAGTCCCGTGACCCCGCGCCTCCTGCTGGTCGAGGACTCCACGAACGTCACCGACGCGCTCCGCGTCCTCTTCGAGGCGACGGGGCACGAGGTGCGCGTGGCCGCCACGGTGGACGCCGCCGTCCGCGCCTGCGTGGACTCGCGCCCGGACCTCATGCTCCTGGACCTCACGCTGCCGGACGGCGACGGGCTGCTCGTCCTCCAACGGCTGCGCGCCGACGGCCACGAGCCGCCCCCGACCGCCGCCATGACGGGCCACGACGACCCGGACACCGTGCGCCGCTGCGCCGACGCGGGGTGCCTCGCGACGCTCGTGAAGCCGGTGCCGACGCGCGAGCTCCTGCGGCGCGTGGGGGAGTGGGTGGGGTAGCGCCGCCCTCGGCCCTCGCGGGGAACGCCGCACCACCGAGAAGAGTTCATGGGCGCGGCGCTCTCAACCCCGGCAAGGAGCTCAGATGAAGATCGGCATCCTCGGCACCGGCATCGTCGGCCAGACGCTCGCGGCGGCGCTCGCGGCCAAGCGGCACGACGTGACCATCGGCACGCGCGACCCCGCCGAGACGCTCGCGCGCGCGGCGGGCGGGCGCGGGCAGAGCTCCTTCCGCGAGTGGCACGCGGCGAACCCGGCGGTGCACGTCGCGACCTTCGCCGACGCGGCGCGCGCGGGCGACGTGGCGCTGAACGCGACGTCCGGCCAGGGCGCGCTCGCCGCGCTCGCGGCGGCCGGGGACGACGCGCTCGGCGACCGCATTCTGGTGGACATCTCCAACCCGCTCGACTTCTCGCGGGGGATGCCGCCGTCGCTCTCCGTGAGCAACACCGACTCGCTCGGCGAGCAGATCCAGCGTGCCTACCCGCGGGCGCGCGTCGTCAAGGCGCTCAACACGGTGACGGCGCCGCTCATGGTCGACCCGAAGGCGCTCGCCGGGGGCGAGCACACGCTGTTCATCTGCGGCAACGACGCGGGCGCGAAGCGGCAGGTGACCGGCTGGCTCGGCGAGTGGTTCGGCTGGCGCGACGTGCTCGACGTGGGCGACATCACGGCAGCGCGTGGTACGGAGCAGCTCCTGCCGCTCTGGGTCCGGCTGATGATGACGCTGGGGACGCCGATGTTCAGCTTCAAGCTCGTCCGGTAGCGGGCCAGACGTCTCGGCTCGGTGCGCCATCGCCGGCGGCGCGCCGGGTGTCAGAATCTTCGCGACCCATTCCGCTCGCGCGGTCCTCAGAGCCTATTCTTCAGGAAGTCGGGCGTGAGCCCCTGGAGCCAGCCTGCCAGCAGCGTGAAGTAGTCGGTCACGAGCAGCACGCCGACGAGGACCATGAGGACGCCCGCGGCCCGCGTGAACCACACCAGCCGGCCGCGGGCGCGTGCGAAGAAGGCGAGGAAGCGCGGCACGAAGGCCGCCGCCACGAGGAACGGCACCGCGAGACCGAGCGAGTAGGTGGCGAGCAGCAGGACGCCCTGACGAAGGTCCGCGGCGCTGGAGGTGTAGAGGAGGATGGAGCCGAGGATGGGGCCGATGCACGGGGTCCACCCCGCGCCGAAGGCCACGCCGACGAGCACGGTGCCCAGGTACCCGACCGGCTTGTCCGCGAGGTGCACGCGGCGCTCGACGGACAGGGCGCCGAGGCGCACCGCGCCGAGCGTGTAGAGGCCGAAGAGGATGATGAGCAGGCCGCCGACGCGGCTCAGCACGCCGCGGTAGGCGAGCAGCACGCGCCCGAGCGCCGTGGCGGTGGCGCCGAGGGCGATGAAGATGAGGGAGAAGCCGAGGACGAACAGCAGGGCGTGCACGACCGCGGTGCGCCGCGCGCGGGCCGCGTCCTCGAGGCTGAGCCCCGTGATGAAGGTGACGTAGCTGGGGATGAGCGGGAGCACGCACGGGCTCAGGAAGCTCAGGAGCCCGGCGGTGAAGGAGACGAGGATGCCGAACGAGGCGGTGCCGTCCATCGAGGGGTCCAGGGGGGAGATGCCGGAGCGCCGCGCGTATCGGCGCGCCGGCCCGCTGCTGCGGTGGTACTACGGCGTGAAGTATCGCATCTTCCGCGGCGCGCGGCAGCCGCGCGACGGAAGGCGCGGGCTCATCGTGCTCCAGGTCGACGCGCTCGCCTACGCCGACCTGCGCCGCGCCATCGCGGCGGGCTACTGCCCCACCCTCGCCCGCATGCTCGCCGTGGAAGGGTTCGAGCTGCGGCGGTGGTTCTGCGGGCTCCCGTCGGCCACGCCGTACTGCCAGGCGGGGATCTTCCACGGGGAGAACGGCGGCATCCCCGCGTTCCGCTTCTACGACAAGATCGCGCGGCGCGTCATCACCTGCAACGCGCCGCACGGGGTCCAGTACATCCGCGACCGCATCACGTCGCCGGGCGCCCTCGCCGGCGGGTCGAGCTACGTGAACCTCCTCGACGGCGACGCGCGCACGGTCGCGTTCACCGTCGCGACGCGCGAGCGCCTCTCCGTGTACCGCCGGCTCGGCGGCACGCGCATGGCGCTGCTCATCGTGCTCCACCCCGTGCGCGTGCTGCGCATGGGGTTCCAGAGCTTCTTCGAGTGGGTGCGCGAGGAGTGGGAGCGCTTCGCGGCCGACTACTCCGGCCGGGTGACGCACGCCGAGGGCGTGTTCCCGCTCATCCGGATCCTGAGCAACGTCGTCGTGCGCGAGCTGCAGACGATGGCGATCCTCCTCGACATCTACCTGAACGTGCCGGTCATCTACAGCACGTTCATGCAGTACGACGAGCTCGCGCACCACTTCGGCCCCTCGAGCCGGCAGGCGCTCGCGGACCTCCGGCGCACCGACGCGCGCATCGGGGAGATCCT
>JBJMNJ010000259.1:0-14497 GCA_045804325.1 Gemmatimonadaceae bacterium
ACGCCGACGACCGACGCGAACCCCGGCTTCGGGGGCGCGACGCGGGCGGATTGAACGAGAAGGGAGAGAGGAGAGAGGAGAAAGGAGAAAGGAGATGCTTCCCGGCAGGGTGTGTCTCCTTTCTCCTTTCTGATCTTCTCACGCGTACCTGATCCAGCGCACCAGCTCCCTCATGCTCGGCCGCTTGCCGTACATCAGCAGGCCGACGCGATAGATGCGCGCGGCCACCCACACGGCTGCCACGCAGCCCACGATCAGCCCGACGAGCGACGCCGCGATCTCGAGGGGGGGCACGCTCGTGATCGACATACGCATCGGCATGATGATCGGCGAGGAGAACGGCAGGATCGACGTCACCCGCGCCAGCGTGCTCGAGGGGTTGAACGCGACGGGCTGGATGAAGAGCGCGCTCGACACGAGCAGGATCATCACCGGCTGCAGCGCCTGCTGTGCCTCCCGCTCGTCGTTCACCATCGCGCCCACCGCGGCGAAGAGCGCCGAGTAGAAGACGTAGCCGAGCAGGAAGAAGCCGACGAGCAGCGCGAGCATCCCGAGCGCGTTGTCGGGCACGAGCTGCGACATCATCGCCATGCCGCTCTGCCCCGACGCCTGCAGCCCCTGCGTGCCGCCGGCCGCCTCGCGCGCCCGGGCGAGCAGCGGCGCCGCGAGCGACCCGAGGGCCGTCGAGATGGCCATCCAGAGCGCGATCTGCGTCAGCCCCACCGCGCCGACGCCGAGCACCTTGCCCGCGAGCAGCGTCTCCGGCTTCACGCTCGAGATCACGACCTCGGCCACGCGCGTCTGCTTCTCCTCCATCACGCCGCGCAGCACGTTCTGGCCGTAGAGGATCATCATCATGTACAGCAGGAAGGAGAGGAAGACGGCCGTGAGCGCCGTCCCCGCGCCGCCCTTCGCGCGCCCGCGGTCGGTGATGCGCTCGGAGCGCAGGTCCACGCTCACGCGCGTGAGCGAGTCGATGCGCGCCGGGTCGAGCCCCGCCGCCACGAGGCGGCTCCCGAGCACCGCCTGCTCCACCGCGCGCTCGATGCGCTCCATCTCGCCGAGCGAGCTCGCGTTCCGGCCCGCGAACCGCGCCGCATGCCCCGCCGCGGTGGCCGAGTCGAGCACGAGGTAGCCGCTCGCCCGCTTCGCGACGACCGCGCGAAACGCCGTCGACTCCGCCGCGGCCAGCCGCGCGGGCTCGACGACCTCGACGCGCGCGGCGGTCGTGGGGCCGGCCGGGCGCGGGACCGCGGAGTCCGCGCGGCCCCGGCCGAGCGCGTCGAGCTTCGCCTTCACGCGGTCGCCGAGCCCCGCCCCGGTGGCGTCGAGGATCACGACGTTCTCGACCCGCGCGCTCCGCACCGCGCGAATGGAGAGCCACGCGGGCACGATCATGATGGCGAGGAAGAACAGCGGGCCGAAGAGCGCCGCGATGAGGAACCACTTCGTCCGCACGCGCTCGAGGTACTCGCGCTTCGTGACCGCCCAGAGCTTCTTACCCATGGCCGCTCATCCCCTCCTCGACGCCAGCGTTCGCTGCGCCGACCTTCTGCAGGAAGATCTGGTGCAGCGACGGGCGCACCAGCTCGAAGCGTTCGACGTCCGCCCCGGCCGCGACGAGGCGCTGCAGCAGCTGCTGCGGCCGCGCGCCCGGGGCGAGCTCGATCTCGAAGTACCGGTTCTGGTCGTCCGCCCGCCGCACGAGCGAGCGGTCGGCGAGCACCTCGCCCACGCCGTTGGACGCGCCGCCGTGCAGCGCGAGCGCGATGTGCGACCCGCCGTGCTCGTCCTTCACGCGCGCCACGGGGCCGTCGAGCACCTTCTCGCCGCGCGCGATGATGCACACCGCGTCGCACAGCCGCTCGGCGTTGTCCATGAGGTGCGTCGAGAAGATCACCGTCTTCCCGGCGCGCCGGAGCTCCACCACGGTGTCCTTCATGGCCTGCGCGTTGATCGGGTCGAGACCGCTGAAGGGCTCGTCGAGGATGACGAGGTCGGGGTCGTGGAGCAGGGTGGCGATGAACTGCACCTTCTGCTGCATGCCCCGCGAGAGCTCGTCGATCTTCGCCTTGCCCCAGTCCTTCTCGGCGGTCTTGAGCCCGAGGCGCTCGAGCCACTGCTCGATGCGCAGCGACGCCGTCGCGCCGTCGACGCCCTTGAGCTCCGCGAGGAACTTCAGGACGCGCCGCACCTCCATCTTCCGGTACAGGCCGCGCTCCTCGGGGAGGTAGCCGACGCGGTCGAGCACCGCCGCGGTGCGGTGCGGCTGGCCGAGGAGGCGGATCGTCCCCGTGTCGGGGGCGATGATGTCCAGGATCATCCGGATGGTCGTCGTCTTGCCGGCGCCGTTGGGCCCGAGCAGCCCGTAGACGGAGCCCCGCGGCACGTCGAGGGACAGGTCGCGCACGGCGACGTGCTCCGCGTACCGCTTGCTGACGCCCCGGATCTCGATCGCGAGATCAGTCATGGGGGAGGGTAGGTGGGGGAGGGGACCGACGCCCCAATATACGTTCGCCGAGCGCGACTGGTTGCGCGGCGCGCGCGCGGGTAGCTTGCCGCCCATGCGCCGACCCCCGAGAGCGGCCCTCGCGCTGGCCGCCGCCCTCGCCGCCTGCGCCGGGTCCGACCGCCCCGGGCGCGCGGCCGCCGGAGAGCCGGGCGCGGGCGACTCGGTCCTCGTCGTCTTCAACGCGGGGAGCCTCGCGCGCCCGCTCCGCGCGGCCCTCGACACGTTCGCGTCACGCGAGGGCGTGCGCATCCAGCAGGAGAACGCGGGGAGCCTCGAGACCGCGCGCAAGCTCACGGAGCTCGGCAAGGTCCCCGACCTGGTCGCACTCGCGGACTACGAGATCTTCCCCTCGCTCCTCATGCCGCGACACGTCGCGTGGTACGCGGCCTTCGCGCGCAACCGCATGGTGCTCGCCTACACCCCGCGCTCGCGCCACGCGGGGGAGATCACCTCGGAGACCTGGCCGGACGTCCTCCTGCGCCCCGACGTGGAGTGGGGTCACTCGAGCCCCGCGCTGGACCCCGCCGGCTACCGTGCGCTGCTCGTGATGCGCCTCGCGGAGACCCACTTCCGGCGCGCGGGCCTCGCGGACTCGCTCGAGCGGGCCGTGCCCGCGCGCAACATCCGCCCCAAGGAGGTGGACCTCGTCGCGCTGCTGCAGGCCGGAGAGCTCGACTACGCCTGGGAGTACGAGAGCGTCGCCCGCGCGGCGGACCTCCGGTTCGTCACGCTCTCGCCCGACATCGACCTCGGCGCCCCCGAGCTCGCCGCGGGCTACGCGCGCGCGTCGCTGCGCATCCCCGGCCGCACGCCCCGCGACTCGATCGTCGTGCGCGGCCAGCCGATCCTCTACGCCCTCTCCGTGCCGCGGCAGGCGCCGCACGGCGCGCTGGGCGGCCGCGCCGCCGCCTGGCTGCTCTCGGCCGAGGGGCGGCGCGCGCTGCGCCGCGAGAAGCTCGACGCGCTCGAGGCGCCGCGGCTCGAGGGCACCGGGGTGCCGCCGGCGGTGGCCGCCGCGGCGCGCGGCGCGGCGCCGGCAACTCCGCGTTAGGCATGCCGGCCGCCGCCGCCCGCCCGCGCCTCGCGCACGCCGCCGCGAGCGTCGTCGCGGCGCTGGTCGCGTCGCTGCTCGTCCTCTTCCTCGTGGCGCCGGTCGGCGAGCTCGCGCTCGCCGGCGGCGCCGACGGCCTCCGCCGCCTCGGCACCGACGCCGAGCTCCGCGGCGCGCTCCTCCTCACGGGGGTGACGGCCACGCTCGCGACGCTCGCGGGCGTGCTCGGCGGCACGCCCCTCGCCTGGCTCCTGGCGCGGCGGGACTTCCGCGGGCGCGCCGTGGTCGCCGCGCTGCTGGACCTCCCCGTGCTCATCCCCCACCCGGTCGCGGGCATCGCGCTGCTGCTGCTCCTCGGCCGGCAGAGCGCCGTGGGCGGCACGCTGCTCGCGCTCGGCCTCCGCGTCGTCGGCACGCCGGTCGGGATCGTGCTCGCGATGCTCTTCGTGAGCGCGCCGCTGTACGTGAGCGCGGCGCGCGAGGCGTTCGCGCGCGTGGACCGGCGCTACGAGGCCGTCGCCCGCACGCTCGGCGACTCGCCCTGGCGCGTCGCGCGCCGCGTCACGCTGCCGCTCGCCGGGCGCGGGCTCACGGCCGCCGCCGTCGTCATGTGGGCGCGCGCCGTGAGCGAGTTCGGCTCCATCGTCATCCTCACGTACAACCCGAAGGTCGCGAGCGTCCTGAGCTACGACCGGTTCACGAGCTTCGGGCTCGCCGAGGCGCTCCCCGTCGCCGCCGTGCTCGCGCTGCTCGCGCTCGTGCCGCTCACCCTCCTCCGCGCGCTGCGGCGCGGGCCGGACGGGGCGTGATCGAGGTCGCCGGCCTCTCGGCGCGCGCCGGGGACTTCGAGCTGCGCGACGTCACCTTCGACGTCGCGGCCGGCGCGTACGGCGTCGTCATCGGACCCGCGGGCTCCGGAAAGACCACGCTCCTCGAGACGATCGCCGGCGTGCGCCCGCAGCGCGCCGGCACGGTGCGGCTCGCCGAGCGCGACGTGACGCGGCTGCCGCCGGAGGCCCGCGACGTCAGCATCGTCTACCAGCACGGCTTCCTCTTCCCGCACCTCTCCGTGCAGGAGAACGTCGCCTACGGCGCCGCGGACGCGGCGACGGCGCACGAGGCCGCCGCGCGCGTGGGCGCCGACGCACTGCGCGACCGCCCGGTGCGCTCGCTCAGCGGCGGGGAGCGCCAGCTCGTCGCGCTCGCGCGCGCGCTCGCGCGCCGCCCGTCGGTGCTCCTCCTCGACGAGCCCTTCAGCGCGCTCGACCCGCGCCGCCGCACGCTCGTCCGGCGCGAGGTGCGGGCCATTCACCGCGAGTGGGCGCTGACGGTCCTCCAGGTCACGCACGACTTCACCGAGGCCGGCCTGCTCGGCGACGTCGCCGTGCTGCTCGACGGCGGGCGCGTGCTGCAGTACGGCCCGCCCGACCGCGTCTTCCGCCGCCCCGCCACGCCGTACGTCGCCGAGTTCCTCGGCGCGGAGAACGTGCTCGCGGGGGAGGCGCGCGAGACGCCCTCCGACGACGCGGGCGAGGAGGCGGCGGCAGGGGCGCGCGCGTTCGAGTTCCGGAGCGGGCCGCTGGTGCTCTACGCCGTGAGCGAGGTCGCCGACACGTCCGGCCCCGGCCACGCGGTCATCCGCGCCGAGGAGGTGCTCCTCTCACTCGAGCCGCCGGCCACGTCGGCGCGCAACCGCTACCGGGGCACGGTGGCCGAGGTGGCCACGCTCGGCGCGCTGACCCGCGTGACGGTCGAGGTGGAGGGCGTGCCCCTCGTCGCGGCGCTCACCACGCGCTCGGCGCGGGAGCTCGGCATCGCTCCGGGCAGGGAGGTCTGGGCGAGCTTCAAGGCGATGGCGGTGCACCTCTGCTGAGGCGCGGCGGGTCCTCCGGGGCGACGGGCGTTGCGCCGGCTGGGCTCTGCAGTCCTTCCTGAAGCGGGCGCCCGTCCGCGCGCTGCCTTCACCCTAGCCACCCCGCTCGTGTCTCACCCTTCCCGTCTCCGGTCGCGCCTCGCCCTCGCCGCCGCCGCCGCGCTCGGCGCCGCCCTCTCCGGCTGCGCCCAGGGAGGCGACGCGCGCGAGGTCGCCGACTCGTCGGCGCCCGCCGTCGCGTCCGCCGCCGTGACCGCGCAGCCGCCCGAGCCCGCGGACTCCGCGGCCGCTCCGGCGCTGGCCGAGGGGAGCGTCGGCGCGGCCACGCGCGACCACCGCCTGACGATGGCGGAGATGCAGACGTGGAGCTCGGTGATCAAGGCGCTCAAGGCGCGCGCGCGGACCGACCCGAACTTCAAGCTCACGCTCGCCTATCCGCCGGCGAGCAGCCTCGAGTCGCAGGCGCAGGTCGCCGGGGAGAACCCCGCGCTGCGCGAGGCGCTCAAGGCCAACGACCTCTCGGCGCGCGACTGGGTGGTCGTCACGGCGGCCTACATCAGCGCGTCGATCGCGGCGCAGACCGACGACCCCGCGCACGCGCTCGCGCCGGACGTGAGCGCGGAGAACGTGGCGTTCCTCCGCGAGCACGGGCCGGCGATCAACGCGCTCCAGCGCTGAGCCCGGCCCGGGCCGCTAGCGGCGCGACAGCGAGTCGCGCCGCGGCGGCCCGTCCCACGGCGAGTCGCGCAGGATGAGCTGGATCACCGACGAGTTGTCGTCGGTGGCGAAGCGAGTGGCCGCCTCGGAGACGCGGTAGTAGCGGACCTCCGCCACCTGGTCGGCGCGGTAGGAGTCCAGGACCGACGCGTCCTGCGGCCGCGTCTCCGAGTCCACGTAGACGAGGAGACGCCACCGCCGGCTCACCGTGGTGATCCCGCTGCGCGTGGACCCGGCGGCCGCGGCCGAGGGGTCCGGCTGGAGGAAGCGCGGACGCGTCCGCTCGATGACGTACCGGATGCGCTGCGTGCCGAACGGGACGATCTCGTCCAGGCCGAGCACGGAGCTCGAGCGCGCGGTGGTCCGGTTCTGCGCGGCGGCCGGCGCGGCGAGCGCGGCACCGAGCGCCAGCAGGGCGAGCGTGCGCATGGGCTTCCTCCTCGCAGGTGGTCCGGGTCCACGGTGAGGTCGTCGGCCGGCGGGCGCAAGGACCCGACGCCTTGCTCACGCGGCGCGCGGCCCACTAGCCTCCCGGCATGCTCACACTCGTCCTCGCCGCCGCCCTGACCGCGGCGGCACCGACGCAGCCGTCCGACGACTCCCTCATGGGCGCGGGCGTCTCGGAGGCGCTCGCCCGCTGGCGCGCCGCGCGCGTGCGCGACGTCCGCTACGACCTCTCGCTCGACGTCTCGCGCGGGGACACCGCGTACGGCACCGTCGTCGTGCGCTTCCGCAGCACGGGCGCGGCCGACGCCATCCTCGACTTCCGCGGGCCGTGGCTGGGGCCGGCGGTGGTGAACGGCCAGCGTGCGGAGGCCGAGGCGAACGGCGCCCACGTGCGCATCCCCGCCGCCGCGCTGCGCGAGG
Organism: Gemmatimonadaceae bacterium; assembly: GCA_045804325.1. GTDB lineage: Bacteria > Gemmatimonadota > Gemmatimonadetes > Gemmatimonadales > Gemmatimonadaceae > JBJMNJ01. The sequence continues at coordinate 7,021 of JBJMNJ010000259.1, forward strand.
GCGAGAACCAGGTCGAGCTCGCGTTCCGCGCCCTCGTCGCGCCGACGGGGGCGAGCATCATCCGCTACCGCGACGCGACCGACGGGGCCGAGTACCTGTACACGCTCCTCGTGCCGGCCGACGCGAACCAGCTCTTCCCGTGCTTCGACCAGCCCGACCTCAAGGCGCGCGTGACGCTCACGCTGCGCACGCCGAACGGGTGGGTCGCGGTGGCGAACGGCGAGCGCCTGCGCGACTCGTCCATCGCCGTCGTCGAGCGCGGGAGAACGGAGCACCGCTTCCGCGAGACGGAGCCGATCAGCACGTATCTCATCGCGTTCGCCGCGGGGCCGTGGGAGACGGTGACGCTGCCCGCGGACTCGGCGCGCGGCTCGCGGCCCATCTCGCTCTACGTCCGGCGCTCCCGCGCGCGCGAGGTGGACGCGGACACGCTCCTCGCGGTGAACCGCCGCGCCCTCGCGTGGCTCGAGGGCTACTTCGCGCGGCCGTTCCCGTTCCGGAAGTTCGACGTGGTGCTCGCGCCGGCGTTCCCGTTCGGGGGGATGGAGCACCCGGGCGCGATCTTCTACAACGAGGAGCGCTTCGTCTTCCGCGAGCGCCCCACGCTGGCGCAGCAGCTCGGCCGCAAGGGGACGATCTACCACGAGGTCGCGCACCAGTGGTTCGGGGACCTCGTCACGATGCGCTGGTTCGACGACCTCTGGCTCAAGGAGGGGTTCTCGACCTACATGGCGGCCAAGATGCAGCAGGCGCTCGACCCGGGCACGGGCGCGTGGAAGACGTTCTACCTGCGCAACAAGCCGCTCGCCTACGAGATGGACGTCACCGAGGGGACGAGCGCCGTGTGGCAGCCGCTCGCGAACCTCGACCAGGCGAAGAGCAACTACGGCCCCATCGTCTACAACAAGGCGCCGGCCGTGCTGAAGCAGCTCGAGTTCGTCGTGGGGGACACGGCGTTCCGGCGCGGCGTGCAGCGCTTCCTCGCCGCGCACGCCTACGGCAACGCCACGTGGCGCGACCTGCTCGACGCGGTCGGCGCCGCCGCCGGGCGGTCGCTCGCCGAGTTCGGCGAGCACTGGATCCTGCGCCCCGGCGTGCCCGTGTTCGAGCAGCGCCTCTATCGCAACGCGGCCGGCACGGACGGCGGCGTGGTGCTCACGCAGCGCCCCGCGCAGCCCGCGCTGAGCGGCGAGCGCCCGTGGCCCGTCGCGACGCAGGTGATGTTCATCGGGCCGCGCGTCGAGTACGACCGCGCGGTGCGCATCGTCGACCGCACCGCGACCGTCGCCGCGCATCTGGAGAACCCGCGCCGCGTGGCCCCGCTCTTCGCGTGGCCCAACGCCGACGACCACGCCTACGCCGTGTTCCTGCTCGACAGCGCGAGCCTCGCGATCGCCGAGGCGGACGTCGCGCATTACGACGACGACCTGCTGCGCGCGCAGCTCTGGGGCGCGCTCTGGGACCTCGTGCGGGAGGCACGGTACTCGCCGTCGCGCTACCTGGCGCTCGCGATGCGCGAGCTGCCCGGGGAGCGGGACGAGCAGATCGTTCCCGCGGTGCTCGCGCGCGTCACGCGCGCCGCCGGCGCCTACCTGTCCGACGCGCAGCGGGACACCGTGCTGCCCCAGCTCGAGCGCGGGCTGCGCGCCGTGGCCGCCGACACCCTGCGCTCCTACGGCGTGCGGCGCGCCTACTTCGACGCGCTCGTCGCGGTGGCCCGCACGCCCTCGGCGCTCGCCTACCTCGACTCGCTGATCGACAGCACCCGGGTGCTCGGCGAGCCGCTGCGCGGGCCGACGCGCTGGGCGATCGTCGCGCGTCTCGTCTCGCGCGGCGCGCCGACGGCGGCCCGCCGCCTCGCGGAGGAGACGCTGCGCGACTCGACGAGCGAGGGGCGGCGGCGCGCGTTCGTGGCGGGCGCCGCGCGCCCCGACCCGGCGGTGAAGGCGGCGTACTTCCGGCGCTACTTCGCCGACTCGAGCCTCAACGAGGAGTGGGTGACCGCGAGCCTCGGCGCCTTCAACGACGTCACGGCGCCCGAGCTCACCGCGCCGTACCTCGTGCCCGCGCTCGACTCGCTCCCGTTCATCCAGCGCAACCGACGCATCTTCTTCCTCGGATCGTGGCTCGAGGCGTTCCTCGGCGGGCAGACGGGAGAGGGGGCGGAGCGACGCGTGCGGGACTGGCTCGCGGCGCACCCCGCGCTCCCGGCGGACCTGCGGCGCAAGGTGCTCCAGCACGCCGACGAGCTCCGGCGCACGGTGCGCATCCGCCGCGCGTTCGCGGAGGCTCGTTAGGTCGGCGGCGCCGCCGTCGACGCGTCCGGCGGAGCGCTCGGCCCGAGCTCGAGCCGGGCGTGGCCCACCTCGGTGCGGACGGTGAACCGGTCGTGCCCCGTGCCGCGCCGCTCGACGCGCTGGCCGGGCCCCGGGCCGGGCAGGGGCGCGACCGGCTGCCCGTCCACCGCGAGGCCGGCCGTGCCCACGCGCGACTCCACCACCGCGTCGCCGAAGGACCCGCTTCCGACGCGCACGAGGAGGTCGCCCGACTCGCGCACGTCGGCCTCGACCGCGCCGCCGGGCACGCGCACGTCGATGCGGCCGACCGCGGTCGTGGCGCGCACGCCCCCGGCGACGCCGGCGATGCGGAGCGAGGCGTTGGCGCCCGAGACGTCCACCGCGAAGCGCTCCGGCACCTCGATCTCCCAGTAGTCGAGGCAGCCGAAGTCCCGCCCCGCGTCCACCTGCGCCGCGACCTCGCGGCCCGAGGCGATCAGTCGCAGGATCGTCGCACGCGCCTGCTCTCGCCGACACTTCCCGGTGCTCGCGCCGCGGATGGGCGCGCCGACGGCGAGCCGGACGCGGACGGAGTCGTCCTTCCCGGCGCGGACGACGACGGACCCGTTGCGCACGCGCAGCGTCAGCCCGGAGAACCCGGCGGCGGGTGAGGCGGCGTACTGCACCCCGAGCGTGTCGCCGCGCGCCGGCGCGGCCCCGGCGCCGCCCGGGACCAGGACGGCCTTCGGCGCGCAGGCGGCGAGCGCCGTCGTCAGCGCCGCAGCCGTGACGATGCGCCTCACGAGCCCGCCCCCATCAGGGGCCGGGAGGCACCGCGCGCCCGATGCGGAGCGTCGCGTCCCCGACGCCCGAACGGACGCGGAGCCGATCGCGTCCGCGGCCGCGCAGCCCGACGCGCCCGCCGGGCCCGGGCGCCTGCGCGGCGTCCACGCGGTGCGCGTCGACCTCGATCAGCACGTCCCCGACGTCCGCCTCGGCGGACGCGTCCGCGTAGTCGTCGGTGGCGGTGCGAACGTCCACGTCGCCCACGCTGCGCACCTCCGCGTCGACGTCCCCCCGCGGCACGGTGGCGGCGATCTCGCCCACCGCGACGGAGAGCCTGACGCCGCCGGCGACGCCGTCGACCACGAGCCGGGCCACCTCCGCGCGCGCGTCGAGCGCGACCCGCGACGGCACCTCCACGCGCCAGTACTCGTGGCAGCGGTCGCCGAGGTTGGGCGAGGAGGTCACGACGACGCCGTCCGCGTCGCGCTCGATGGCCACGCGTGCGGAGGCCGCGCGCTCGGGGTCGCAGGGGTGCCCGCGCCGGCTCCCCGTTCGCCCCACGGCGAGGGTCGCGCGCACCGAGTCGTCGCGGCCCGCGGCGACGACCACGGCGCCGCTGCGCACGCGCAGCGTGACGCGGCGCACCTCGCCCGCGGGCATCGCGGCCGAGTGCACGGCGAGGGTGTCGCCCCGTGCCGGCGCGAGCTGGTCGCGGCCGAGGAGGACCCGGTTGTGCGAGCAGCCGGCGGCCGCGACGAGCGCGAGCGCGAGGAGGAGGAGTCGAGAGCGCATGGCGAGCCCGGGGGTGGGGCGGCACGGGACGCGGACACGATGCGGCGCCGCGATGCCGCGCGCCAGCGCGCCTGGGCCGAGCGGCCCCGCGACGGGACGAGCTGCCGGCGCGGCCCCTTGCGCGCGGGGCCCGGCCGCCGCTATCGTGACGCCCCCGCGGGAGTCGGAGTCTCCCGCGCACCCGCCGGAGTTCACCGGCGGCATCCGGAGGGTTCGATGGATACGGTCGTCGCTACCTGCCCCGCGTCGCGCTGACGCCTCGCGCACGCCGCTAGATCCCCGCTGCCTCCGCGCGGATCTCGCCCGACACAACTCGACTGCCCGCGAGGGCCGCCCACGGCGGTCCGCCGCGCCCATTCCGACGACCCGTCGCCCGCGACGGGGGGTCGCCCCGTGTCGCTCCAGGTGGACCACATGTCAGAATCGACCGCCGCCGCCGCGGCCACCGCGCCCGACGCGCCGCTCCCGGGCTTCTGGGACGCCGTGCGCGAGGCCGTGCGCGGCACGCACGACCACGACTACACCGCCGGGCCCATCGGACGCTCCATCCTGCTCCTCGCGGTGCCGATGGTGCTCGAGATGTGCATGGAGAGCGTCTTCGCCGTGGTGGACGTGTTCTACGTCGCCCACCTCGGCGCCGACGCCGTGGCGACCGTCGGGCTCACGGAGTCGATGCTCGCCATCGTCTACACGCTCGGCATGGGGCTCGCCATCCCGGTGAGCGCCACCGTCGCGCGGCGCATCGGCGAGAAGGACCCGGAGGGCGCCGCGCACGCCGCCGCGCAGGGCATCCTGCTCTGCGTGCTCATCTCGGTCGTCCTCGGCGTCCTCGGCATCACGCTGGCGCCGCGGCTCCTCGCGCTCATGGGCGCGTCGCCCGGCGTGATCGCGAGCGGGAGCAACTACACGCGCGTGCTGCTCGGCGGCAACCTCAGCGTGCTGATGCTCTTCCTCGTCAACGCGATCTTCCGCGGCGCGGGGGACGCCGCGATCGCCATGCGCACGCTCTGGCTCGCGAACTGGATCAACATCCTGCTCGCCCCCGTGCTCGTGTTCGGGCCGGGACGACTCCCTGCGCTCGGCGTCGCCGGCGCGGCCATCGCGACGACGATCGGCCGCGGCACGGGCGCGCTGTACGCGCTCGCCCGGCTCGGGCGCGGCCGCGGGCGCGTGTCGGTCGAGCCCCGGCACTTCGCGCTCGACCCCGCGCTGATGATGCGCATGATCCGCATGTCCGGCTCGGTGACGTTCCAGATCTTCGTCGGCACCACGAGCTGGATCGGGCTCGTGCGCATCGTCTCCGCCTTCGGAAGCTCGGTGCTCGCCGGCTACACCATCGGCATGCGCGTCGTGATGTTCGCGCTGCTCCCCGCCTTCGGCATGAGCAACGCCGCCGCGACCATGGTCGGGCAGTCGCTCGGCGCCGGCGACCCGCGGCGCGCCGAGCGCGCGGTGTGGCAGGCGGGGCGGTACAACCTGTACTTCCTCGGCGGCGTCGGGGTGCTCTTCCTCGCGTTCGCGCCGTTCATCGTCCGGCTGTTCACGCAGGACCCGGCGGTAGCGCCCTGGGGCGTCGCCTGCCTGCGCACAGTCGCGCTCGGCTTCCCGTTCTACGCCTACGGGATGGTGCTCGGCCAGTCGTTCAACGGGGCGGGGGACACGTGGACGCCGACGTGGCTCAATTTCATCTGCTTCTGGCTCTTCGAGATCCCGCTCGCGTGGCTCCTCGCGTCGCACCTCGACGTGGGCCCGCGCGGCGCGTTCGTGGCCGTGACGGCGGCGTTCTCGCTGCTCGCGTTCCTGAGCGGGGTGCTGTTCAGGCGGGGAGCGTGGAAGGCGAAGAAGATCTAGCCTCGGCTCTCGACCCCTCGCGGCAGCGACCGGCGTACGCACTCCGGCCCTCGGCCCTCGGCCCTCGGCCCTCGGCCCTCGGCCCTCGGCCCTCGGCCCTCGGCCCTCGGCCGCCGAACCGCGTGCGCGGCTGGGCGGCCGTGTACGCCGCTCGCGCCGCGAGGAAGCCAGAGAGCAGGCCGAGGGCCGAGGGCCGCCTTCCAACGCGTCGGCCGCCTGCCGCGTAGTTTCTGAATGGTAGAACGCCCGTCCCACCCACCCGGAGCCCCGATGCGCCACCTTCGGTTCGTCGCTCTCTCGCTACTCGCCCCCGCGGCGCCGCTGCTCGCGCAGTCCGGCCGCGCGTTCACGCCCAACGACTGGTATCGCGTCACCACCCTCTCCGCCCCCGACGTCTCGCCCGACGGGCGGCTCGTCGCCTTCACCGTCACCACGGTGAACGCGGCCGAGAACAAGCGCCACAGCGAGGTGTGGGTGGTGCCGACGGCGGGCGGGGAGCCCGTGCGCTACACGTCGCCGAGCACGGAGAGCTCGAACCCGCGCTTCTCGCCGGACGGCTCGCTCCTGTTCTTCCAGTCCCAGCGCGCCGGCGGCAAGGGCAACACGTGGGCCCTGCGCATGGACCGCCCGGGCGGCGAGGCGTTCCAGCCGACGAGCTACCCGCCGCGAGGCACCGCGACGCGCGACGGCCGGCTCTTCGTCTTCACCGACACCATCGCGCCCGACACGGCGGGCGGCCGCAAGGACGACCTGTTCGCGAAGATGGGCGCCATGGCGCGGCCTCCGTACGGCGCGATCACGCGCCCGGTGGACCCCGCGCGCTTCGACGGCCGGCACATCGTGGACGCGGGCTACAAGGCGAACGGCCGGGGCTTCATCCCCGGGCTCCGCGAGGCGCGCGCGTGGCGCGCCCAGCAGATCTGGGTGCAGCGCCCCGGCGAGGAGCGCCGCCGCCTGACGAGCACGGCGTACTCGCACCGCGACGCGGCCGTCTCCCCCGACGGGCGCTGGATCGCCTTCGTGGCCGACAGCGGGCTGCGCTCCGACTCCGCCGTGCAGGCCGCGCGCGACTCGATCGCGAAGCTCCCCTACGACGCCCGGCGCGACGAGGCCGAGCGCAACGACAGCGAGATCTTCGTCATCCCCGCGGCTGGGTGCGGGGCGTCCGAGTGCGAGCCCCGCCGCGTCGCGACGATCCCCGGCTTCGAGAGCGACCTCCAGTGGTCCCCCGACGGGCGGCAGATCGCCTTCACGTGGCGGCCGGCGCGCACGAAGTCGGTCCGCCTCGGCGTCGTGGACGCGGCCGGCGGGCAGCCGGTGAACGTCATCGGCGACTTCGTCTACGAGCCCGAGCAGTTCGAGTGGCTGCCGAACGGGCGCATGCTGATGCAGGCGGCGGTGGGCGGGCGCACGGCGCTCCACGTCGTCGATCCGAAGGCGCGCACGGTGCGCGAGATCGTCGGCGGGCGCCGGCGCATCAACGGCTTCTCGGCGGACGACGCCGGGCGCGTCGTGGCGTTCGTCGCCACGAGCATGACGAAGCCCACCGAGCTCTTCGTCGCCAACGCCGACGGCACGGGCGAGCGGAAGCTCACGGGCTTCAACGACAAGCTCAACGCCGAGATCGCGTGGAGCGACGCGGAGCGCTTCACGTACCGGAGCGTCGGCGGGCTCGAGATCGAGGGCTGGCTCATGAAGCCCTACGGCTACCAGGCCGGCAAGAAGTACCCCCTCGCGCTCTACATCCACGGCGGCCCGCACTCGGCGTACGG